>BLMC01000017.1 GCA_011959805.1 Lachnospiraceae bacterium | reverse complement strand
ATATAGACTTAATACAGAAAATACAAATAAGAACATACTTCAATAAAAGAAGAAATTGCCACTTTATAATTTAGACTTACTTTTTACTTTCGTATTTTGTGCTTATGGGAATTTCATTAGGAGGTTCTATTTTAATAGAAACGCTAAAAAAGGTTTGGGTATAAAAAAGAGGAGACAATAATGACATGATAATTAATATAAATAGTTTTATAAACAAAAATAGAACAAATATTCTTCGGGGGGGGGGGGTTCTATTAATATTGTTTTTTCAAATAGTAAATATTATATATTGGGGTAGTTGTAAGGAGGGATATTTTGGAGATGAACTTTATTCTTATCAATTCATTTGTCAGACAAAGTATCCTTCTATCAATGCAAATCGCCCAGAAGCAAGCTATTTGAATAATTGGCATTCGTCGGAATACTATCAAGATTATTTTACAATTTCAGATGAGGAAGCATTTGATTTTGCTGGTGTATATAATAGTATTAAAAAGGATGTTCATCCTCCATTGTATTATATGTTGTTGATGATTATGTGTTCTTTTTTTCGGAAATTTTCAAAGTGGTCTTTTATTTTACTTAATATTATATTTTTTGTGTTATCCGATTTTATTTTGTACCAAATTTGCAAGAAATTGATTTCAACAAAAATTGGTCAAATTATTCCTTGCCTTTTATGGGGATTTAGTGTTGGAACAGTTACGATAGCAGTGTTTGGGCGCATGTACATGCAGCTTACTTGTGCGACTCTTCTCTTTATATATCTGCATTCTATTTTAATTGAGAATATAATCAACAAGAATACAATAGGGAAAAAAATTCTAATTGGCATTTGTGGGACAACAGTATTTGGAACATTAACACAATATTATTTTTTGATTTTTGCGTTTTTCTTGAGCGCATGTACATGGATTTTTTTGTGGCTATATAAAAGACGAAGTGTAATTGAATATACAATAACAATGTTTTTGGGATTATTAAGTAGTTATGTTATTTTTCCATCAATGTACAATCAGATTTTTAAAGAATATCGTGGAAATGAAGCATTCGAAAGTATAAAATCAGAGTTTGACTTTGGTCGTTTAAGAAATTTTATAAATTTACTTAGTAAGGAAATTTTTTCGGGGAAATTAAAACTTCTTTTATTAGGAATTATAATATTACTTTTAATTGGGGTTTTTATTCACTTATATCAGGTAAAATGCAAACCAAGTGAAATGGGAGAAATTCAGCTTATTTTTTCAAGAAGAAAGATAGAAAAGATTTCTATAAAGATAACAAAGAATATTATATTTATAGGTTTCTTATCTATAACAACGATATTAGATATTATTATTATCGCAAAGATTGCACCATATCAATCGGATAGGTATATTTTTAATATACAACCAGTTGCAATCCTGGTTATTGTTGTATTGGGAAATACATTATGTGAATGGATTTCTAAACGGTCTGATTTAAAAATATTGTGTATGATTGTAATGTTACTAACTATTATCTATGGTTATTTTACGACAGGAGTAGGGTATTTATATAGAGGAGGGAACGAACGACTTAAGGTCGCAAATTCTTATGTTGAATTGCCAATTATATTACTCACATATAATAATGCTCGTTTTACATCATGTAATGATGCATTTTATTTTCAAAATGGACAGAATGTATATCCAATTGATGAAAAAGGAATTGATGAAATTTACAAAGTGTTAGATGAAGTGCATGCTTCCTCTTTTATTTTACATGTAGATAAATCGTATGATAGTGTAGATAACCAATTAGCAGCAGTAAAAGATAATGTGGGTGCAATTAGGTCAAAATGGATATATAGTACAAATTCATCTGCGGTTTATTTTATAGAAAGATAGACTTTTGGATTATGATTTGCTAAAAGAGGGGCGATAAGACATTATGTCTCTAGGAGGTATACAAATTAATTATGAAGATTATAAAATTAGGGCAGAAAATAGTCTATAGATTAAATATAAATATATTAAATAATACCGGGGGCATAAAACAAATTTAATTTTCAAATCGATAGAAAAATTTGTCCAATATGTAATATTTTTCTTGTTTTCAATTATTATAATATGGTTGATATTAGTTGCCGGATTTAGTACATCATATATCAATATCAGCACAGAGCATACATATTTTGTGAAAGATAATATACTTTGGAATATGGCGGCGTGTGTGATACTCGTATCGGTTGTATTTATTACTAGAAAAAAGATAAGAAAAAAATCATTTTCATATTTATCTGTAAAGAATCGAAAAATAATTCTTTTATTCTCTATTGGAGTAATTGGCACGTTGATTGTACTTTGCTGTCATACAATTCCAAGAGCAGATCAATTGGGAATTATAACGGCTGCGCAGGGATTAAAACAAGGTGACTTTACAATGTTTGAGTCTGGTGGTTATATACAGATGTGCCAGAATCAAAGTGGAATTGTTGTGTTCATCTATTTCTTGACTATGTTTTTTGGGGAGAATAATTATATTGTATTTCAGTTACTAAATGTAGTGGCATTAATCTTAATCTATAAAGAGTTGGCAGAGATAGCAAATTTTGCAGGTATGAATAAAATTTGTCAACTTGCAATATTACTTTTTGGAATTTTCTTTTTGCCATTGACTTTGTACACAACATTTGTTTATGGTACTTTGATTTCATTTGCATTTGCATTGAAGGCAGTAAAACATGAACTGCTTTTCTTTGAGAATTGGAAATGGCGTGATTTGCTATTTGCTGCTTGTTCGATAGCGCTTAGTGTAATGTTGAAAAGTAATTCTCTAATATTTATGATTGCAATGATTCTCTATGCATTGTTTAAAATAGTAGGAAATTATTGGAGAAAAGTATTGCTTTTGCTCATAACAATTTTGCTGTTTCAGTGGATTCAAGGAGTTGCTGTAAACTCTTTTATTGCAAATAAAATTGGACAATCTATGAAAAGCGGAATTTCTCCATGGGCATATATTGCAATGGGACTACAGGAAGGAGATAAGGCCGATGGTTGGTGGAATAAGTATAATAGTAGAAGTTATTTTGACAATGGCAGTGATACCAATAAACAGGCAGAGGCAGCAAAAAGATATATTAATGAGAGATTAAATTATTTTGCTAGTGATTGGGAATATGCCGTTCAATTTATGGGACATAAGCTTGCATCACAATGGAATAATCCAACATTTCAGTGCTTTTGGGTAGTTAATAAGCAGCAGTCTAATATTGAGCAACCGGAATGGATTAAAAGAATGTATAGTGTCAGAGGTCAGAATTTTTTTAGTAAGATATTAAATTTGCTTCAATTTATGGTTTTAATGGGAAGTTTGTTGTTTTGTGTTTTTGATACTTCCAGAATAAAAAATGGTTGGATTATGCTACAAACAATATTTGTTGGCGGTTTTTTATTTCATGTATTTTGGGAGGCGAAGTGCCAGTATACATTGCCCTATTTTATATTGCTGATTCCAATAGCTATAAAAGGATATTCTAATATTTGTCATATTGTAGAACAAACGATACAGAAAGTCGGTAACAGGCAGTATATAAATCGAGCATCTGTCTTTATTATGTTAGTATTTGGAATTGCGGGATTTGTACGATTTAGCAGTTCTGTTGCCATCAATCAAATGATAAAGATAGCAGATAATATGGACGAGTATACACAATATGTTCAATTTAATACTACCGATAAGATAACAGACGGAATATATCGTATTTGTCCTTACGAAAATGACAAGTTGTCAATTGTATGTTTGGATTTGGAAAATAAAAAGAACTCGGAGATTGCATTAATGTCAAATCAACAAAATCAACTTGAAATAAAAACAATAGATGATAGGGTTTATTTACGATTTTATAATTCAGAACTATATCTGGATTTGAGAAATAATAAAGAGATTGAAAACGGACCAATTCAAGCACACCAGAAGAATAATACAGATGCGCAGAAGTGGGTATTAAAACGAGACTGTACTCAAAAAGATATTTATTATATTCTTATTGGAACACAGAGTGCCTTAAGTTATGACAGTGAAGGAAAAATCTGCATTAAGAAATTTGATGGCAGCAATACACAAAAATGGAGATTGATTCAGAATACATCAGTATAGCAAAGGAAAAATCAGTGTTGAAAATATGAACATACTTATGATTATAGGATATGGGTATATGACAACAAAGAAATTATAGCGATCAAAGATATAGAGGCATTAAAAGTCTTGGAAAGCTGTATCACGACTATGCTATAGAGACAGAAGTAAAGTCGGCTGAATTTCGAGAAAAACTAGAGTTTCCAAGTGTATATTTTTTCCGCAGCTATGAACAAGGTATTTGGAGATATCCAAATTATGTGGGCACAGGTGAAAAGTGGAATTAATGATGCAGCTGGTAAGAATAAAAGGTTTTGCTAGAGAACAGGTATTATATTTGCTTTGTTATCAAAATAATTGGACGCTTTGAAAATAACTATACAAATGAAATTGGTATTTCACTTAGTTTATGGAACATGATTATAACAAGTACAGGAAATATATATGACATTGATTTGGTAAAATTCAGAATAAAATTTCTGAATTATATATTGAAAGAAATGCGTCGAAATGGAAGAGCAAAGATATCCAACACAAAAAAGCATATGGCATATAAAACAAAAGAACCCATTTTAATGGTGCATTGAGTTTTGAGACAGCACCTGTGCTCACAACTTTTCCAGATGAAATAAAAACAGATGTTCTTGGATTTGTTGCCGACATAGGAAGATATTTTTCTGGGACTTTGGAAAAAGAAGCATGAAATGATATAATTAAAGACAGATACATAATTACATAGCATTTAGGAGACACTATATTGTGCAACTTGCAAAATGCAGGTATTGCAGATGGGGTTTTTGAAAGTAGTGTTGATAAGGATGAGGTGTGATTATGGACTATATAGATGGGCTGCAAGGCGGCGTGTTGCCATTGGGACTGGCATTTGGATTAGCAATGGATGAGCAGGCGATTAATAATTATGGTAAGTTGACTGAGTATGAAAAAGAACGAATTCTTGCTGAGAGTAATAGCGTAAAAAGTAAAGAAGAGATGCAACAGCTGATACAGCGAATTAGTGAGGGAGACACAATGATGTAGTCAGCAAAACTGTAAAAGCGGCAGCAGAAGTCCAGAGAATGGCTCTGCTGCCATTGTTATTTTATACAAAAAAGAAAGGAATAATCTGTATAAAAGTGAAATTTTTTGATTTCACTCTTTTAATATGATAAGATTTAGTGTATCATTAGGGAAGTAGTATATTCAGGCTCTAAGGATAGCCGTGCGGCCTGTAATGGCGTAGTTTTCGTATAATGTAGAGGGCAGCGATGGATTGTAAAGAGGCACAGCGGTGTATTCATCTGTTTTTAAAAGATGAGTTAGACAGAGATACAGAGTATCGGTTGGTGGAACATATAACTTCTTGCAGTGAATGCATGGAGGAACTTACAGTTGAATATCTTCTGTTAGAAGGCATCAGCAGACTTGAGAATGATGAGGATATAGATGTACAGAGTGAACTGGAGGACAGGCTGAATCGGATTATTACCCGCAAAAAGGTATTTAAACAGCTAAAGGCCGGTCTTTTTTTAGTTGGATCACTGATATTTTGTATATTTTTGCTGGGAGGAGTATAACATCATGAGCAGGATTGTGTTGATAGATGGCAATAATATTTTACGAAAAGCATTCTATAATGTACCGATAATGACAGATACAACGGGACTTCAGACAAATGCGATTTTTGGATTTGTAAATGTATTGTTAAAAGTTGTGGAGAAGGAAAAACCAGATAATCTGTGTGTGGTATTTGGAACGGAAGAAGGAGTGATACCAAAGGGGCTTCATGAGCAGTTTTCTGTACTAAAGGAACTTATTTTAGCGATGAGAATCAACTTTGTTGCGTCGGAAGAGTTGAAAGTAACAGCTTTTCTGGGAAGTATCGTAGGGAGACTAGAGAAAGAAGCTTCCACAAAAGAGGAACTAGAAATCACAGTGGTTACCGGTGATTGGAATATTTTGCAGCTTGTTTCTAAGCAAACAAAAGTTTGTGTTATAGAGACTAGCAATGGAAAAACAATATTTCGGGACTATGGAATCGATATAGTGCAGGAGGAATATCAG
Source organism: Lachnospiraceae bacterium (assembly GCA_011959805.1). Taxonomy (GTDB): domain Bacteria; phylum Bacillota; class Clostridia; order Lachnospirales; family Lachnospiraceae; genus COE1. The sequence continues at coordinate 40,920 of BLMC01000017.1, read as the reverse complement.
TTTACACCAGAGTTCCTCTGCACGCTACCAGTATTGACAGAAATAGCACACATTGGAAAAAAGACAGCAATTAATTTGTTGTGTACGTATGTCGCGAAGGAAGATTTGCTAGAGGAATTGTATGTACATTTGGAAGAGTTGCCACAAAAAAGCATTCGGGAGAAATTGTTGCAGAACAAGGAGGATGTTTTACAAAATAAAGAGTCCTGGAAGATTTTTAAAAATACAATTGTTGATTTTTCATTGGAAAAGACAGCGTTTACTGCGGGGAATATGTTTTCAATGGAGGCTAATGCTCTGTTGAAGAAACTCTCTTTGTACGGCAAATTTGGACAAGCCGAATTAGAAAACAATACAACTGCGATTGATATTAACAGAGATATTAAAGTAGTTGCGATTCGGACAAAAGAGGATGTACAGAGCGCTTTTGATAGGGTTATCAAAGCTGGTTTCGCGGCAATACGACCAATTCATATAAAAGCAAAAGACATCAGTGAGTTTGGAGCGCATGCAGATGGACAGATGTTTTTGCAGATGAACGCAGAGGAATCAATCTTTGGCTGCATGTTATGTGGTGGTTCAGAGCAGGAGCAAAATGTTTACTTTATGGAAAGTTGTGATGTAATATCAGCAGAATTTCTTCAACAACAGATTGAGAGAATGTTGTTATCTGATAAGATGTCCGTTGCTGTATTTGATGTAAAAAATGATTATGGAAGCCTATTTTCAGAGGAAAGTGATAAAAAACTGGCATCATATGAGATTACAAAACATCTCTTTGACTGTAAAATTGCAGCATATTTGTTGAACCCACTCAAGGGTGATTATGATATTGTTGATGTGGCAAAGGAACATCTCAATATTCAGTTACAGAAATGGGTAGAGATTTTTGGAAAGAGTGATTTTAGTACCATATATCGCAATCAGAAGGAGATGTGTCTAACTTGTCTTGCGAAAGAAACATATGTTTTGTATCGGGTAGAGCCGTTGCTAGAAACAGCATTGGTACAGAATAAAATGGATAAGCTTTTTCGGGAGCTTGAGATGCCATTGACTTATGTGTTATTTGATATGGAACGGGAGGGAATTCTTGTTCGTCCAGAGGAATTAAAGGCTTATGGGGAGGCGCTCAATGTCAGGATTGATGAGTTAGAAAAGGCAATTCATAATGTGGCAGGAGAAGTTTTTAATATCAATTCACCAAAGCAGTTGGGGGAAATTTTATTCGATAAAATGAAATTGCCCGGAGGGAAGAAGACAAAGACAGGATATTCGACAGCGGCGGAAGTGTTGGAGAAGCTTGCACCAGAAAATCCGATTGTCAAAGATATTTTGGAATATAGAGGACTTACAAAACTTAAATCAACTTATGCAGACGGGCTTGCAGTGTTTATTGACGCGAAAAACAAAATACACACAAACTTTAATCAGACGATTACTGCGACGGGAAGATTGAGTTCAACAGAACCTAATTTACAGAATATTCCAATGCGTATGGAACTTGGTAGACGAATCCGAAAAGTATTTGTTCCGCAAGAGGGCTGTATTTTTATGGATGCGGATTATTCGCAGATTGAGTTGCGTGTGCTGGCCCATATGTCAGAAGACCACCAGCTAATCGAGGCTTATAAGATGGAGGAGGATATCCATAGAATTACTGCGTCGAAGGTTTTTCACACACCGTTTGCGGAGGTCACAGACTTGCAGAGACGCAATGCAAAGGCAGTAAATTTTGGGATTGTATATGGTATCAGTTCGTTCGGATTGAGTCAAGATTTGAGTATTACACGCAAAGAAGCAGAGATTTATATCGATGAATATTTTAAGACGTATCCTGGAATTAAGAAATTTTTGGATACGTTGGTGGAGGATGCAAAGGAAAAGGGATATTGTGAAACAATGTTTGGCAGACGTAGACCTGTTCCTGAGCTAAAATCTACAAATTTTATGCAGCGTTCTTTTGGAGAGCGTGTTGCTATGAACTCTCCAATACAGGGAACAGCGGCAGATATTATTAAATATGCAATGGTACATGTCTATGATGCATTAAAAGCAAAGGGACTTCAGTCAAAGCTAATACTACAAATACATGATGAACTACTGATTGAGACAAGAAAGGATGAGGTTGAGCAAGTGCGCGCAGTTTTGTCGCAAGAGATGCAAAATGCATGTGAGTTGGCAGTAAAACTAGAGATTGACCTCCATACAGGTATGGACTGGTATGAGGCAAAATAATATGAAAATTATAGGAATTACTGGCGGTGTCGGCGCAGGGAAAACAAAGGTTCTCTCCTATATAGAAGAACAGTTTTCATGCAGAGTTATAAGGGCAGACGAGGCAGCACACAAACTGTATGAACCAGGGCAAATGTGTTATCAGAAGCTTGTTGCGCTTCTTGGACAAGAGATTTTAAACGCCGATAATACAATTGATAAATTGAAAATGGCAACTGCTATTTTTGGAGATAACGCACTGTTGGTCCAAGTAAATTACATTGTGCATCCAGAAGTGAAAAAGTATATTTTAGAACAAATTGCTTTTGAGCGCGAAAGAGGAGTGGTGGATTACTTTTTTATCGAGGCGGCACTTTTAATTGAGGAACACTATGACCAGATTGTGGATGAGATGTGGTATATTCATTCTGATGTTGCAGTCCGGCAGAAGCGACTTGCAAAAAGTAGGCAATACAGCGCACAGAAGACAACAGAGATTATGAAGGGACAGTTGAGTGAGGAAGAATTTAGAAAATACTGCCAAGTGGTGATTACAAACAATGGTGATTTGGAGGAAACCTACAGACAGATCAATAAAATAATGGGGGTTGAGGTATGAACGAGAGGAATGTGAAAGAGGAGGAGCTTGTATTTGGACTGGACATTGGTACAAGAAGTATTGTCGGTACTGTGGGTTATAGACAAGGAGAAAGATTTGTAGTGACAGCGCAGGAAATTAGACAACATCAGACGCGCGCCATGTTCGATGGACAGATTCATGATATCAACAGAGTGGCTGCTACCATAGCAGATATTAGGCAATGTCTGCAAGAGAAGACAGGCGTCAAACTAAATGAAGTTTGTATTGCGGCCGCAGGACGTGTACTTAAGACAATGAATGTACATGCAGATATGGACCTTGACAAGGAACGAAATGTCACAAAAGAGGACATGAATAATCTGATTTCATTGGGAATAGAGCAGGCATTCGCAGAGTTTCAAGACAATAATGACACAGATATGCATTTTTATTGTGTGGGATATTCTGTTGTGCGATATTACTTAAATGGATTGTGGATGGGACAGCCAGAGCACCATAAGGCGAAAACGATAGGTGCGGATATTATCGCTACGTTTTTGCCAGATGATGTTGTGGATGGTTTGTACAGTGCTGTGGAACTTGCTGAATTGCGGGTTGCAAATCTTACTTTGGAACCAATTGCAGCAATTCGAGTTGCCATTCCAGAGAAATTTCGGCTGCTAAATATTGCAATGATTGATGTTGGAGCAGGAACATCAGACATTTCAATCACAAGTGATGGAAGCGTGGTTGCATTTGGAATGATTCCTTGTGCAGGAGATACGCTTACAGAACTTTTGGCAAAAACTTGTCTGATTGATTTTGGCACAGCAGAAATGATTAAGACAGCATCAACACAACAGGAAGAGATTGTATATGAAGACATTATGGGTATGGAGCAGACAATCACTGCCAAGGAAGTGATTGCTATCTGTCAGGGTGAGATTGAGCGGATGGCAAAACTGACTGCCAATACCATTAAAGAACTGAATGGTGGGACTTCTCCAAGTGCTGTGTTTATTGTTGGCGGTGGCGGTAAAATTAGAGGATTTGATGCGCTGATTGCAGCGGAACTTGGATTGGACCCTAAACGTGTGGCGCTTCGCGGGGAGGAGATTATGCGAGACATTGATTTCCCGGAGGGAGCACTAAAAGATTCTACAATTATTACACCTATTGGAATTTGTTTGACATATTATGAGCAGTACAATAATTTTATCTATATTACATTCAATGGCAATAAAATTAAGCTTTATGACAATAATAAACTTACAGTGACAGATGCCGCGATTCAGGCGGATTTTACAAGAGATGGTCTTTTTCCAAGGCGCGGGGAAGAATTACGCTATACTGTAAATGGCAAAAATCGTGTTACAAAAGGAGAATATGGTGAGAGTGCACATATTTATGTAAATGGTGAGGAGGTTAGTCTCAGCCATAATATCAAGGCAAATGATGTGATTGTGCTTGAAGAATCCACACTTGGGACATCTGCGCAGGAAAAAATTGCAGATTTGATAGACTATAATGGAAAGATTGTTGTCTCAGTAAACGGTGACGAGATGCAGCTTCCAAAACCAGTAAAGGTAAATGGTACAGCTGTCACAGAAGAGTATCTGATACAGAATGGTGATGAGATTGAGGTATTTACTTTTTACACATATGATTCTTTCTTGGCATTTATGGATTTGTCAAAAGAGGATATTATTCTCTTTGTCAATGGCGAGCAGGTAGACAGTACAGTGGAGATTCATGCTTCGGATAAGCTTGAAATTAAGAATCGAAAAGAACATCAACTGAAAGAGATTTATAAGGAATCACAGCGGGAAGCGGTTAGAGAAGCAGTGAAAGACCATGTGTCAAAAGCGGAAAAAAGAAGAGAACAAGGACTTTTGAATGCGAAGGAAAAACTAGAGGAGTCACCAATACAGGAGACAGCTACAGAGTTATCTGATAGTGAAAAATTAAATGTGGATTCGGATAAAGTTTCAGAGGGGACAACGACGAATGAAACAAAAGAGGAGATACAAGAAGAGATAAAAAAAGAAGAGATTCGAGAGGAAGAGATAAAAAAAGAAGAGATACCAGATATAGACAAAGATTCGCCAGAGAGTTCTAAAGAGGAAGTGAAAGAGGAAAAAACACCAACACAAGCGACTGAACCAAAACCAGTTGCAGAAGAAACAAAGCAAAATAAGACTGCTGAGACTGCCACAAAACCAGAACAAAAAACAGAGACAAAGGAAGAAGTAAAAGAAGAAGTTGGAAAGAAGATAATTGTTATTGTAAATCAAAGTCCAATTGTTATGAGAGGTAAACAAAGTTATATGTTTGTGGATATCTTTGACTATATTGATTTTGATACCAGCAGAGTACGCGGCGGTGGAATTGCTACTCTTGTCAACGGAAAGGATGCACAGTATACACAAGAGATTCATAATGGGGATAAGATAGAGGTATACTGGAAATAAAATAGATTGCAATAGAACAGGGGTAAAATTTGATGAAGATGTGCAGTATAGCCAGTGGAAGCAGTGGCAATTGTATTTATATTGGGACAGAGGCTACCCATCTTTTAGTAGATGCAGGAATAAGCTGCAAGAGAACCTTAGAAGGGCTCAATCAGCTTGGATTGGCGGGAAGAGATATTGATGGAATACTGATAACACATGAGCACTCAGACCATATTAGTGGTCTGGGTATACTGTGCCGAAAGTTTGGAATACCAGTTTATGCTACGGAGGGGACAATAGCTGCCATTAAAAAAGTGAGTAATCTTGGAAGGATAGAGGACTCACTTTTTCATGCAGTCAAAATTGACGAAAAATTTATTCTAAAGGATATCACAGTCAATCCCATGAAGGTATCCCATGATGCGGCGCAGCCAGCAGCATATAGATTTCAATATGGAAATAAACGTATGGCAATTGCGACAGATCTAGGTACTTATGATGCATATACAGTTGAGAGTCTCAGAGGAATGGATGTTCTCTTGCTAGAAGCAAATCATGATGTTAATATGTTGCAAGTAGGTAAATATCCATATGTTTTAAAACAAAGGATATTGGGAAAAAAAGGGCATTTGTCCAATGAGCTTTCAGGTCGGTTATTAAGCCAACTTTTGCATGGCAATCTGAAAACTGTATTTCTAGGACATTTAAGTAAGGAAAATAATTTAGCAGAGTTAGCATATGAAACTGTGCGGCTGGAAATTTCTATGGCGGATATCCCTTATAAACCAGATGATTTTCCAATATTTGTGGCGCCACGCACTGAGATGTCGCAGATTGTAGAAATATAAATATAAAAAGATAGGAGTTATATTGATGAAAAAAACAATTATTACAGTAGTAGGAAAAGATACCGTCGGAATTATTGCTAAGGTATGTACATATCTTGCTGAGAATAAAATCAACATTTTAGATATTTCACAGACCATTGTAGATGATTATTTTAATATGATGATGATTGCAGATATGAGCAAGTCGGTTAAATCTGTCAGTGAGGTTTCTGATGAGTTTGATAAGCTTGGAGCAGAGATTGGTGTTATAATCAAATGTCAAAGAGAAGAAATTTTTAATAGCATGCACAGATTGTAAATTGTGTACAATCAGACAAGAAAGTAATGGAGGACATTTGAGATGATAAACATAAATGAAGTATTAGAAACCAATAAAATGATTGAGAAGGAAAATCTGGATGTTAGGACAATCACACTTGGCATTAGTCTGTTGGATTGTATTGACTCGAATCTTTTGCAACTAAACGAGAAGATTTATAATAAGATTACCTCTGTTGCAAAGGATTTAGTGGCTGTGGGGGAAACGATTGAGAAAGAGTTTGGGATTCCGATTGTAAACAAGCGGATTTCTGTCACTCCGATTGCAATTATCGGCGGGGCTGCATGCAAGACTTCGGAGGATTTTGTGACAATTGCTAAAACACTTGACAAAGCTAGAAAGGACGTTGGTGTAAATTTCATCGGAGGATATTCGGCGCTAGTGTCAAAAGGAATGACAAAGGCAGATGAACTGCTGCTGCGGTCGATTCCGCAGGCGCTTGCGCAGACAGAGTTTGTGTGTAGTTCAGTTAATCTTGGATCTACTAAGACAGGGATTGACATGGATGCAGTAAGGTTGATGGGAGATATCATCAAAGAGACAGCAGAGTACACAAAGGAGAACGACTCTATTGGATGTTCCAAATTGGTTGTATTTTGTAATGCGCCAGATGACAATCCATTTATGGCAGGCGCATTTCATGGAGTTACGGAGGCGGATGCCATTATTAATGTTGGTGTCAGCGGTCCGGGAGTTGTCAAGAATGCACTGGAACGTGTGCGTGGAGAAAATTTTGAGGTGCTTTGTGAGACTATCAAAAAGACAGCTTTTAAGGTAACACGTGTTGGGCAATTGGTTGCACAGGAAGCGTCGAAACGACTTGGGATTCCTTTTGGGATTGTAGATCTTTCCCTTGCTCCTACACCGGCAATCGGTGACAGTGTAGCAGACATTTTGTGTGAGATTGGACTCGAATATGCGGGGGCTCCGGGAACAACAGCAGCACTTGCATTGTTAAATGATCAGGTGAAAAAAGGTGGTGTGATGGCATCATCATATGTAGGTGGCCTTAGTGGTGCCTTTATTCCAGTCAGTGAAGATCAGGGTATGATTGATGCGGTGAATGCAGGTGCGCTTACGTTAGAGAAACTTGAAGCGATGACTTGTGTTTGTTCGGTTGGTTTGGATATGATTGCAATTCCGGGCGATACAAAACCAACAACAATCGCAGGCATTATAGCAGATGAACTTGCGATTGGGATGGTTAATCAGAAAACTACCGCAGTACGCATTATTCCAGTGATTGGCAAGACAGTGGGCGATAGTGCTGAGTTTGGTGGATTGCTTGGACACGCCCCGATTATGCCTGTCAATAGATATTCTTGTGATGCCTTTGTAAACCGTGGAGGTAGAATACCAGCGCCAATCCATAGCTTTAAAAATTAATTTTGATTAGTTCGCTGGTCAGCTCATTTTGACGATGAAGGCTAGTGGGATTGTGTGGCTGCCGTCGTTGTTTTTGTTGTCGGATACTCTCATAAATATTAGCGGCAAACAAATCGGATTGCAGAGTTGTCAGCGCAAAGCCATTTAGCTGTTTTAGCCCATGAGAAGGTTTGGTTATAATAGGAATGGATGCGTTTGCTTTGATAGATTTCAATAGTTTTTGACCGCGGGAAGTAAAACCAAGTAATCTGGCATAAGGAGTGTAGTCTTGTTGCTTTAAGATATCTGCTTGTTCTTGCGTCAGCTCTAAAAGAATATGCATTAGACTACGGCAAATACGAGAATGTGTCAGATTTTTGGTCTTACATAATAATACATAGTCATCAAAAGAGATAAAGTGGGGCAGATTGTTGTGCAGCGTATGAGAAAGTTGCCTTCCAACGTCAAAGTAATCAGCAAACGCATCCTTACTACCATTCTTTTGTAGCATTTTATAGAGAAGAATCTCAGAAAAGTCTTCCAGATATAAGCGTTCTTGATTTTGTAACAGTGTATATACATCAGCAGGCATATAATTTTGGATTGCGCTTTCCGTTGCAGTGTTAGATGATTGGCTGTAAAGTGCGTTTCGTATAGCATTTGCAGATATAAAGCTATCTGATTCCAGAGAGATGGAAGTATACGCTGCACCTCTTCGCACAAGAGTTGCTGGTTTAATTATACTGTTTCTTTGTAGGATAGCTTTAACATATTCCGTTGCGAGAATATTGTTGGGAGCATGGAAAAAGTTTTGGAAGTCTTGACTTGGAAATATTTTTGATAGGGCATTGCTTCTGGCCGCAGGAAAAGAACAACCTTGTTTGAGGGATTTGTTCAGTTCTATTTTGTACCAGTCTGGTTCGTCAAGGACGATTTTAGCGTACTGTAGTATTTGAGAGAGATTACCAGATTCACTGCCAAAGTGAAGTATGTCTACAACACCAAGTTTATCCGCGAGAGAAACAGCTCCTTGGGCAAAGTATTCTGCGCTGCCAAGCGCAAAGTAGACTGGCAATTCGAAAACAAGATCAGCACCATGCAATAGTGCCATGCGACAGCGTTCATATTTATTTACGATGGCGGGAATGCCACGCTGCATGAAATTTCCACTCATAATGACAAGAATAATGTCGGAGTTTTCTGTATGACGTATCGTATCCAATTGATATAGATGTCCATTGTGCAACGGATTGTATTCGGCAATTACTGCTGTGACTTTCATAAAATAAATCCTGCCTTATTAAAATTTGTTTTAAAGGAACCTATCAGGTTCTTATTACATATTACAATAGTAGTTCATGAAAAACAAGTTAGTTGTTTTATTGTTACGGTTTAAATGCGATTGTTTATGTCTGAATTGAACGGATATAATTTTATCTGTTGAAGGTGTAAATAGCAACAATTTTACACATAAATTGATAAACGGTATTTCGCTGACATATAAATATTGTTATTTTGATAGATGAGTGAACAGTAGCATTGAAATTAATATGTAGTAACAATTTAAGCTTGCAAAATTGAATGTACAAAATGCTGTTGAGAACTTGCTTGTATAAGGTGCTTTGTACCTTCAATTTTATAAAAACAGATGCCTAGCATGAAATAAGTAGTTGAAAACAGTCTAAATAAATTATTAGAATGTACAATCCTATAATTTGCGGTTGGGTATGGCTAAACTATTATAATATGTAAAACGAAAAGACGAAAATGGCTTCCATTATTTTGGTAATCATGCTATAATTTGGGTGGAAAAGGATGGAATTCTCGATTGATATTTCAATAGCGGTTAGTTGGGGGCAAAGGAGAAAAAATGGGAAATCAATTAGTATGGAACGAACGGTATAATATTGGGGTAGAAATTATTGACAAAGAACATAAGAAATTGTTCAGTATTTTAAATAAGCTGTTTGATTTTGGGCGGCAGGAGGAGAAGAGTCAATGGGTTTGCCAGGAAGCAGTAAAATATTTTAGGGATCATGCAGTCCAGCATTTTTCAGACGAGGAAGAATATATGGCTTCCATCAATTATGCAGGGCTTGAGACACATCAGCGCATTCACACAAATTTTCGCGATAGGACTGTTCCAGCACTGGAACGAGAGTTAGAGCTAACAAACTATGCGGAGGATTCAATCAATCATTTTCTTGGTGTTTGCGCAGGATGGTTGATTGGACATACACTGATAGAAGACCATGCGATTGTGAGTGGTGAAGTTGTAACACAGTGGAAAAATTTGCTTCCAGATGAAGAGCAAGCAGTGATGGGACAGACGATTGCGAATTTGTTGCATAGTATGTTTCAACTGGACCCACGGTTAATCAGCAATTGTTATGGTGGTGAGAAATTTGGAGATGGTATTTATTATCGTTTGATCTATAGTACCAAACAAAAAAAGAGATGGGAATTTTATCTAATTTTTGAGCAGCAGTTGATTGTCAGTACAATTGGAAGCGTAATGGATATGCGATCGGAAGCGCTAAATGTTATGCTAATGAACGCTGCAAGATACGTAGCGAAGCAATTTGTAGAGCGCGTGAAAGGGCATTTTCCAGAGTCTGAGCAGTTTGAGATGAAAGAAGAACAGTTATTGACATATGAGCAATTCCAGAAAGTTTTTGAGAAGCAAAGTCCACAGTATAGTTTGCTATTTGATACAGGAAAAGGATACTTTGCATATTGTGTAACTGCTACAGATACGCTCCAACCAGAAGGAGGCGTCTCTATTATTACAGAGAACGCTATGGCTGAGGTCGGAAAATATTTGAGTCAAAGTAAAATAGAAAAAACAGTGATCAGTCAAAAAAAGAAGGTTCTTGTGGTAGATGATTCTGAGTTTATGCTAAGGGCATTGAATGATTTGCTTAGCAGTGATTATGAAGTGACTACAGCAAAATCAGGAATGTCTGCAATTCGGAGTATCACGCTTGAAAAACCAGATTTGGTTCTACTAGATTATGAGATGCCCGTCTGCAATGGAAGTCAGGTGTTGCAAATGATTCGTTCTGAGAAAGAACTTGCAGATCTTCCAGTAATTTTTTTGACAAGTAAAGTGGATAAGGAGAGTGTGAGTAAGGTTATCGCACTGAAACCAGAAGGGTATCTGTCCAAGTCTATATCGCCAGAGAACGTAAAGAGAGAAGTAGACCACTTTTTTGAGAAAAAAAACCGTGTAAAAAAATAGAAAAGTATGAATAAAATTCCTTTCTTGTCCATACAATATTACCATATAAACTAAAAATTATGTGTTGGTATAAGGAGAACAACAATGGCAAGAGGAGTTAGGAAATCATTACAGGAAAAAATTGCACAGAAAGAGGAGCTGATAGAAGCACTTTCTACGCGCATTAAGAAAGAGAAGGAAGAATTGAACGAACTTCTGGAAATGCAAAAGATGGAAGAACTCAATGAGCTTAGAATGGTTGTGCAGAAGTCCGGTATGGAGATTTCAGAAATTATTGAGATGGCGCAGATGCAGGTTGCCCAATAAAACGATGTGTGATATCATATAATTCTCGGTTACACCCTAATTATATGGGATACAATATCACGCACAATTATATTCAGCAAAAGGTCCAGACATGATTGCGTACATAGCCTCAAAAGGGTATAATGGAAAGCAGAGTGATGGACTTTTTTCTGTTTGAGGAAGAATTCAAATACATGATAAGAGAAAGGAAAAAACAAGTATGATAAACATACGTGAATTACAGCACAATTACAAAGAATATGCAGATCAGGAGGTGACAGTTGGCGGTTGGCTTAGAAGTAAGCGGGATTCCAAAACATTTGGATTTTTGGTTATTAATGACGGTACATTTTTTGAGCCGCTTCAAGTGGTTTACAGTGATAAACTTGATAATTTTGCAACCATCTCAAAACTAAATGTGGGCGCTGCAGTGATTGCAACAGGGATTGTGACATTGACGCCAGACGCAAAGCAGCCGTTTGAGATACAAGCAGTAAATATTGCGATTGAGGGTGATTCAACACCAGATTATCCGTTACAGAAAAAAAGACACAGCTTTGAGTATCTTAGAACAATTTCCCATTTAAGACCGCGTACAAATACTTTTCAGGCAGTGTTTCGAGTGCGGTCGCTCTGTGCTTACGCAATTCATAAGTTTTTCCAGGAGCGAGATTTTGTCTATGTCCATACACCACTGATTACAGGAAGTGATTGTGAAGGCGCAGGAGAAATGTTTCAAGTGACTACGCTTGACTTAAAGAATCTGCCTATGGTGGATGGACAAGTTGATTTTAGCAAGGATTTCTTTAATAAACCGACAAATTTGACTGTGAGTGGTCAGTTAAATGGTGAAACTTATGCGATGGCATTTAAAAATATCTATACTTTTGGTCCAACTTTTCGGGCTGAAAATTCTAATACGACTCGTCATGCGGCTGAGTTTTGGATGATTGAGCCGGAGATTGCCTTTGCGGATTTGAAGGATGATATGATGCTTGCCGAAAGTATGCTCAAGTATATTATTAACTACGTGTTGGAAAATGCGCCAGAGGAGATGGCATTCTTTAATCAATTTGTGGACAAAGGATTGATTGAGCGGTTGCAGCATGTAGCTGGTTCGGAGTTTGGTCACATCACTTACACAGATGCTATCACAGAACTTGAGAAGCACAATGATGAGTTTGAATATAAAGTATCATGGGGCTGCGATTTACAGACAGAACATGAGCGATATCTGACAGAGAAGCTTTTTGGTCGTCCGGTATTTGTAACAGATTATCCAAAAGAAATAAAAGCTTTTTATATGAAATTAAATGAGGATAACAAAACAGTTGCGGCGATGGATTGTCTAGTGCCGGGTATTGGAGAGATTATTGGTGGAAGTCAGAGAGAGGATAAACTCGATATTTTGGAAAGACGAATGCAAGAATGTCATCTAAATCCAGCGGATTATGATTTCTATCTCGATTTGAGGCGCTATGGCAGTGCAAGGCACGCAGGATTTGGACTTGGTTTTGAGCGCTGCATTATGTATTTAACAGGTATGGGAAATATTCGAGATGTAATTCCATTCCCAAGAACTGTGAATAATTGTGAATTATAATCAGCTATATTGATGGATAAATTCTAAATATTACACAAGATATATATCAGAAAGACAAAATGAAACGTTGGGAATAGATTTGATTAAATTGGAAATTAAGTAATATATAAAGCTCCTACTGTACAGCAGGAGCTTTATATATGGAATATTTATTTTCTTAATGAAAACTGACCAATTAATCCGTTGAGAATTGTTGCTTGGGCGGATAATTCTTGGCTGGTAGCAGATGCTTCCTGAGCAGTCGCAGCATTACTTTGTACGACTTCTGAAATCTGGTTAATGCCTTGTTCTGCCTGACGCATTGCGTCAGTTTGGTCTTCCACCATTGTCTTAAGATTTTTGGAGAAATCAGCAATTTGTTTGATACCGTCCACAACAGAACCAATAGCACTAGCAGCGTTTTCTGCTGCGCGGTTTCCATCTGTAATTTCACGAATAGAGCCCTCAATTAGTTCTCTGGTATCGACAGCAGCCTTCGCGCTTTGATTTGCAAGCACTCTAATTTGGTCAGCTACAACTGCGAAGCCACGTCCAGACTCTCCGGCCCTTGCTGCTTCAATCGATGCGTTTAAGGATAGAAGATTTGTCTGAGAAGCAATCGATTCAATTTCGGAGATAATATCACCGATTCTGTTTGATGCGGCGTTGATTCGTTCCATCGCTGCCATCATAGAGTTCATTTCCTCACGGCTGTTATCCGCTTTCTCTGCATAATGTTGTGCTTTTATGTAAGATTCATCTGCGCTTTGCACACTCTTTTGCATTGTGGTAGTAATATCGGAAATGGTAGCTTGTAGTTCCATAACAGCGTTTGTCTGTTCCGTTGCACCTTCTGCAAGAACTTGTGATGCTTCGGCAAGATCACCAGAACCAGAGGTTACTTGGCTAGAAACTTCACCGATTGATGTGAGTGTATCTACCATTTGATCTCGCAACCCACGCATAGATTCATATAACTTTTGAAAATCGCCTGTGTATTTTGCAGAATATTTTGATTTGACAGCATAGTTTCCACTTGCCATCTCCCCGAGCACTTCGCTGATATCATTGATAATAATATTTAGGTTGTTTGCCATCTCTGTCGCATCTTTTTCCATATGTTCTACTTCGTCACCAGTTTCAATCATAGGGAACGGTGAAGTTAAATCTCCTGTAGAGAAAGTTTTAAGACGTTGTCCAAGTTTTCCAAGAGGAGAGGCAATGCCTTTGGCAATCTGTTTGCCAATTTTGGTTGACAGTATCATTGCGATTACAATTACAATGGTGATTGTAAAAAATAAAATTATCTCTGCGATTGTAAGTTTGGCAGAGAGGCTATTTCCCTCATTTACTTTGACATTCAAAAGAGCTTCCAGGTTGGAGTAGATATTGTCATATACATCAGCCAGTTCATTTATGGCAATATCTTGTGCCTGCTTACAAAGTTCACGGTCTGTCGTTGCGCCAAGGTTCATAATTTCTGCATCTAGTTTCCAATATTCCTCTAGTTCAGCACGAATTTCATTGTATGTTTTTCTTCCATCTTGTGATACAATGGTATCTTCAACTTTTGCAAAATTTGTTAGAAAGGCAGCTTTATGGTTATCATGTTGTTTTACTACAGCGGCAATTACGTCGGGTTCATCATAACCAATAGCAGCGCGCAAAGATGATCTAACATCTGCAAATTCAAACATTGCCTTTCCTATGTCTCCTTGTGCAAAACCATAATTTTTCAAAGCATAGGAATATCTGTTTGATATAATGGCAAGTGCAATCAATCCAAGGATTGCTACGCTTGCAGTAATAGACGCTACCTTAAAAAATGATTTGGTCAGCTTCTTTTCAATGCTTTTTTGCTCGTTCATTGTTAATTTTCCCCTTTCTTTTACCACAAAAATTCCTTTTACCTGTCTGTAAACGACAAACAGCACTATCTTTTATTATAGACAAATAAAAGAAATTTGCAATATAAAAAGGGGTGAAATTTAGATGATTTGGTATGAATTGCGACACTTGATACATATGCTGGTTCCGACACTATGGAGCAAGTATAGTGCGGGCGTGAAAAGTAACTGATAAATCCAAAGACAGCATTGTATTTGGATCAAAAGAATGATATGATAAAAAATACAAGATAATTGGAGGAAATAATGAAAACGATATCAAAATTTATTGGGAACAAAGATTTCTACAAGATGGTATTGATGATTGCCGTACCAATTATGATACAGAATGGAATTACGAATTTTGTCAACTTATTGGACAACATTATGATTGGTCAGGTAGGCACAGAACAGATGTCAGGAGTGGCGATTGTAAACCAACTGATTTTTGTTTATAATCTGTGTATTTTTGGCGGGGTGTCTGGTGCAGGCATTTTTACAGCGCAATATTTTGGACAAGGAAATCACGAAGGTGTGCGTCAGACAATGCGTTTTAAGTTGTGGATGGTTACAATAATCACAGTGTTGACAGTGATTCTTTTTTTATGTGGCGGTACAAATTTGATCAGTGCTTACTTAAAAGGAGATGGATCAGCAGAGAGTATCACAGCAACTTTATTTTATGGAAAAAAATATCTCAAGATTATGTTGATTGGCCTACCAGCTTTTGCAATGGTACAAATTTATTCCAGTACACTGCGCGAGTGTGGCCAGACAATACTGCCTATGAAAGCGGGGGTTGCAGCAGTCGTTGTAAATCTTCTGTTCAATTATATTTTAATTTATGGAAAATTTGGGGCACCAGCACTCGGGGTAAATGGTGCAGCGATTGCGACAGTTCTCTCACGATATGTAGAGATGTTAATTACGGTGATTGGCGTTCACAGAAAAAATCATAGTACATACTCGTTTGTTATAAGCCTTTACAGTACATTGAAAGTACCAAAAGAATTGACATTAAAAATTATGAAGAAGGGCAGCCCACTTCTGTTCAATGAAACTTTGTGGGCAGCTGGAATGGCAATGTTGACACAGTGCTATTCTGTTCGTGGTCTGAATGTTGTAGCGGGATTAAATGTGTCAAACACAATCAACAATGTTTTTAATATTGTATTTATCGCTTTGGGGGATTCCGTTGCAATTATTGTAGGGCAACTTTTGGGAGCTGGTAAGATGAAAGAAGCAAGGGATACAGACAATAAGCTAATTGCATTTTCTGTAATGTGCTGTACCTGTGTAGCGCTTGTTATGTTTATTATGGCACCATTGTTTCCAAGACTATACAAGATTAACGAAGAAGCACAATTGCTTGCCAAGTATTTTATTATAGTCACAGCTTTTTTTATGCCACAGAATGCTTTTTTGCATGCAACTTATTTTACATTGCGTTCTGGTGGAAAAACGATTATTACCTTTTTGTTTGACAGTGTGTTTATCTGGTGTGTAAGTGTGGTAATTGCGTTTATACTTAGCCGCTATACAGGACTTCCTGTCATTGTAGTGTATGCAATGGTACAACTTGGGGACATTATCAAATGTATTATTGGTTTTATATTGGTCAAAAAAGGAGTCTGGCTGCAAAATATTGTTGCATAAAAGGGACATCGATATTGCTGTTTGTTTGACAGCACATCAAATCAATGTGCGCAGGTGATAGTTATGAGAAAAGATAAGGATATGACAGTGGGAAATCCTTTTAAGTTAATTGGAGCTTTTTCTTTTTCCTTGATTATTGGCAATTTATTTCAGCAATTGTATACATTTGTGGACACCATTGTTATAGGAAAGAAAATTGGTACGTTAGGACTTGCGGCAGTTGGCGGTACAGAATGGTTGATTTTTCTTGTAAATGGTGTGATAATTGGTCTTGTCCAGGGTTTTTGTATCCTATTAGGGAACAGTTTTGGAGAAGGAAATGAACAAAAATTTGAAATTTATTTTGCAGGAGCGAAGAGAATTTGCTTTGTGCTTGCTATCGTGCTGACAGTCGTATTTTTGCTGGTTTCAGGTGTGATTTTGCAGTTGCTTGGCACAAAAGATGAAGTGTATACAATGGCTAGAGAATATACAAATATTTTGTTTTTGGGAATCCCTTTCCTTGTATTTTATCAGTTATTTTCAGGTGCATTAAGAAGTAGAGGAAACAGTAAAATTCCACTGTTGGCAATGACGATTTCTTCTTTATGCAACATTGTTTTTGATATTTTATTTGTTAATATTTTAGAATTTGGGATTGCTGGAGCAGCATTAGCGACAATTCTTTCGGAATGTGTGGTAATGTTAATCTGTGGCTACTATTATTATAAAGAGAAGAGAAAGATTGATAATTATATTGAAGTTTATCATGACAAATTGGTTACATGGAATCTAATTAAAATGGGAACACCAATGGCGTTACAGAGTGTTATTACATCAATTGGCGGATTGATTGTTGTAAACAGAATCAATCAGTATGATATCACTTTTCTTGCTGGATATACTGCCGCGGTAAAATTATATGGATTGTTGGAAATTGCAGCATCTTCCTTTGGAATGGCGGTTGTAGCTTATGTTGCGCAAAATTATGGAGCAGGCAAATTGAGTCGAATTAGAGAGGGAGTTCGGGCAAGCTTAATAATGGGGGTTATTGTAGCGTTGGTCTGTTCAGGAGTGATGATTTTTGGTGGAAAGGATATATTGAGATTGTTTATTGATATATCTGATACGACAGAGAAAACATTATGGTATGGTAATCGATTTTTGAAAATATTGGCAATATTTTTTCCTTTGTTATATAGTTTATATATTTTGCGGGCAGCGCTACAAGGAATCAATAATACAATTATACCTATGGTGTCTAGTTTTGCACAATTATTAATGCGACTTTTTTGTACAATTGTTTTGACAAGATTTATTGGAAGCGATGGGATATTTTGGGGGGAAGTATTTGCTTGGATTTTTGCAGATATAATTCTTTTTATGCACACGAGCACCCAATTGAAATTTGTCAGCGGAAGTTGACAAGTGCTCAGCGCAAGAGTAGGGAAGATATACTTTTCCTACTCGATTAGTGTATATGTATTCTATCCGAGTTGTGCCAAAACAATCAAATAATTGTTAAGAGAGGTTATCAAGATTAGACAATAGAATAATATACGATATCTATAAAATGGGATTCAAAATACAATATGAGCCGCCAAAGGCGGTATGGGGAATTAAAATGAAATACATACGAAAACTTACAGGAGTTATAATATTTCTTGTTGCAGCTTTTATGGTGACTGCATTTTTTATACACCCAGAACATGATGGGGAATCTATGGCATCAAAGTCAATTGAGTATTACTTGAACGAGGGGTGGATGATGGGAGTTTCAGACAGTGTAGAGCGGATAGAAGTTGAGCTGCCCTATTCAGAAAAATTTCAGACTTCGGAAACCATTATCTTTGAAAATTCATTGATAGAGGAATATGCAGGACTAGCGATGAAAATTTCCTGTGAAAATGCAGATGTACGTGTCTTTTTGGACGGGGAAGTGATTTATCAGCAGGAATTGGAGAATATTAGTACCAATGTCGAGCATTATGTCGATATACCCAATATCCAGCAGGATAGTGAGACATGGGGAGAACTGTGCATTGAATTGACTGCTGTGAATCAACAGGAAGAGATGGTGCTGCAAAATGTTTCTATTGAGATAAAAAATACAATCATGGTCGGACTGATGGGCAATAATCTGGCGGATATTGTCTGTTGCTTGCTCATTGTGATTATGGCAATCGTCATGTTTGTGCTTGCACTGATACGGCGATATATCGGCCAGTCAAGCAGGGGAGAATTGTATCTGGGATTGTTCGGTTTGACAGCAGGTGTTTATTGTTTTATTGGTACAGAAACATTTTTTCTTTTCTTTAATATATATGAAGCGCTTGTATTACAGGAGTATTTGATGTTGATGATCCCGCTGTTTCTTGCGCTTTATTTTGAGCGAAATTTGCGCGTTATCTATCCGCGCCGTTTTATAGGGTTGTTGTGCATTGTTCTTTGCAATGCATTGATTCAAATTTTACTGGAATGGCTTGGAGGATGGAATCTAATTGAAATGGCAGAGATATCAACAATCGTTGTTGGTTTAGTCTGTATGACCAGCATTGTAAGTCTGTTTCAGATTGAGAGTGAAAGTGGTCAGTATCAGAAGTTTTTGCCAATAATATCACTATTTATGCTACTGATAGCAGAAGTGGTAAAGTTTATTTTAAATTATTTTTCTTTGTATAGTTTTGCAAATGTGGCAGAGTTGCATGGTATGACATCTTCTGCATTGATGTTGGCAATTCTACATATCTTACAAATTTCAAAAGAATATCGGTTGGATGCAGAGGAAAGAGTACGAGCGGCAGAATTACAGAATATATTGCTTGCGCAGGCAAACAAAGACGCAGATGTGGCCAGGCAGGAGGCACTTGCTGCAAATGAGGCAAAAGGGAAATTCCTTGCACAGATGTCCCATGAAATCCGAACACCAATCAATGCGGTACTTGGTATGGACGAGATGATTTTGCGGGAATCGAAAGAGCAGAATGTCAGGGAATACGCGATGGATATTTACACGGCGGGTCAGTCCTTATTATCTCTAATCAATGATATTCTGGATTTTTCTAAGATTGATTCTGGAAAAATGGAGATTGTGCCAGTCGTGTATGATATCAGTAGTCTGATTCATGATTTGGTGAATATGATATCTCAGCGGGCAGCAGACAAGGCGCTTCAGTTGGAAGTGGAGGTTGATCATGAAATTCCTTCTCGCTTGTATGGGGATGATGTACGGATTCGACAGATATTAATTAATATTTTGACCAATGCGGTTAAGTATACACATGATGGGACTGTTTGGCTGCGGGTCTGTAGTCTTTGCTTGGATGAGACAGCAGTGCTACGCTTTGAGGTGGAGGACACAGGGATTGGAATTAAGAAGGAAGATTTGCCGAAACTCTCCGCAGAGTTTGAGCGGATAGAGGAGGATAAAAATCGTAATATTGAAGGTACTGGACTTGGAATGAGTATTACAATTCAGCTTTTGGCGTTGTTGGGTAGCAAGCTGCATGTTGAGAGTGAATATGGAAAAGGTTCTAAGTTTTATTTTGAATTAGAACAAAAGATTATTGACCATACGCCAATTGGCGATTTTGAGTCAAAAGTACAGCAGATGGCGGAGAATTTTTGTTATGAATCTACGCTTTATGCGCCAGATGCAAAAATATTGGTAGTGGATGATAATGCTGTAAATCGTAAGGTGTTGCGAAATCTATTGAAAGAGACAGCGATTCAGGTGACGGAGGCTGCTAGTGGTGCAGAGTGTTTACAACTGATTCAAGAAAAGCAATATGATTTGATATTTTTGGACCATATGATGCCTGAAATGGACGGTGTGGAAACATTGCATCACATAAAAGCGTTGTCTGAATTTCCCTGTAAAAATACTCCTGTTGTTGTGCTGACCGCAAATGCTGTGTCAGGGGCAAAAGAAGCTTATCTATCAGAGGGTTTTGATGATTTTCTATCAAAACCAATTATGCCAGAGAAACTCGAGGCGCTGATTGAAAAGATGCTGCCAGAAGCATTATTATGTGCCACAAAACAATCGGCGCAAAATCCAGAAGCACAAACAATATCCGCATTGAATTTGGAGGAGCTGCCTGTGGTGGAAGGACTTGATTGGAATTATGCATGGTTGCATTTGCCTGATATGGAATTGCTCGCATATACAATAAAAGAATTTTATGACCAGATTGATGCGGCGGCAGACTGCCTGGAACGAGCTTATGAACAGTGTATAAAGGAAAATTATTTGGAATCATACCGTATTCAGGTACATGCGATGAAGAGCCTTGCGGCGACAATCGGAATGATATCGTTGTCAGGTATTGCCAGGGTATTGGAATTTGCGGCAAAAGATGGTAAAATAGATGTGATTATTTCCATGACTACCATATTTTTGGAGGAATGGCGCAGTTATCGGATAAAACTGCAGGGAATTTTTGGCATTGGAAGCAGGGTAGGAAAAGAAATTACGGATTATTCAGTGATACAGGCGCTTGTGGAAATGGTGCGTGTCAGTATGCAGGAGATGGAAATTGATCAGGCAGACGAATGGATAAAACAATTGCGCGAATATGATTATCCGACCGAGATTGGACAGAATATACAGAAACTTGCGGAAGCAGTAACCAATCTGGACTCAGAAGAATCAGAGTGCCTTGCAAATTTACTGTCAGAACAAATAATACGACAGAAGGCAGAATTAAAGTAATGTTTGTGATTGGAGGACGAAATGAAAAAGATACTATTAATCGGAAAGTTTAACACTGTAGTGAACGAGACGAATCAATTTTTGTCCCAGTATTTTCATGTGCAGCTCTGCTCAGAGAACGCAGGCGTTTTAAAGGGAATGTTAAAAATTGTAAACCCTGACTTGATTGTTATTAGTCTGATTGGCGCCTATGACATTGATACATCTATCTTTTTTCTGTTGAGTGACCAATATGCGCAGATACCAGTTCTGACGATTGGGACAAAGGAAGAGAGCGGCAAATTCTTTAAGTATTATGAAGGAGAACAGTTTGAAAATTTGATTCGTCCGGTAGAAAATACAGTGATTATGAATGCCATATGCAGACGACTTGGCTTAGAGGAGGAGAAAGTAGAGCAGGAAGCGCGAGAAGGAAAGAAAGATAACAGCGGAAAAAAGAGAATTTTGGTTGTGGATGATAATGGTACAGCACTTCGGACCATCAAGGCGATATTGGAAGATACCTACGAGGTGGCTTTGGCGATTTCTGGAGCGCAGGCAATGACTTCTATCGGTAAAAAAAGACCAGATTTGATTTTGCTGGATTATGAGATGCCTGTCTGTGATGGAAAAATGACTTTGGAAATGATACGTGCCGACGAAGATTTGACGAGTATTCCAGTGGTGTTTCTAACGGCGATTAACAATCGGGAAAACATTGAGGCAGTGCTGAAATTAAAGCCGGCAGGGTATTTCCTAAAGCCGCCAGTGAAAGACCGGCTGCTTCAGGAAATTCAAAAGATTTTGTGTGAGACGAATTAAATCTAATATAAAAATCAATTTTCACTGCACATTGCTCGATAGCCTATTACAACTGTCCATACATAGGCGCAAGTTTTGGGTATCATAAGCATGCCAATCATGGGAATTGCATCTGCCCAGAGTACGACAGGAATATAAAAGCCAAAACTTAGCACTATAGTTAACCACATATATTGAAAGGCAGTATCATGGTGTTGTCTTGCTTGCTGAAGAAATAGAATGATAATAAGTAGACCAAACAGTGCAAAGGGAATGTTGCGATAAATGCCCCATATCAATGGTGGATTTGCATGTAGCCATTGATTTTGCGGGCAGAGACACAAAAGGATACGAAGTGCAGACAACAAGTATACAACAGCCGTTATGCCATTTTTTCCAGAAATGTGATAGCGGCTTCGCCATACATAGTACAATAGAATATAAAAAATTGTCATTGTGACGGAAGTGATAAGTTTGCCGACACCGAGTGCAACAGTATAGTTTTCCAGTCCAGTCGTGCACAGTGCGAGTGCGCGCGGGACCAGATGAAAAGAATCTCCAAGCCCCAAAATTACTGCCATAATACCAAACAGTTGATATTGTTTACGCCCATTATTTTTCCGGATCATAATTATTCCAAGGGTGATGACAGTAATTAGGTAAACTGTGTCAAATAATGTTTCTACGATAGCTTGCATAAGTTTTTCCTCCTAAAATATTTTTGTGAATCAATAAATAATTCGATTAATAAGTTCCATTACCCCGCTGTCGTCATAATTTTGGCGAATGAGCGCGGAAACTATTAGTGAAAACACAATGTCTACAAATCTCTCAGGCGTCAGTGCCTTGTCAAAAACATCTGGACGAATTTTCTTGTCTTTTTTTAAAACACGAAAAAGTTCTGCTTGAATATGTTCCCATGACTGTGCCATTCGTTGCTGCCCATCTGTTTTGTCGCTCTCCAAAAAGTGCATAGAGTGTGAGGTAAAAAAGCCCGGGTATCTTTTACTGCCTGTTTTTATGCTGTCATAAATCCATTGCACACAGTCTGCAAAGCTGTCAAATTCTGTCTGGCGCTCCGAAAAGTGAAAGATATCGTGCCAGATACTTTCTACAGTGGCAGTGACTAAATCCGATTTGGATGAAAAATAGTTGTAGATGGAACCCACAGAAACTCCGCAGGCAGCGGCGACACTCCGAATATTGACAGCTGACCAGCCTTTTGTTGTTACTAGCTGTCTGCTTGTGTCTAAAATAGCTTCTTTGGAAGTGATAATGGTATTCATATATTGTCCCTCCTTCTATAGTGAACAATGTTCATTATAGTATTTTTAGAAAGAATTGTCAAGATAAGAGTAACAGTTCAGCCTAGGACTTTGCACTACGCTGCAAAGTCCGTAGGAATACGTAGTAATTGAGATGCATCAAGCCACCACGAAGTGGTTTTGCATGGCTTGATGCCGTAACAGGAAGCCCAAGGCTGAACTGTTACAGATAAGATTTAAAAATATAATTTCATGCTTGACATATTCTGTCAGAACATTTATGATAAAATCTATAAAATAAAATTT
Organism: Lachnospiraceae bacterium; assembly: GCA_011959805.1. GTDB lineage: Bacteria > Bacillota > Clostridia > Lachnospirales > Lachnospiraceae > COE1. The sequence goes on along the minus strand of BLMC01000017.1, from coordinate 17,447 downwards.
AATACCGACACGAAACTAATGACCAAGAGGAGTACATGTGTTAGGAGATTTACAGAGAGCTGCAGGTGGTGGGATTGCAGTATTCAATAAGATATGGAATGGACTTGGGAAGGTGGGAGCAAAGAGTCAGGCAAAGGTGACTTGAGTAATGCCCAACGGGATTTCCGCCCGTTATCAAGGGAAAACGCATGATGGTGCGTGTGTAGAGAGGGTGTATTTTTTGATATGCCAAATTAGGTGGTACCGCAGAAGTGTTAGAGCTTTTGTCCTAGTAGAAATATTAGGACAGGAGCTTTTTTTGTGCACACGGTTCGCAAAGGAAAAATGTCAGCCAAAGCTGACAGACGTTCGGCGCGAGGAAAAAAAGATATTTCTTACTCGATTGCGCACAGTTGCTTAAAGAAAAAAAGTATTTTATAGAGCATAATAATATTTTGTAGGAGGGGAATGAATAAGATGGAAGCAAAAAAAGGTAGATATGGCTTATACGGAGGACAATACATACCAGAAACACTGATTCCGGCAATACAAGAGGTGGAAAAAGCATATGATACATATAAAAATGATGTGGCGTTCCAATTAGAGTTAAAGAATTTGATGGAAAATTATGCAGGTAGACCTTCGCTTTTGTATTATGCTAAGAAAATGACAAAGGATTTGGGGGGCGCAAAAATTTATTTAAAACGAGAGGATTTGAATCACACAGGCTCTCACAAAATTAACAATGTGCTTGGCCAAGTGCTTTTAGCAAAGAAGATGGGAAAGAGACGTGTAATTGCAGAGACTGGTGCAGGGCAGCATGGCGTTGCAACAGCTACTGCAGCAGCTCTGATGGGCTTAGAGTGTGAGATTTTTATGGGAAAGGAAGACACGGATAGACAGGTGTTAAACTGCTATCGAATGGAACTTTTGGGTGCGAAAGTGCATCCTGTAACCACAGGAACCATGACCCTTAAGGATGCTGTTAATGAGACAATGCGGGAGTGGGCTTCCAGAATGGACGATACACTCTATGTGCTAGGTTCTGTTATGGGACCACACCCGTTTCCAATGATTGTGCGCGATTTCCAGAAAGTTATTGGGGAAGAAATCAAAGAGCAGCTTATGAAGTTAGAGGGAAAGTTGCCGGATGCGGTGATTGCTTGTGTAGGTGGCGGAAGCAATGCAATGGGGTCTTTTTATGAATTTATACCTGATACAGAAGTTAGATTAATTGGTTGTGAGGCAGCAGGTCTTGGCGTAGATAATCCCAAAAATGCGGCGACAATTGCGAATGGGACGATTGGTATTTTTCATGGTATGAAGTCTTTATTCTGTCAAGATGAATATGGACAGATTGCGCCTGTCTACTCAATATCGGCAGGATTAGATTATCCTGGAATTGGACCAGAGCATGCAAATCTTCATGATACAGGACGCGCTGAGTATGTACCTATTACAGACGAGGAAGCTGTGGAAGCATTTGAGTATTTATCACGGATAGAGGGGATTATTCCAGCAATTGAAAGTGCACATGCGGTTGCTTATGCGAAAAAGATAGCATCAAAATTTCAGAAAGACCAGATTATTGTAATAACTATTTCAGGGCGCGGCGACAAGGATGTTGCAGCGATTGCAAGGTATAGAGGTGTGGAGATTTTTGATTAATGCGCGCAGTTTTAGGAAAGATAGATATTGATTGCATAAAAATGGAAATTTGTGGCTTTTGATAATTCAAGAATGCTGTCGGTACTCTTGCTGCAGTGTACTGACATAAAACCAACTTGCACATCTGTAATAAAATGACAAGTATTTGTTATTATCAAAAAGAGTTTATGATAAATTTAATTGTGATGATAGAATTTGAGAGGAGAAATAAAAATGGCTAGAATTAGCGTAGCATTTGAACATAGGAAAGCATTTATCGCATTTATAACAGGAGGTGATCCTGATATAGAGACAACAGAAGCACTGATTCCACAGATGGCGGCAGCAGGTGCGGATATCATTGCGATTGGGATTCCATTTTCAGACCCAATCGCAGAGGGGATTGTCATACAACAAGCAGATGAACGAGCGTTGAGGGCAGGGACAACGACTGATAAATTATTGGATATGGTAAAACGTGTGCGCAAAAAAGTAACAATTCCATTAGTTTTTATGACCTATATCAATCCAGTTTTCACTTATGGAACGAAACACTTTTTTGAAAAGTGTGCTGAGTGCGGCATTGACGGAGTTGTTATTCCTGATGTTCCGTTTGAAGAAAGAGAGGAAGTAAACGGTGCGTGTGTGGCAGCAGGAATTGAGTTGATTACTATGATTGCACCTACATCAAGGGAACGTATTGATATGATATCACGTTATGCAAATGGTTTTCTTTATTGTATGTCGCCTCTAGGTGTCCCTGAAGTACGAAGTAAAACCATTGCAGATTTGAAAGAGATGATAAATCATATTAAAGAAGTATCAAATATTCCATGTGCTATTAGTTTTGGAATTACGACACCAGAACAAGCACAGGAGATAGCAACAGTATCCGATGGCACGATTGTGGGCAGTGCTATTGTTCAACTTATTGCACAAAATGGAAAAAATTGCATCGAGCCTGTCTGTCAGTATGTACGTAAGATGAAGGAGGCAGTGGCTTCGGCATAAAAAATATCGAATAAAAGTTTGTAAAGAAAAAACACTTGACACCCATTGTTTTTTGTTGTATTCTGATAAAGTCGCGTGGGATATTAAGCGGAGGAAAGAATGTGAAAGCTGGTAATCTGACGGCTGGAGAAGCTATTATTGGGCTGGAAAAGCTTGAATATAAAGGTATGCTCTATGATTTTTATGGAGAGCTTTTGACACAGCATCAGAAAAAAATATATGAAGATGCGATTTTCAATGACTTATCTTTGAGCGAGATAGCGAATGAACAAGGAATTAGTCGTCAGGGAGTATATGACTTGCTGAAGCGATGTGATAAGTTATTAGTGGATTATGAGGCAAAACTACACCTTGTAGAAAAGTTTTCCAGAATTAAGGAAAGTATTGAACAGATTAACAGACTTACACAAGATGAGCAAATAAAACGATTGTCCAATGAAATTATAGAGGAGCTTTAAACGGATGGCATTTGAGAGCTTAACAGATAAATTGCAGAATGTTTTTAAAAATTTGAGAAGTAAAGGACGACTGACAGAGGCGGATGTGAAGTCCGCACTTAAAGAAGTTAAGATGGCGCTCTTGGAAGCAGATGTCAACTTTAAAGTAGTAAAACAATTTGTGAAATCAGTAGAAGAGCGTGCAATCGGCTCTGATGTTATGAACGGATTGAATCCTGGACAGATGGTTATCAAAATCGTAAATGAAGAGATGGTATCTCTGATGGGTTCTGAGAAAACGGAACTGGAATTGCAGCCAGGCAAAGCGACAACAGTAATCATGATGTGTGGCTTGCAGGGTGCCGGGAAAACAACTGCGGCGGCAAAAATTGCCGGAAAGTTGAAATTAAAGGGTAAGAAACCGTTGCTTGTGGCATGTGATATCTATAGACCCGCTGCGATTGAACAGTTGAATGTAAATGCGAATAAACAGCAGGTGGATTTCTTTTCGATGGGAAGTAACCATAAACCGGTTGATATTGTGAAGGCATCCTTGGAACATGCGGCAAAAAACAATAACAATATTGTGATTATAGATACTGCGGGACGTTTGCATATCGATGAGGAAATGATGGCGGAGTTGCAGGAAATCAAGGCGAATGTCGAAGTGCATCAAACACTTTTGGTAGTGGATGCGATGACTGGTCAAGATGCTGTTAATGTCGCAAAGGAATTTGATGATAAGGTAAGTGTGAGCGGAGTCATTCTTTCAAAGATGGATGGCGATACGCGAGGTGGTGCAGCACTGTCTGTAAAGGCGGTTACTGGCAAGCCAATTTTATTTGTAAGTACAGGTGAAAAGCTGACAGATATTGAACAGTTTTATCCTGATAGAATGGCAAATCGTATTTTGGGTATGGGAGATGTCCTTACGCTAATTGATAAAGTTGCCGAGGCAAATCTTGATATGGATGCGGAGAAAGAAAAGCAGATGGCTTCGCGTCTCAAAAAGGGAAAATTTGACTTTGAAGATTACTTGGAAAGTATGAATCAAATGAAAAAACTTGGTGGTCTATCTAGTATTCTGGGTATGATGCCTGGGATGGGAATCAAGGCGAGTGATATTGAGTCAGCAGTGGATGACACACAGCTTGCGCGTATGGAGGCAATTGTACTATCGATGACTCCAGCAGAACGCAAAGACCCCAAGCTGCTAAATCCAAGCAGAAAACATAGAATTGCAAAAGGTGCCGGTGTGGATATTGCAGTTGTAAACCGTTTTATCAAACAATTTGAGCAGTCCCAGAAAATGATGAAGCAACTTCCCGGAATGATGGGAGGTTTTGGTGGTGGTAAAAAGGGAAGATTTAAACTTCCTTTTTAATGCACATGGGCACCTAAAGAATATGTCAGCAAAGCTGACGTGTGTCCAGCGCACGAGTAGAGGAAGTAACCTTTCCTACTTGATTATATTATTATTTTAAAGAAAGATTTATGAGGTGAAAGAAATGGCAGTAAAAATCAGATTAAGAAGAATGGGTCAGAAGAAAGCTCCTATTTATAGAATTATTGTAGCAGATTCGAGATCGCCCAGAGATGGAAAGTGTATTGAGGAGATTGGAACATACAATCCGAACACAGATCCTAGTGAATTTAAGGTAAATGAGGAACTAGCGAAGAAGTGGTTGTCAAATGGTGCACAACCAACAGAAGTAGTTTCAAAGATTTTTAAGGCAGCAGGAATTGAGAAATAAGGGGAATTGAACACTCATGGAGGTGTGAATGATGAAGGAGTTAGTCGAGGTTATCGCGAAGGCTTTAGTGGACAACCCTGATGAGGTAGTCGTTACAGAGAAGACAGAGGGTAAAAATATCACTGTAGAACTTCATGTAGCACCGGCCGATATGGGGAAAGTGATTGGAAAGCAGGGAAGAATTGCAAAAGCAATTCGCTCTGTGGTCAAAGCAGCATCTTCTAAAGATAATCTTAAGGTAGATGTTGAGATTGTGTAAGATCATAAAAAGGTGTTCTTCTGAACACCTTTTTATGTGCGCTGATTTTCTCAGCCATAGAAGACTTCCATTGCTATCAAGGGTAAGTGAATACAATTTTCAATTGGTGGAAGTACCATCTTTGACTAATAGATAAACTTTTGATTATTTTTGCGCAGATAGCCTTGTTAAAGAGTTTGATTGGAGAATAAAAATGGAGGATTTATTACAAGTAGGGGCGATTACACAGCCACATGGCATTCATGGAGAGGTAAAAGTATTTCCGACAACAAATGATGTAAAACGTTTTAACAAACTGAAAGAAGTTATTTTGGATACTGGCAAGGAAAAGATAATTCTTGAAATAGAAGGAGTAAAGTTTTTTAAACAGTATGTAATTTTAAAATTCAAAGGTCTCGACAGTATTAATGACATTGAAAAATATAAAGGAAAACCCCTCCTGGTGACAAGAGAAAATGCAGTAAAGCTTAGAAAGAATGAGTATTTCATTGCGGATTTAATTGATTTGGCCGTATATGATGAACAGGACCAGTACCTTGGTGTACTCACGAATGTGATTGAGACAGGCGCAAATGATGTGTATGAAGTGAAATTTGAGAATGGCAGGGAAGTGCTGTTTCCAGCCATTAAGCAGTGTATTCTGAATATAGATTTGGAAAGCCGGAAGATGAAAGTACACATTATGGATGGGTTGTTGGATTAGGAGAAAATTTATGCATTTTCATATTATGACTCTGTTCCCAGAGATGGTGCTTGAAGGATTATGCACTAGCATTATAGGACGGGCAGCAGAAAAGGGATGCATTTCTATCGAGGCGGTAAATATACGTGACTATACATTGGATAAACACAAGAAGGTGGATGATTATACTTATGGCGGTGGTGCAGGAATGTTAATGCAGGCACAGCCTGTTTATGATTGTTGGAAAGCACTAGATGAAAAGATTAATTTAAGGAGAAGCATAGAACAAAAGTCCTCCAAGAATTTTTCAAGGACAAAGGTGATTTATGTGACTCCACAAGGGGAAGTTTTCCATCAAAAAAAAGCTATGGAGTTATCCCAGGAAGAAGATTTGATTTTTTTGTGTGGACATTACGAGGGGATTGACGAGCGGGTTCTGGAAGAGATTGTAACAGATTATATATCGATTGGGGACTATGTGCTTACTGGAGGAGAGTTGCCAGCGATGGTTATAATTGATACAGTGTCAAGACTTGTTCCAGGAGTTCTAAATAATAGGGAATCTACTGAAACAGAATCGCATACAAATGGACTTTTAGAATATCCACAGTATTCTCGGCCGGAAATCTGGCATGAGAAAAAAGTGCCGGAGGTACTATTAAGTGGACATCATGCCAACATTGAAAAGTGGCGTTTGGAGAAATCCTTGGAAAGGACCAAGGAACGAAGACCTGATTTGTTTGCCACGTATTTAAAGATGAATTCACCCTGATATGATTTCTCACGCTGCCCCAAATTGATAAGTTAGTTTATTAAAGGCGTAGTAACAATTTTATATTCAAATTTTACTGATTAAAGAGTAAAAGTAGAAAAATATGCTTGCATTTAAGCTGATTTTATGGTAAATTACTAATGTTGCGAATAAAGAGATGGTCCTCTGGTACAAGTCATATAAGGTAACTTAAAAGTATGGCATGGTTACAATATAGAAGTATTAAGAACGTCGAGAAAATAAGGAGGCAAAACAAATGAACGAAATTATTAGAGAAATTGAGAAAGAACAGTTAAAGGCAAATGTTGACAACTTTAGAGTTGGTGATACTGTAAGAGTACATGGTAAAATCAAAGAAGGTAATCGTGAGAGAATCCAGATTTTTGAGGGTACTGTGTTAAAGATTCAAGGTGGTAGTAATAGAAAGACCTTTACAGTCAGAAAGATTTCTAACGGTGTTGGCGTAGAGAAAACATGGCCGATGCATTCTCCAAATGTCGAGAAAGTAGAGCTTGTGAGAGCAGGTAAAGTAAGACGTGCAAAGTTATATTACTTGAGAGATCGTGTTGGTAAGAAGGCGAAAGTGAAAGAATTAGTGAAATAATTGTTTTGTGTGGCGGAGTTTGGTGACAGGCTCCGCTTTTGCGTGATTTCAATCCTTGATTACTCGATATTTCTCAGGCACACGAAAGTTTTTAGGAAAGGAAATTTTGATGGGATATATAGAAGAAACAAATGAATTAAATCTTGATTTTAAAAAAATTGCAAATATGGTAGGACAGGAAGTGATTCCTGTAGCTGTTCAGAATGTGGATACAAAAGAAGTAATTCTTGTGGCATATACAAACGAGCAGGCGATGTTAGAATCCATAAGACTGCGCAGATTAGTGTTGTGGAGCACATCGAGAAACGAACTGTGGTATAAGGGGAAAACATCAGGAAATGAATTTGAATTAATAGAGATTTTGGTAAACTGTGAACAAAATTCATTGGTATATCAAGTGCGACCACAAAGAGGAAATATATGTCATACTTCTTATAATGGAGTGGCAAACAATTGTTTTTATAGACAAATTGACATGGAAAATATGAGACTTATTCATTTAAACAGCGAAAATAGGGAATAAAAGAATCGAGTGGATAAGATTTTTCTCCTATTCGCGTTGAGTATCCATAAGCCTTGATAATATATTTTTGGGATACTTGTGTGCATAAAAACTTCCCCGTTTATGTCGGGGAAGCAGCATCTTTAGAATATAATATTTTCAAGATAATTGGCGTGGATATAGAGGATACAATAATTAAAAAGATTACAGATGTAAAATATACTGGGGTCAATAGACCTGCTGTTAATCCTTTTTGTGCTACAATCAGCGCAACTTCTCCTCGGGTCATCATACCAACACCGATTTTTAACGAATCAATCCCTCTAAACTTACATAGACGAGCTGTAATCCCACAGCCAACAATTTTTGAGATTAATCCAACAGCAACAAACGCGATGGAAAATATTAAAATACTCATATTCACGCTTTCTACATTGGTCTTCAAACCAATACTTGCAAAGAAGACAGGACCAAACAACATGTAGGAATTTGTATCCATCTTTTCTGCGATGTACTTGGAGTCTCGAATGGAACAAAGAATAATTCCAGCTACATAAGCTCCTGTTATGTCAGCGATACCAAAATATTTTTCTGCGATATATGCCATTGCAAGACAGAGTGCGAGTCCCATAATTGGAATGCGCCTTGTATGAGGGTATTTGTTATCTGCGTACTGAAAAAGTTTATAACAAACAAATCCAATTACAATAGCAAATACAAAAAACAAGACGGTATTAATTAAAACAGCTACAGGTTTGGAGTCAGGACTTTTGAAACCAATTACAAAGGTTAGCACAATAATACCAATAATATCATCGATAATAGCGGCACTCAGTATAGTGGTTCCAACACGGCCCTTTAATTTTCCCATTTCTTTTAAGGATTCTACAGTAATACTCACGGAGGTTGCAGTAAGTATTGTACCTACAAAAACTGCCTTATAAAATTCTTCTGAACCCCACGGTGCGAAACCATAAAATGCCATATACAGCAGCGCGCCACATACTAATGGAATAAATACACCAGCACAGGCAATCAGTGCGGCAATCGGTCCCGTTTTCATCAAATCCTTTAAATCTGTTTCTAGTCCAGCAGAAAACATAAGTAATACTACACCAATCTCAGCGAGCTGTATCAGAAAATCGGATTGTTCCACCCAACCCAGCAGACTTGGTCCAATTAACAGTCCAGCAATGATTTCGCCTACTACTTGTGGCGCCTTGCATTTTCTGGCGGCAATCCCACATATCTTTGCGGCGACAATAATAATCGCCAGATTTTTAAACATGAAATACGATTCCATTTTAATTTCCCCCTCTTTCGTAATGATAGCCTTTTAATCATCGTATTTTCGTATCGTCTACATTATAGCTTTTTGCACTTACAAAATCAATACAAATATTTTGGGACGTGTGATAGATATTAAGCAATAAAAAACGAAAGACGTTTATTGTTTTGCTATACAAAAGAGGAAAAATGAAAGAAAATTAAGAAAATGATAAAATTGGCGGCAAAGATTCAGCGTAGAAAACAACAGATTTTTACATTAGTCAAAATATTGGTATTTGCAGATAAGATTATAATAAAAAGACCGCAGAACTTATAATTCTGCAGCACTTGGGTGCCAGGCGTGAGAGTAGTAAGCTTCCCCGCTCGATTGCACACGGACACGAAAAGACAATATGCAGCGAAACCTGCTCGCGTTCGGTACAGAAATAGAGGAAGGTTTATCTTCCCCTACTCAATTTAATCGGAGTGACAAGATTCGAACTTGCGGCCTCCACCTCCCTAAGGTGGCGCTCTAGCCAAACTGAGCCACACCCCGACAATAATATACTTGACGGAATAACAATTTAATTATATAGAAACAAGTTCATAATGTCAATATCAAAATAAAAGAATATAAAAATAAGAAAATTAATATAAACTATTGACAATTGTCTGACAATTTAGTATATTATTTGTAGATTCGTGATAATTTAATCGCGAATGAGCATTATGGATGCGGTGTTCAGTAGAATACAGCAATCAAGAGAATGCTTTTCACTTAACTCTTTTTCAATATAGTAATCCTTGAAGAAAGCTTTTTCAAGACAGTATCCTCCCAATTTGCTGTTTGAAAAAGCTTTTTTTGTATACAATAGTTACAAACAATATCTTTTTTGTCGGTGCAGAGCCAAAAGAATAAAGAATAAAAGAGCATTTTTGTATTCGTAAATTATAAAAGAAAGCTATCAATATTTGTAGCGAAGTATTATAATAAGTATAAACATTATGTTTGGAATTTCGCATTGCATTAGGCTAAGTGCGTTCAATAGATACAATTATATGAAATATACATTGAACGCTAGTGAAATGATAGATCTGTAGAGTATGGAGGTAGATATGGATAAAGTGTTAATTGTGGGTTTAAATCTTACGACAAACCCAAAAAGCCAGAATTTTGATCTTGCCATGGATGAGATGGTTTGTTTAGTAAAAGCATGTGATATGGAACCAGTGGGGCGTGTGGAACAGAACATGGAGAGTGTTAATACCGCTACTTATATTGGTGCAGGTAAGGTACAGGAAGTACGAGAGATGGCGAAGGCTCTGGAAGCAGATATGGTTGTGTTTGATAATGGTTTATCACCAATTCAGCTTAGAAATTTGAGCGAAGAACTAGGTTGTGCAGTTATGGACAGAACGACGCTTATTTTAGAAATCTTTTCTGTACGCGCAAAAACAAGGGAAGCGAAATTGCAGGTTGAAGTGGCAAGACTACAATATATGCTTCCAAGGTTAGTAGGGCTTCACGATGCGCTATCAAGACAAGGAGGCGCCAGCGGTGCAATGAGCAATAAAGGAGCCGGGGAGAAAAAACTAGAGTTGGATAGGCGCAGATTAGAGCAACGCCTTACGACCATGCGCCGAGAGTTGGAGAATATAGCAGAAGAGCGAAAGACACAGCGCAAAAAAAGAGCAGAATCAGGAATCCCAAGAGTGGCGCTGGTAGGATATACAAACGCCGGAAAATCGACGATCATGAATGCTATGTTGGCTGCATATGTTGCAGATGAACAGAAGATGGTTTTTGAGGAAGATATGTTATTTGCCACTCTTGATACCACCGTTAGAAGAATTGCACCGACAGATAGAAATGCTTTTTTGCTATCAGATACAGTAGGATTTATTTCTAATTTACCTCATAATTTGGTAAAAGCATTTCGCTCGACCTTAGAGGAAGTCTTAGAAGCAGATTTGCTTGTACAGGTGATTGATTATTCTGATGAGAATTATATGGAGCATATTCGGGTGACAGAGAATACGCTGAAGGAACTTGGCGCAGAGAAAATTCCAATGATTTATGCATACAATAAAGCAGATCTGTGCGGAATGGGAGAATTTGCGACGGTGCAAGGAGATGATAGATTATATATGTCTGCAAAATCGCGTAGTGGTATGGAAACACTTATTACACTAATAACGGGAAAATTGTCAGCAGGATACAAGGACTGTGAGTTTATGATTCCTTATAAGCGAGGAGATATTGTGTCTTATCTTAATGACAATGCTGTAGTATATCATACGGAATATCATGAGGAGGGTATCTATATGGAGACAAATGTAAGTCGTGTTGATGCAGCGCGATATGAGCAGTTCTTAGCAAAATAAGTAGAATAAAATGTGCTTTGGCGAATGTTCACAATTTATTTATATTTTTAACATAATAATATGGTAATATAAATAATAAATTATGGATAAAGACATTTGCTGGAGGGAAAAATATGGAAAAAGATGAGAAAAATACGAATCGAAAAGTCAAAATGCACAAAATTATATTTGCCATTGGTGTAGTAGGGGTGATAGCACTCAATATTGCGTCGTGGAAAAGTGTGGTTTTCAGTGATTGGTATATCAAAAATATTTTTCCCGCCTGGTTGAACACTTATGCGCGTCTCACAAGCAAAGTACCATTTAGTGTCGGTGAAATTATGTTGATTTTGGCAGTAGTGATTACATTGTTTGTTGTTGGTTTATGGATTTTGAACTTGGCGTGTAAACATAAATTTCAGAAAGTAGCCGTTGGTTTTGGGAAGTTTTATGTTTGGACAGCGCTGTGTGTATGCTATGTAATGACTCTCAATTGCTTTATTTTGTATCACAGTTCTAGCTTTGCTGAAAAGTATCTCACAAATAAAGTAGAATCAGATTTGATGGTGGTCAGTGTTTCAGATTATGCAATGGCACAGACAGCAAAAGAAAAGACATATACAAAGAGAGAATTGGCCATATTGCGAGACTACATTGTGAGAAAATGTAATGAATTAGAAAAAAAGATAGTTCATGATGACAGTGGAGATGCTTATTATGAAGGCGATTTAATTGAGGCTTCACGACAGGCAATGATTCAGCTTGGAGAAGAATATGACCAGTTGGCTGGATTTTATGTCACTCCTAAATATTTAAGCTTTTCTGAATTTTTTAGTCAACAGTACATAATGGGATATTACTTCCCATTCTCTATGGAAGCAAATATTAATTCTGTAATGTATATTACGAATATTGCACCGACAATTTGCCATGAACTTGCACATACGAAAGGCTTTATTTATGAAGATGATGCTAATATGATTGGCTTTTTGGCATGTATCCGTTCTGACGATCCTTTTTTACAATATTGTGGATATTTAAGTGTACTTAGCTATGTCAATAGTGATTTTTGTGAATCTATTGGAAACAATAAGAGTATTTATCGAAAACATGTGCGAATCAGTGATGGAGTGGCAGACGATAATATTTTCTTGACAAGAGAAGAGTGGCAGACAGTGGAGAAAAAGGCAGTTGTAAAGACTTCTACAGTCAAGAAAGTTTCTAGTACATTGATGGATGTAACATTGAAATTAAATGGTGTGGAAGAAGGAGTGCTTCAGTACAATAATGTTGTAGGTTTACTTTTGACATATTATGATGGAGAATTATATTAAGATATCAACGCCCTGTCTATGGGTGTTGATATCTTGGAGGATTATTATGGGAGATATTATTTCATATGTTTATGAATTTGGTGGTTTTACCTTTACCGAAAAACCTTTCTGTGAGATTGATGGTCTTGTTTTTTCTCATTTTTCTTATTTTCTTTTTGATGGGATTGTTCCTGGGATAGACGATAATATGCCAGCTGTTGCGTTGTGTGATGTAGCACAGCGGATGGACTGGCATAATTTTATTTCGGTCAAATGGGAATTGGACAAGAATCGAGAACTTTTTTATAAGGTAGCATTTTCACGCAGATATCGGAATACGAAGGCAAATTTTTTGGTGGATGAGATGGATGCGAATGAAGGGGTACAGTTTTGTGCAGTGACTTTTTTATTGGGAAATGGTGATATTTTTTTATCTTTTCGCGGAACAGATGATGCGTTGATAGGATGGAAAGAGGATTTTTATATGGCTTATCGTACTCCCGTTGGAGCACAATTAAGAAGTACAGAGTATGTGCATCAAGTGGCAAAGATTCTTGCCAGAAAAAGAAATCTCAGATTTTATTTTGGAGGACACTCCAAAGGTGGGAATTTGGCTGTATATGCTGCCATGACTTGTGAGGAAAGTATCCGGTGCAGAATTGGAAAAGTTTATAACATGGATGGACCGGGATTTCGACCAGATTTTATGGAGACACTCGATTATGATGAGGTTAAGGACAAGATTTTAAAAATTGTTCCAGATGAATCGTTTGTAGGAATGCTGATGGAACAAAAGGCGGATTATGACTTGATTAAGAGTACACAAATTGGGGTACAACAGCATATCTGTTTTTCGTGGTGTGTTGAGGGAGACCACTTTGAGCGCGCAAAGGTTCAGATACCAAAGAGAAAAGAACTTTATGATCGCATTAATAATTGGATTTTTGCATTGGAAATCGAGCAAGTTGGAGAGTTTATTGAGAGTCTTTTTAAGATAATAGAGATTACGGAGGCAAAGACTTTAACTGATCTTAAAAATGTAAAGGGTGGAGAGTTTGCGAAAAAGCTGCACACAATTATGCAAGAATATTCTGCAATGAATGAAGAAACAAAACGTGTATTCTGGGAAATCGGTGGATTTATGATTGAAATGCTTGCAAAAGACCAGCAAGAGCATATCAGACGATGGAAGACATTCGATAAAATTCGACAGAGGATAGAGCATTAGAGAATGAATGTAACCGGTTTCATAAGAATGAAATATAAATGGGAAAAATAAACTAAAAAGTATCCAAAATATGGTTGACTTATTGTGAAAAAGGATTTAGAATGCTTATTGTAAGCACTTACAAAAATGTTGCGTAGAATACTGTAAAATAGAGGACAGTGGAATTGTTAAATGTGGCAAGGACTAGCAAAGCGGGGATATGAAAGTAATTTGAAAGTGAGAGAACTGTGAACGAGTATATTTTACAAAGACTGTGCTATGACATAATGTATAAAAATCGATAGGAGGAATGATAATCATGGCAAAAAAAGTAGTAACAATGGGTGAGATTATGTTGAGACTCTCTACCCCCAACAACGAAAAATTTATTCAGGCGGACGAGTTTGACATTAATTATGGGGGCGGCGAAGCAAATGTGGCAGTGTCGTTGGCAAACTATGGGCATGACGCAAGCTTTGTGTCAGCGGTTCCTGACAATGAGTTGGGAGAATGTGCGATTGCTGCATTGAGAAAGTATGGTGTGGGTACACAGAACATTGCAAAGTGTGGGGAGCGCCTTGGCATTTATTATTTGGAGTCTGGTTCTGCAATGAGACCATCTAAGGTTGTGTATGACAGAGCACACTCATCCATTTCTACCGCAACTGCTGCTGACTTTGATTTTGACAAGATTTTTGAGGGAGTAGACTGGTTTCATTTTACAGGAATTACACCAGCGGTATCCGATTCGGCAGCAGTGCTTACAGAGGAGGCGTTAAAGGCAGCGAAAAAACATGGTGTGAAGGTGTCTGTGGACCTGAATTTTAGAAAGAAACTTTGGTCTTCAGAGAAGGCACAAAAGATTATGAAAAACCTAATGCAATATGTAGATGTTTGTATTGGAAATGAGGAAGATGCAGAGCTTGTATTGGGTTACAAGCCTGGAAATACAGATGTGACAAGTGGAGACCTTGAGCTTGCAGGATACAAATCTATTTTTGAGCAGATGGTAGCAGACTATAATTTTGAGTATTGTATTTCCTCACTGAGAGTAAGCCATTCTGCATCTGATAATGGCTGGTCAGCATGTATTTATTCCAGAGATACAAAAGAATTTTATCATTCAAAAGAATATAGTATCCATCCAATTATAGACCGTGTTGGCGGTGGTGATTCTTTTGCGGGTGGTGTAATTTGTGGGTTGCTGGATGACAAGGATTTTAAGGCAGCATTGGAATTTGGTGTAGCGGCATCTGCGCTGAAACACACAATTCCAGGAGATTTTAACTTAGTATCAAGAAAAGAAGTAGAAACCCTTGCCGGCGGTGATGCTTCAGGACGTGTACAGCGCTAGATAACAAAACAATATTGAAGTATCTGTAATTTAGATTCAAGGTGTTAATGAACACGTATGTTCTATATACAAAATTTTTGTGGACGAATGATTACGGTTAAAGAATATAGCGGCACTGTTGTTTTCCTTGTATTATAAGCATCAAATGAAATAAATAGACATATACTGTATGTTGGCGGTAAATCCTTTACTTAATAGGAAAGCAGCCCTAGTGAAACAATGTTAAGGTATTAAAATATAGAAATGAGGAAAAATATGAACGAAATATTGGATAAAATTAGTAAAATAGGTATAGTACCTGTTGTGGTATTGGATGATGCAAAGGATGCGAAACCATTGGCGGAAGCACTAATTAAGGGGGGACTTCCCTGTGCAGAAGTGACATTCCGAACAGCGGCGGCTGAGGAATCGATTCGTATTATGGCAAGTGAATTTCCTGAAATGTTGGTTGGTGCAGGCACTGTGCTCACAACAGAGCAGGTGGATCGTGCAGTGAATGCAGGTGCAAAATTTATAGTGAGTCCTGGATTAAATCCAAAGGTGGTGCAATATTGTATTGATAAGGGGGTTCCAGTAACTCCAGGTACATCAAATCCTTCGGATGTGGAGCAGGCAATCGAACTTGGCCTTGAGGTTGTTAAGTTTTTCCCCGCAGAAGCAGCAGGCGGTTTGAATATGATTAAGTCTATGGCGGCACCTTACACACAGATGAAGTTTATGCCTACAGGAGGTATTTCTGCAAAAAACATTTGTGAGTATCTTGCATTTGACAAGATTATTGCTTGCGGCGGTTCTTGGATGGTCAAAAAAGATCTTGTAGCTGCTGGAAAATATGATGAAATTCAGATTCTTACAGAGGAAGCAGTCAGAACAATGCTTGGCTTTGAACTTAGACATATCGGTGTGAATTGTGAGGATGAGGCAGCGGCAGATGCAGTGTCTTCCAGATATGACGAATTGTTCGGATTTACTAAGAAAGTGGGAAATAGTTCAATCTTTGCGGGGATTGAAATTGAGGCAATGAAGAAAATGGGGCGCGGTGCAAATGGACATATTGCAATTGGTACAAACAGTGTAGCACGCGCAAAGAATTATTTGGAATCGGTTAAGAATGTGAAGTTTATAGAGGACTCCGCAGTTGTAAAGAACGGCAAGCTTATAGCAATCTATATGGAAGAAGAGATTGGCGGTTTTGCAGTTCACCTTGTGCAGAAATAAGAATACAGAAAATCGAGTAGAAGAAAATTCTCTATTCGTCATGTTGGGTGTTCATAGGTAATGTTCCTATGGACACTCACGTGTTAAAACAGAGGTATTGCGTAATATGCAATGCCTCTTTGCGCACAAAGATAATACATTTGAGGAGGTGTTGATAGATGTTATTTCAGATTAATATGATTACACAAGAAGACGGTTGGATTGTGATTGATACAAACGGGTGGGCATCTGAACCAATTCGCATGCTTGTGCAGAGTGTTGCTGAGGAGATGGGAAAGGAAGTGTTTCAGCCCTATGAAGGAGATGCACAATTTATGATTAAGGGTGATCCCTACAAGTTAGTTTATCAGTACGATGATATATTTGGAACTTGTGTGATACTAGATAAGATGGAAGATAAAGACGCTGTTGTCGCACTTTTGGAACGACATTTTGCGAAGTTGGCAGGAAATGGTCAAAAATAAAATATTGAAAAACATTAAAGTGTAACAGAAAAGTTCTTGTAAAAGTATAATTTAAGAGATTATAAAAAACAAAAGGAGGGATTGTACTATGGTAGATCATAATTGTGCATATTGTGCAGAAGGCGAATTGGTAGAGAAGTTTGGCATTAAAATATGCGAATTGAATGCATCAAAAGTATATTTATTTAAGGAACAGAGCCATAAGGGAAGGGTTATTGTGGCGAGCAAATATCATGTGAGCGAGATGATAGAACTTACAGAAGACCAGAGAAATGCATTTTTCCGTGATGTAAATCATGTTGCAGAGGCAATTCACAAAGCATTTGCACCAGATAAAGTAAATTATGGCGCCTATGGAGATACAGGACATCATCTTCATTTTCATTTGGTTCCCAAGTATCGGGAAGATGAATTTGAATGGGGGAGTACATTTGCGATGGACCCAAAAAGAAAAACGTTGTCTGACACAGAGTATGAGACTATTATGGCAGCGTTGAAAACGTATTTATAATAATTGATGCGATAGAATCGAGCAGGGAAATTATTCTCTTGCTCGATTTTTATGCACACGGGCACCCAAGTGAAATTTGTCATCAAACCGATTTATCGGT
>BLMC01000016.1 GCA_011959805.1 Lachnospiraceae bacterium | reverse complement strand
TTTTCCTGTGTGAAACTTAATCGTTCTTAGGCAGTGTCTTTTGCTGCCTTAGAACGATTAAGTTTCACACTAACTCCCATCTGCCCGCTTTTGCGGGTGTACAAATCAGGAGGTGTGAAATTTTAATTTCACACTATTCGCTCCAAATAACATTATGTTTCACTCACCTTCTTGATAATGCTACGATCTTCCTATATATCTTCTTTATTTTTGGGAAACATTAATGTTTTCTTCCATATCCAGTTGTCACCGCCACTATCAGTATCACCATCATACAAAGAGAATAAAAATTTACAAAAGGGATTGACGCTGGCGCCACTGCAAAGTCCTTTCCAAACTGGGCAGACTGTTGTGCTGGGATTACGCAATGTACTGTCCAAGGCGACAGAAAACAAAACACACAGCCTGTACAATCCAATAGGTTTGCGCGGCGATATCGATTGATACCCGCTTTTTCACCAATCTCATTCACTAAATCACCTAGTGCCACAATTGCTACGGAGATAACTCCTGTGACCATACTCAATATGCCAGCCGAAAACACAATGGCAATCTCTGTACTGCGTTCACTTTTTGCAAAACGGGCCAAAAACATTCCCACATCCTCAAATAGACCACTGCGTTCCACTACTCCAAGCAGAGCAAACACTGCAATCAGCATTGCCATTGTACCTGCTGTCCCCATAATCGCTTCTATAATTGCCCCTGATACAGAAAACCCACCGGGAAAGGAAATTAGTCCGTCCATTGTGTATATGCCAAAAATCAATCCGACGAAAACCCCTACTAAAATTCCCCATGACAAAGCTGTAATCAAATGCATTCTCATCACGCATAAAATAATAATTACTGCTGGCACGATTAACATCACCAGACTTGCAGGGTTTGCAGTACCTGTTACTTTCTCATTTACCACACCTACCTCAGTAGTCTTAGAGAATAGCAGAAATAAAACCATAGCCCCCACTGCTGCTGGCAAGCTGTAACGCATCCTAGTCTTTACCACAGTTCCTAAATCTGCATGTTGTGTCGCAGAAGAAGCAATGGTGGTATCCGAAATAGGACCCAGATTGTCACCGAATGCTGCTCCTGACACAATGGCACCAATCATAAATTCTGGCGCTACTCCTGCCATCACACCCACCGGAAACAAAATTGGAATTACAACAAAATAAGTTCCCACTGAAGTTCCTGTTGCAAACGCTAACAAACAGGTTATAAGAAAGGAAGCAGTCACAAAAAGTTTTCCAGTAAAACCTGCCGCCACCACATACACTGCAATTGTCTGTACAACCCCACTTGATGAGATTAACTTTCCTGAAATGGCCGCAAGTATAACCGCCATCACAATCACGCCAAACATAGGCTTGCTTAGACCATAAACCAATGCCTCCCCATACGCCTTTTCATCCTTTGCAAAAAGAATCCCTGTCACCAACGCCACAAAAAAAGCCAGCACATATCCATTTACATTAGACTGGCTGGACGCCGCCCACAAAATCATAGCAACCGCAACGATAAGTGGTATGAGTTTCCCAAACCTTCCAAAACGAAATTCTATTCTTTTTATTTCCTGTTCCATCCTTATGCCCCTTTTATAATCCTTGTTGCCATTCACGACCTAGCAGATTTTATCTCGCTCTTACTTGTGATAAGATTCTTTACCATAACCCTAAGTGCGCTGGATTCAGACAGCCTATTTAGCTGGAATCTCCCCATAACCTGAAACATTCTCGACAGCCTAGTATCTTTCCCCAATCTATAGTTTTCCTTAAAATCTAAGCTTTTCTGACTGTTTATTCTGGCCCTTGTTTCCCAAAACAAGACCTGCTGACTCTGACCGACAAATTCATTTGCACCTATAATAAATATCATTGAATCCTACGAAATTACATTTTTTTCTAAATCCTGTAAATTTCTGTTCTTTCTCCTTCATTTATGACAGCAATATCAATATTTTAAATTATTTCTTTTGCCATAAACAAAACATGACTACAATCTTCAAAACTATTTTTTTGGTAAAAGATATGCGCAGGTGCGTATCTATTAGTAGACAAAGTTATTCCTGCAAATCTTTTTTCCCTTACATATATCTCAATTTGTCTTATCAGCATTGAACCGCAGCCCATACGTTGCCGCTCTGGTTTGACAAACATTTCGTCCACAAAAATTTCACTATTATTCCACCATACTTTTTCGTGTGCAAATATGCCAGCAATAATTTCTTTTTCATCCACTAAAACATATCCCACAAATTTTTTCATTTCAAAAAAATCAGTAAGATATTCTATTGCCATTTTTCTTGTCCAACAGCACTGCCATATTTCATTATTGTATACACTACACATAATATCTGCACATACAGCTATATCGTCTTTTTCCATTTTTTGAATAATCATTTTAATCCCCCATGCCGCCTTTGGCGGCTCAAATAGATAGGAAAAATGCTGTCTTTTCCGTTTCCTGTTAAAGTTTTCATACTTTTTCTCCTATTGCTTTGGCATTATTTATTTCTGCGCCATATACATATTATAGCACTTAACACTCCCTGTCCTTCCTCAAAGCTTTGCCCTTACTTATGATATGGCACTCCATATCATAAATAAGGGCGAAAAATCTCATAGTATTATAACAGGCAGAACACGGAAATGCTCTGCCTGTTATACTTACAAATACATTTTAGCTGTATCTTCCGCCAAATGAAACTTTTCCTGAATTTTCTTCAAAATAATGCTGTCTGCAATTTGTAAATCCTTTAATGCTGATACCATAGCTATTATTCCTTCTTGTCTTCCCTTTTCAATTCCTTTTTGTTCCACACCCTTACTTAAATTGCACATAAGCGACACCTCACTTTCCAATGTCTGAGTCATTCTGATATGAAAATCTTCCTCTAATATCTGGCACTTATCCTGTGAACCTGTCTCCGTGGACAGAAGCACATTCAACAGTTTTAATAAATCAAAGGGACAGATAAATATGATATAGCTTTTGTTCAGCTTTTTATAATGCTGACCTGCATCCACAAGCTGCAGGTCAATCATTCCCTGATAATATCTGCTTCTCTTTGGCAGTTCCTTTGTATCACTGACCTGCATTTCTGTGTCGTAAACCGTCTCTCTGTCGTCCTTTACATACACATCCAGTCTGACGCTATGGGCGTCCATATCTACATGGATACTTTTCTGTAATTCTGGATATTCAATGCGTTCAATGTTCAAATCCGGGAGAATCCTCTACAATAACTCTTTGCACAGTTCTGGATTCTGCATGACCTTGCCAAACAGGAAATCATTGGATATGCTTAATTCTTCCCATTTTGTCTGCTTTGTTTCCATGTTTTCCATTTTATCCACCTGCTTTCTTTTCAACTAATCACTTCCAGAAAACTCTGTATTTTTCAAAATCCCTATTATCTATTTCTATTATACACAGACTTCCGGCAAATTACAATAAGCGGAGAACCTGTCGCTTGGCATTGTTATTCCACACTTACTTTCTTTGACACCAATACCATCCATGCCGGGAGCGCTGACATTGGATTCTTAGTCCAATCATTTATGCTTACCAACTCATCCTGACTTTTTCTTATAAGTTCATCATGTCTAAACCAAAATGACGCATCAACCGCCGGTAATTCTGCAAGTTCATTTATAGATAAACCTGCCATAATGTTTGCGTTTATGATATCCTGTACACGCCAATGAATATCCGGCATTACATCATGATAAGATTTTATGATTTTAGGTTCACTCCAAGCCTCTCCAGAGAAAGGTCTATTAAACGGATGTACATCATACATAAAAGAATATCCCGAATTTTTCAAAACTCTGTGAATGTTCTTATACATTCCAGTCACATCATCTATCCAAGAGAGTGTTCCGTTTGAAGTGTACACCAAATCAAAGACATTATCTTTTATATGCTCCAACTCCATTGTATTATCACATACAAACTCTATATCCAGACCTATCCTGTCTGAAATTGTTTTTGCATTTTCCAACTGTCTTTCACTGATATCCGCCGAAGTTACTTTAGCACCCATAATCGCAAAAGCAAAAGCTGCATGATTATCCCTGCTAGATGGCAATAGGATATACTTTCCGCTTACCTCGCCCATATATTTTTTAATAAGTTCAAATACCGCAGGATGAAATGCTAAAGCGGGATTTTCTTGTATTTTCAAGATTCTTTCATCTGTTCTCAATGACATATACCAATCGGAATCCGATACACTATTCCAGTGTTTTTTTACTTTTTTAACATCAACTTTCATACTTTTCGACCTACCTTTTAAAAATACCAAATGCTCGCCATATATTTTCTTTATACCACCATCAGTCCTGTTTATCAACTTGGTTATTTAAGCCAATGAATGCCACTGAAATATATATTATAGAAACAAAATGAAATCACTGACACAAGGAAGCTATTCCTTCTAACTGTTAATCTTACTTTTGATGCATTTCCTGAATTTCTATAAAATTTCACCTTTACTTATGATATGGCTCTTTATTAATAATCCGAAAACATCGATAAATCTGTTCCATTAAAATGACCCGCATTAACTGATGTGGGAATGTCATATCTGAAAAACTGAGTGTTTCCTCAGCACGCTGCATCACGCTATCATGCAAGCCCAAAGAGCCACCAATCACAAACGCAAGACTGCTCTTTCCACTAATTCCCAATTGTTCTATGTGCTTTGCCAAATGAACAGAATCTCGCTTTTTTCCATCAATTGTCAGTGCAATACAATAAGTATTGTCATTGATTGCCTTTAGAATGCGTGTCGCTTCTTTTTGTTTAATCTGCGTCTCCTCTGTCTCTGATGCCTTATCTGGAGTCTTTTCGTCTGCCACCTCCACAATCTCTAACTTACAGTATTTTGAAAGCCTTTTCTGATATTCAATAATCGCATCTCGAAAATATTTTTCCTTAATTTTTCCAACTGTAATAAGTGTTATATTCATTGTATCCTATATTAATAAACTTTTGCTTATTTTCCTTTCATAATACTTCAAAATAATTTATACAGATGATTTCTCTATAACTTCTAATCAGTTCTCCTCGAAAATCTCAGCATACAGCTCCTCGCACAAGGCATCAAGATAAGACGCATTTAGACTGCCAAACTCCTGTGTCACAGTAGTTTTGATACCCTCAAAATACTTAAAATATTTCATTTCATCAGGAGTGCCTTCCTCAAACCACACACCCTCTCTAATCGACTCTGCTGTGATATGTTCTTTTGCCCATATCTTAATTTTTTCTGTTAAATCCTTTTCCACAGCAGCTTCCTCTGTATATTTCTTCGAGGACCTTAACGACAAAACGCCCATCACAATAAATATGACAAACATTGCCCCCATCACACCGTAAGTCATATATTTTCCAGAACCTGCAATCTGGAACGGAAGCACCCCCGCTTCCATCAAGATAAATACAACAATTCCTAACACACCTATCAACAAAAGCGTATAAGCAGAACTTTTATAGTCCTCTGCCTTTGCTTTTTTGTCCTGATAAACCTTTATATCATCATTTCTGTCTGACATGTACCAATCCTCCTATTTTTAATAAACATAGTCTCACAAATTACAAAAATAACCTGCACAATTTGCGCAGGTTATTTATCATTGCATTCTTTTTATATATCTATTTTCGTAAGTCTGTTTATTTTCCAGACAAATAATTGTGAATGCCCTTAGCTGCTGCCTTTCCTGCCCCCATCGCAAGGATTACAGTTGCCGCACCAGTCACCGCATCACCACCAGCAAATACACCTTCTTTTGATGTTCTACCAAACTCCTCATCAGCGACAATACACTTCCATTTATTTGTCTCTAATCCTTCTGTTGTGGAAGAAATGAGTGGATTTGGAGACGTTCCAAGAGACATAATTACTGTGTCAAGTTCCATCTCAAATTCACTGTTAGGAATCTCAACAGGTCTGCGTCTTCCTGACGCATCTGGCTCGCCAAGTTCCATTTTAATACATTTCATTCCTCTTACCCAGTTATTTTCATCTTCCAAAATCTCTGTTGGATTGGTGAGTAAGTCAAAAATAATGCCTTCTTCCTTTGCATGATGCACTTCTTCTACTCTCGCAGGAAGTTCCTCCTCGCTGCGTCTGTACACAATATGCACCTCCGCACCCAGACGTAATGCTGTTCTCGCCGCATCCATCGCAACATTACCGCCACCTACAACAGCAACCTTTTTGCCACGCATAATTGGGGTGTTAGCATTTTCATT
Organism: Lachnospiraceae bacterium; assembly: GCA_011959805.1. Taxonomy (GTDB): domain Bacteria; phylum Bacillota; class Clostridia; order Lachnospirales; family Lachnospiraceae; genus COE1. The sequence goes on along the minus strand of BLMC01000016.1, from coordinate 41,986 downwards.
AAACGCTTTCATAAGATTGCTTCTGGTCAAATACTCATTTGCAGAAAATACACCGTTTGCATTTTCGCCTGGAATCCCCATAAACTTAGGCAGTCCTGCACCAGAGCCAATAAATACAGCTTCATACCCTTCTTCTTCAATTAATTCATCAATAGTAATAGACTTGCCAATAATTACATTTTTTTCTATTTTAACACCTAAAGACTCCACGTTGGCAATTTCTTTTGCCACCACCTCCTCCTTTGGAAGTCTAAACTCTGGAATCCCATAAACAAGCACACCACCAGCCTCATGAAGCGCCTCAAAAATTGTGACATCATATCCAAGCCTTGCAAGGTCTCCCGCGCAAGTAAGCCCTGCAGGACCAGAACCAATCACTGCTACTTTTTTACCATTTTTTTCCTTCGCAGGTTCTGGTTTGATATTATTCTCTCTTGCCCAATCTGCCACAAAACGCTCTAACTTACCAATAGAAACCGGGTCTCCTTTAATACCCCGAATGCATTTCCCCTCGCATTGGCTCTCCTGCGGACATACACGTCCACAAACAGCGGGCAATGCTGAAGATTGACTAATAATTTGATACGCCTCTGCAATATTTCCAAGTTTCACTTGCTCGATAAATGCTGGAATATCAATCGCCACAGGACAACCTTTAATACATTGGGCATTTTTACAATTAATGCAGCGAGTTGCTTCCTCCATTGCTTCCTCTTTATTATATCCAAGACAAACTTCATCAAAGTTTTTCGCTCTGACAGTTGCCTTTTGCTCTCGTACTGGTACTTTCGTTAACACGTCCATTAATTTTCACCTCCGCACTGACCACATCCGCCATGATGCGTATCACCTTCCTGCAATTTCAACATCAATCTTCCTTCTGCTGTCTTATAAATCTGCTGACGTTTCATCGCCTCGTCAAAATTTACCAGATGTCCATCAAATTCAGGGCCATCCACACAGGCAAATTTTACTTTGTCACCAACCGTGACACGGCAGGCACCACACATACCTGTACCATCTACCATAATTGGATTTAAGCTGACAATTGTAGGAATTCCAAGCTCTTTTGTGAGCTTACATACAAATTTCATCATAATCATAGGTCCTATTGCAATACACAAATCATATTTTTTGCCTTCATCTACAAGCTCTTGAATTGTCTGTGTAACCATGCCTTTGCGCCCATAAGAGCCATCATCTGTTGTGACATATAGATTACCAGCCACTGCCTCCATCTCTTTCTCTAAAATCAACAAATCATGATTCTTTGCACCGACAATAACATCTGCTGCAACACCATTGTTATGTAACCATTTTACTTGCGGATAAACTGGTGCTGTGCCAACACCACCCGCCACAAAGAGAATCTTCTTTTTTGCAAGTTCTCCTTTGTCCTCGCTGACCATTTCTGATGCGCAACCCAACGGCCCCACAAAGTCGCGGAAAGAATCACCTGCCTTTAACGCTACCATCCTTGTAGTTTCAGCACCCACTGTCTGAAATACAATAGTTATTGTTCCCTTTTCTCTATCATAATCGCAGATTGTGAGCGGTATTCTCTCTCCGTCCTTATCCATCCTAACAATTACAAACTGTCCTGGTTGACAATTCTTTGCCACACGCGGCGCCTCTACTACCATTAAATAGATATTGGTAGTGAGTTCTTTTGCCTCTAATATTTTGTACATTAACTACTTCACCATACCTTTCTCATTAACACTCCTAAAAGCGTACATTCGCATCTTTTTCATTGTATCTGAAAAAACAGATAATTTCAACTTTTTTCTCATTCTTCTCTATGTTTAACTATTCCAAGGATTGCAAATGATATACTCCTTCGTCTGCTTTGTATGCCTTAAATAAATCCGCTGTATTTACATCGATTGCATAAATCTCATTTGTCTCATACACATTTCCAGCAGCATCAAAACATTCTTCATACACAATATAGTATATTGTTTTCTCCGTTTGGTAGAGCGTTTTTATCTTATACTGATTGCTCCCTGGCTTATTGGGTAGATTTCCATCTGCATCCAATAGTTTTCCACTTGCCCATAAACTATTTCTTAATACTTGCAATGCAAGTTCTGCATCAAAATTTGCTTGTACCCCAAGCTGATAAGAACGATTGACAACCTTACTACAAAGTCCTGACGCATCATAGGTAATAAAAGCAAAATTACTGACACCATAGGGCATCTCTATTGGATCTCTATAACGAATGCTACTTCTATCTGGGGTAGAACCATCTGTAGTATAATATACACTCGTTTCTGCATCATAAAGTGCTGTTATCAACACTGGTTCTGCATAAGTTCCACTCTCTGGTTTTACTACAGGACCATCAGGCGCAGATCGATTTATAACATAATGTTGTGTGACTGCTTCACTCTCTATCCCATATGCATTTACAAATATAGCCTTAATTACATAATCTCCCGACTCAAGCAATATAGGAGTCTCATACACTGTCGAATCTATTGTAGGCACTGTTCTATCGAGAGTATAATACACTGTTCCAAGTGCATTTCCCTTTATTGTTATAGAGAGTGTCTCATTATATACACCACCTTGTTTATTAAACTCTGGTTTAAGTGCCATATATTGATTATATCGAAAAACAATATGTGGTATATCACACTGTTTCAACAGACTATCCATTTTTATATACTTTTTCTCAGACTCATAAATTTTTAGTAATTTGTCATAAACCATTTCTCTTTTGGGATATTCTGTGCCCATGTCCAAAATTTCTTCCAACAATGCAACTGTTTTTTCCTGTTGTCCACTTTTTTCACTATATTCTGCAAGTAATAACCGAACCTCTAAATCTGCTGGGCGAATCGCAAGTGCTCTTTCCATATAATTGATTGCATTCAAATAATCATTTTCAGCAGCACACGTAATTGCCTTTTGATACTGATAATCAAAAGAATGGTATCTTTGCTCATTGATAGAATGCATTGTAAATATCGCAATAACTACTGCTAGAACAACAAGCATCAAAGCAATAATCAGAATTCGCAACTTTCGGACACTGCTTGATTCTGTCGGAAAATATGCACTTGGATCATTTGTGACATCATTTGCAGACTTATTTTCAGGGTCCTGATGGGAATCGTTCAGGAGCAGCTCCTCCGCTGCCATATCTTGAAGCATATCATTTATGGATTCTTTCAGCTTGTCTTCAAGCTCTATATCAAAGTCGGGTACAATCTTAACTTCTTCACCACAATGTTCGCAAAGCAGTTTCCCCTCCTCCAACTCATTTCCACAATTTGGACACTTCATGCTCTATTGACTCCTTACTAAGCTTAAAATAATCCTGTTATCACGCCATTCTCTGTCACATCAATGTGATAGGCAGCAGGATTTTTAGGAAGTCCAGGCATTGTCATAATCGCCCCTGTAAGCACCACAATAAAACCAGCTCCAGCAGATACATAGACTTCTCTAACATTCAAAGTAAAACCTTCTGGTCTGCCCAGCAATTCTGGGTCATCAGAAAGCGAATACTGTGTCTTTGCCATACATACAGGCAAACGGCCAAAACCAAGAGCTTCTAACTTTTCAATTTGTTTTAGCGCAGCAGAAGCAAACAATACCTCCGAAGCTCCATAGATTTCCTTTGCGACACATCGAATTTTCTCGCTAATTTTAAGTGCATCCTGATAAAGTGGAACAAAGTCACTTTGTTTTGTTTCCAAGGTGTTTAGAACCGCTGTTGCAAGCGCTATTCCTCCTTCTCCTCCCTTTTCCCACACTTCCGAAAGTGCAAAATCACAATTTTTTTCCTCGCAGAATTTTTTTACAAACGCGATCTCTGCCGATGTATCTGAAACAAATGTATTTAAAGTGACCACTACAGGTACTTTATATTTCTGTAAATTCTCAATATGTTTTTCCAAATTTGCAATTCCCTTTGCAAGTGCTTCCAAATTTTCTGCATTTAGATTATTTTTTGCCACGCCGCCATTATATTTCAACGCACGTATTGTCGCCACTAGCACAACCGCATCTGGCGCAAGCCCCGCCTGACGACACTTGATATCAAAAAACTTCTCTGCGCCAAGATCTGCACCAAAACCAGCCTCTGTCACAACATAATCCGCCATTTTTAAAGCGGCTTTCGTAGCGCGCACACTATTACATCCATGCGCAATATTGGCAAACGGACCACCGTGAACAATCGCTGGCGTGTGTTCCAAAGTTTGAATCAAATTTGGTTTAATCGCATCTTTTAATAGTGCTGCCATCGCACCTGTGGCGTGAATCTGTCCTGCGCAAACAGGTTCCCCAGCATAATTGTACGCCACCACCATTCTATCCAAACGTTTCTTTAAATCTTCCATATCTTCTGCAAGACATAGTACAGCCATAATCTCTGATGCCACTGTAATGACAAAGTGATCCTCCCGAACAAATCCATCCATCTTATTGCCCATACCGACAACCACATTTCTAAGCACCCTATCATTCATATCCAAACATCGCTTCCACACAATCTGTCTAGTATCAATCCCTAGCTCATTCCCCTGTTGAATATGGTTGTCTAGTAAAGCAGCACACAGATTATTTGCCGCCGTAATTGCATGAAAGTCTCCTGTAAAATGTAAATTTAACTCTTCCATCGGAACTACCTGTGCCATTCCACCACCTGCGGCACCGCCCTTAATGCCAAAACAAGGGCCAAGTGAAGGTTCCCTAAGTGCAATCACAGCTCTTTTTCCCAACTTACCAAGAGCCTGTCCAAGACCAACGCTTGTGGTAGTCTTTCCTTCTCCGGCAGGTGTCGGATTAATCGCTGTCACCAAAATCAACTTTCCATTTTTATTGTTTTCTATTTTTTTCAAATATTCCTCTGAGAGCTTAGCCTTATACTTCCCGTACAGTTCAAGATCCTCTATCGTCATATCAAGACTCTTCGCAATCTCAGCAATTGGAAATAATTCCGCTTCCTGTGCTATTTCAATATCAGATTTCATCGTTTTGCTCCTCCTTTGATGCCAGATTTACAACAATAATTCTTTTTTACTCCTGCAATAATACTTCTATTTTACTTATTTTATTAGAATACCATTTATCCAAGTCTCTGTCTATTAAATTACATATTTTCTTCCAGATAATTTTGGAACTGTTCTAAACTCATCAAAATCCGACGTGGCTTTGTTCCTTCCTCTGCGCCAACAACACCAGCTTCCTCGAGTTGATCTACAATACGTGCCGCGCGATTAAATCCAATCTTAAACACACGCTGAAGCATACCAATCGATGCCTTTTCTTTCTCAATGACAAACTTTCCGGCCTCCGCAAAATAAGCATCCATATCACTGCCGCCAGATGCACCACCGCCAGAGATACTTGAAGAAGACTGCATCGTTTTAATCTTCTCTTCTATATCAGTGTTATAAGAAACATTGCCCAACTTTTGATTTTTTAGAAAATCTACCACATCAGATACTTCTGAATCCGACACAAATGCCCCCTGCACGCGAGCAGGTTTGGTATAACCTTGTGGATAAAAAAGCATATCTCCCTTTCCTAAAAGTTTTTCTGCACCGTTCATGTCCAATATTGTACGAGAATCTACACCACTAGATACACTAAATGCGATTCGACTTGGCATATTTGCCTTAATTAACCCTGTAATGACATCAACTGATGGACGCTGTGTTGCAATTACCAAATGAATTCCGCAAGCTCTCGCCAACTGCGCCAAACGACAAATGCTTTCCTCGACTTCCCCGGAAGCCACCATCATTAAATCAGCTAACTCATCCACAATAATTACAATTTGAGGCAATTTTTGCAATGGTTCTCCATCTGGGGTTGTCTTTCCCATCTCCGCAGCCTTATTAAATCCTTTTAGATCACGCACATTCAAATCAGCAAACTTTTTATAACGGTCGTTCATTTCTGTCACACCCCAATTTAATGCTGCTGAAGCCTTTTTGGGATCAGTCACTACTGGTATCATCAAATGCGGAATACCATTATATACACTTAATTCCACTACTTTAGGATCAATCATAATCAGTTTTACATCTTCTGGATTTGCTTTATATAAAATACTCATAATAATTGTATTAATACACACCGATTTACCAGAGCCAGTAGCTCCTGCTATTAATACATGTGGCATTTTTGCAATATCTGTGACAATTACTTGTCCTGCAATATCTTTTCCCACAGCAAATGCAAGATTGGAAGAAAAATTCTGAAATGTTTCTGACTCAAGCAAATCGCGAAACGCAACAGCACTTGTCTCCTTATTAGGAACTTCAATACCAACCGCTGCTTTTCCAGGGATTGGTGCCTCAATTCGTATATCAGTCGCCGCAAGGTTTAATTTAATATCATCTGTCAATCCCACAATCTTACTAACTTTTACCCCCTGCTCTGGCTGCATTTCATAGCGTGTAACAGAAGGTCCCTGACTAATATCAGTTATGGTCACTCGGACTCCAAAAGTCTGTAATGTCTGTTGTAGATGCAAAGCTGTTTCTCGCAGTTGACTTATAGAATCTCCTTTTTTTCCATCACCTTTCTTTAATAGTTCAATTGGAGGAAACATATATTGTTTTAATGGTTCTTCCTGTACACTTGCAATATACTCTTGATGCATTTCAGATTCATTTGGCAAAATGGCCAATTCCGTTTCCACTGGCTGTGGCCAAATGGTATCTTCAGTTATTGGTTCAGGCATTGTATCTGCCTCTGCATCATACAACTCCAAAAAATCACCGTTATGTACCAATCCACTTGAATTTTTTTGTATATCTGTATCTGATTCAAACGCATCCAAAAACGAACTTTGAACTGTTACGCCAGGATTATCTGTAAAATAATCTATTGTCTCCAAATCTGTCTCATTTTCATCTGATTCCTTTTGATAAAGAATCTCTGTCTCTGAGACCTCATTGTAAGGCATCTCATCGCAAGTTACTTCATTGTAAGATTCCTCATAAAGTGTTTCCTGATAGGATTCCTCTTGTAATGGCATTTCATCACAAGATGGTTCACGATAGGATTCCTCTTGATATACCACTTCATTATATGATGTGTCATCATAAGGCTCTTCATTATAGGTAGCCTCATTATACGGCCGAACTTTAATATTCTCATAGATATCCCCTGTGTCCATCCCATCCTCTAAAATAACGATTTCATGGATATCCTGCCGCACTGCTGGTTCCTCCGTTTTTCCTGCCTTGAGTGTCACAGAAGAACTTGACACCACGCCTCTGGCCCGTTTATCCATTCTACGCACTCGTTCCTGAGGAACCACTTTCATCTCTTCTTTTTCCTTCTTTGTTCGCTTTGAACGCACCTTTTCCTCGTATTCTGATTCCTTCTCATAATCATCATAGTCTTCATATCCATCATCTCGCAAGCTTTCCCTATATTCTCTCATCCTTGCAGCATCTTCTCTTGCAGATTCAAAAATATAAGAGCTACCTTTTTTCACACTGGACAAAAAACTTTTTTCTGTAATAAATACAATACTTATAATTCCAAGAACAATCACAACAAATATGGTTCCGCCAATCCCCATAAGTGTATACATTCCATGCGCGAAAACACCAAAAAGCACACCGCCGCCCGCATGATGTTTTGCAGAAGTCTGATACAATTCTTGAATTAAAGAGTCTCCAACCAGCAACTTTTCTTGTTTCATAAATAAAAATGACAAAATTCCTAGAAGAAACAATAATATAATTGCACTGACCATTTTTATAATCGCAACAGTATTTCCTTGGTTGGAAATTCCAAACGCAAATCCAAGAAAAATAAGAATAGGTACCAAATATGCAAGCAATCCAAAAATACCAAACATTACATTACGAATTCCTGTACACATAGAACCCCCAATCAATCCAGTAACGCATAAAAATATAAAAATTGCCACCGCAAAGATTACAATCAGCATTACCTCATTTTTGACAGCAATATCAACATTTTTTCTTGTAGAATGTTTTTTTCTACTCCCTGTTCTAGCACTTGTTCTTCTTATACTATTCGGTGCACCTCTTCTTGCTTTTTTTCTACTTCTTGATGTACTATTTCCTGATGCCGATGCCATGATAATTCTCCCCCTAAATGAGTTTTACATGATATTATAGCACTTTTTTTGTTACTTGTCATATTTTTATTTGCAATTTTAATACGCCGTAAAAATTTGTATAATACGCATCAAAATTTATGGCAAGAACTTTCAATTTTATTCTGTATTATCAAATGCTAAGTCTAACAAGAAAGCTTTCTTTCGCTACTTGTGCGCCGAACGTACATCAGCTTACCGACATATTTCATTTGAATCCCTATGTGCATTATAAAAAGCATCTTATTTATTTTAAGATGCTTTTTGCAGTTTCATTATTGGTTCTTTGTTTCAAAATCTTCTATGTATTGAATAAGTAGTTTCACTGTTCCATCTACTCCAAGAATACTACTGTTGATCGACAAATCATAACTATCGGAACGTCCCCACTTTTTTGTAGAATAATAATTATAGTAACTTTGCCGCTGCCGGTCTTTTTTTATCATCATTTCGCGTGCCTTATCCGCATCAACCTCATATTTACGCATAATTCGCTCTACTTTGGCATCTTCATTTGCATGAATAAAAATATGCAGACAATTTTTGTATTCTTGAAGTGCATAATCTGCACAGCGACCAACAATCACACATGCCTCTTCCTCTGCAATTTTCTTAATCGTATCAAACTGAGCCATAAAAACCTTGTGACTGATTGGCATATCCACAAATGAGGAAGAATTGTAGCCAAAAGTATAGGTATCCATAACCAAATTATAAAGAAATGAGTTTGTCGGTCTCTCATCGTGATTGCGAAGCATTTCCTCACAGAATCCGCTCTCTTTTGCTGCGCGCGATAGCAATTCTTTATCAAAACACTTTATTTTGTAATGATTAGCAAGCTTTTCTCCGATTTCATGTCCTCCAGATCCAAACTGACGTCCAATTGTTATTATAGTCTTCATATATACCACCCTTTCTGACAGACATTTATAGAACTTAATTTTATTATATACTGATTAAGCAAAAATTTCAAATTAAACTTTATTGTCTTTTATCTATTCCGAAGTGCAGATAAAATCTGCTCAAAATAGTCTGGCAAAGGAGCTTCAAGCTCAATATAACAGCCGCTCCTTGGATGGATAAACCCAATTGTCATAGCATGTAATACCTGTCCTTGCAAATGAAACGGTGATTTTTGGTTTGTGTAAACTATATCCCCCAACAGAGGATGTCCAACACTTGCCATGTGAACTCTAATCTGATGTGTTCTTCCGGTCTCCAATTCACACTCAATATAAGTATATTGCGCAAATCGTTCTAATACTCTAAAGTGAGTGACAGCATGTTTTCCATTTTTCTCATTGATTGCCATCTTCTTTCTGTCATTCGGATGGCGTCCAACTGGTGCATTGATTGTTCCTTGTTCTTCCTTTATGCTCCCAAATACAATTGCTCTATACTTTCTGGTGATATCATGTGTTTTTAACAGCGCAGCAATAGCATTATGTGCATCATCATTTTTGCAGACAATAATCGATCCTGTTGTATCTTTGTCTATTCTGTGTACAATTCCAGGTCGTAAAACCCCATTAATCCCAGACAATGTTCCTTTGCAATGATATAGCACAGCGTTGACAAGCGTTCCCTCATAATGTCCTGGAGCAGGATGCACCACCATATTTTTAGGCTTATTTACAACAAGCAAGTCATCATCTTCATACAAAATGTCAAGAGGAATATTCTGTGCTGGAATATTTGGTTCCACGGAGTCGGGAATACAACATACCACCTTGTCCTCAACCTTAACTCTATAGTTTGCCTTCACCACAATATTATTTACAGATACATTGCCCTCTTTGATCATTTTCTGGATATAGCTTCTTGATAAATCCGCCAAATAACAACTAATACATTTATCAATGCGCTCATTTTCCATCTCTGGCAGTATATCAAATACAATTTTATTCATACCACACCAATTATTATTTAAACTTCTAAGACTTTTCTGACCGAATAAACAAAAATTCCAAATCGGATTCTGTGTATACAAACAACAATAAAGCAGCCAGAACAATCGATGATAAGGTCACATAGATATCTGCCACATTAAATATTGGAAAATTAATCAAACTAAAATATAGGAAGTCTATAACATAGTCATATCGTATCCGGTCAATCAAATTTCCTATTGCTCCGCTTGCAATAAACGCAAGGGTAATATGCAGTTTTGTGTACTTCTTTTGATTTGGAACACGCACCAACACATACACAATCACAATAAGAAAAATAATTGAAGTTAGCACAAAAAAACTTTTTTTCCCCTGCAACATTCCAAATGCAGCACCACTGTTTTCGAGATATTGTAATTCAAATACCCCTTCCCACAGCACAAACGGTTCCTGATTTCTTAAATTGACCACTGCCAAAAACTTTGTAATCTGATCTGCCGCAATTAACAAAAACATTAGCAATAAATCAACTATCAATAATTTCGTCTTGTTTCCAATCATTTCTTTTTATAAATCCCAATCCTCGTCCGTGAAATAAATTTCATTAATACCAGCTAAGATTTCTTCCCTAGTGACAGCCGTGTCAATCATAGCCTTTCCTACTTTCTTCAAAAGGATAAATTTAATCTGATTGCCCTCCATCTTTTTATCAGAAGTCGTCAGTTTGTAGATTTCCTCTGGGTCAATCCCTTCTATGGAAATTGGAAGATTAAATGGCACAAACATATCCCGAATTTCATAATATTCATCCTTCGACAACAATTCTCGCTTCCAAGAAATAAATGCTGCTGCAACACAGCCAAGTGCAACACACTCTCCATGCATCAACTCAAAATTCTTAGCTTTCTCTATTGCATGGCCAATTGTATGTCCAAAATTTAGCAGTGCTCGCTCCCCTTTCTCTGTCGGGTCTTTCTCAACTACTAATTTCTTACAAGTACAGCTTTTATATACCATATTTTCCAGTATATCAAGATTTCTCTCATGAATCTCATACATGTTATCAATAATCCACTCATAAAACTTTGCACTCTTAATCAATCCATGTTTTAAAACTTCTCCCATTCCTGAATAGTATTGTCGGTCATCAAGCGTTTTCAGTGTCGATACATTCATATATACCAGCTTTGGCATATAAAAAGCTCCCACCATATTTTTATATTGGTCAAAATCCACACCTGTCTTTCCACCAATACTGCTGTCAACCTGCGCTAACAAAGTCGTGGGAATCTGCATAAAATCAATCCCTCTTAGATAAGTGGCTGCCACAAAACCTGTTGTATCTCCAACCACACCACCACCAAGTGCCAGTAACATATCCTTTCGTCCAAACTTATTTTGTATCAAATACGCATAAATATTCTTGACTGTATCCAGATTTTTGCTCTGTTCTCCGCTTGGAAAATCGTAGATAAAAATCTCCTTACAGTAATCCCTTAAACACTCACAAACTGCATCTGCATAAATACCTTTCACTGTAGAGTCAGTGATAATACATAGTTTTTTCTCCTGTATTTCAAACGGTTCCAGCTCTTTTGCCAGACTGTTAAAGTCCTGTTCATATACAATATCATAGATTGGTTTATTATTCATATTGATTGTTAATCTCTGTGACATGTCAATCCCCCTAATATATCCTCTGTATATTTATATCCAACTAAATAAGAAATACGCATCACACTCATGCCAAACATTCGTCAGCTTTAACTGCTTGTTTCTTTACCGTATGCATAAAAAACTCCCCACTCTCAACACAAGCGGGAAGCCTACCCTTTGTTATCCCAAAGCTCCTAGTCAAATTCTATTGTTAAATTACACCGCGCGAAACTGGAACGTCAAACGTTCCTGAAAAAATTTCCTGAAAATCTCCTGAAATATCAACACATGCTGGTGTGATGATAAATATGTAATTAGAAATTTTCTGAAGATTTCCACTTATCGCATATGTAGACCCTGAAGAAAAATCAATAATTCTCTGTGCAATCTCAACCTCTAGCCCCTCTAAATTTAACACAACTGTACGATTTGCTAAAAGTGTCTCTGTAATCTCTCTGGCATCCTCGACACTGGTAGGCTTAATCACACATACTTCCATACCATTTCCAGGTGCTCGTTTTACTGATCGAATCGGGGTTACTTTCTGTGATGACTTTTTAACTTTCTCTATAGGTTCCTCATAATCTTCCTCATTGCGGACTATCTTCATCGGTTTTCTGACTGTATTGTCGATGATCTCTCCCTCATCATAAAAATCATCGTCATCGTAGTCTTCCTCTTCGCTGTTCAAATGTAATGCGTCTAAAAACTTGTCCATTACTCCCATAGTCATTTTCCTTTCTCTACGGCATATACTGCCTTACTCCGAAGATACCGGTCCCGACTCTGACATAGGTTGCTCCTTCTAATATGGCTACCCCATAGTCGCCTGTCATACCCATAGATAAAATTTCCATATCTATATTATCAATGTTTTCTTTCATAATGTCAACCGATATTTTCCTCAATTTACTAAAAATTGGTCTGTTTTCTTCAGCATTTTCTACAAAAGGCGCAATCGTCATCAGTCCTTTTACTCGAATATTAGGTAATTTTGCAATATCTTGCACAAGCTGTTTCACTTCCTCACAGGTCGTTCCAAATTTTGTTTCCTCATTTGCGACATTCACTTCTACTAGGATTCTAACACACACATTTTTTTTACCTGCTTCCTTGCTAATCTCCTCTGCTAAACGCAGAGAATCCACACTGTGAATTAGATAAACTTTATCCACAATATATTTTACCTTATTTCTTTGAAGATGCCCAATCATATGCCATCGAATATCTTTTGGCAATATTTCATATTTGTCAAGCAACTCTTGTACTTTATTTTCACCAAAATCTCTACATCCATATTCATATGCTTCTTGGAGCATCTCTATTGGCTTTGTCTTACTCACCGCTATTAAAGTTACCTCTTGTGTATCTCGTCCAGCTTCTTTGCAAGCCGAAGCAATTACTTTTTCCACTACCTTTATATTTTCCCTAATTGTCATATCGTTCATACATTTCTTTCCTTTCGCCCATCGGTACTAAAAATAATTCTTTTATAACAAACCTAAACAAATCCTTATTGATAGACAAATGTATCATTGTCAACACTTGCTGCATCAAGTACAATTCGATCATACACTGTCAAGCCATACTGGGTGTTGGAACTAACAATCGCATATTCATCATTCTCCGCTAATATTGTAATCTGTTTAAAATCCGCATAACCTTTATTCATATTATACACTCCCTTTAATGTTCCTGACTTACTAATCGCCATTTTATCTGTCGAATTTGGTTTACAGATATAATCTCCAACATGAAGATTACTGTTATCTACATAAAATCCATTTTTATCGGAATTGTAGACAGTAGTCTCAACAAACTCGTAGACCAAATTTCCATTTTCATCTGGTTTCTCCATAGAAACTCCATAATTTCCATTGGCTCCACCTTTACTCATATATTCCTCTGGAATAATGAAAAATTCCTTCACTGCAATCGCAGAATTAGGTATTTTTAGTCCCTGCTTATTATTTATAGAAAGCTCAACATCAATGTATCGGTCTGTGCAAAAAGTGGTGCAAGAATTATTGAATTTGAGCTGTACATAATCTCCGCCAGAAAGATGATGGACTACTACCTGCGCCCAAGAGACTTCCTGCGTTTTAATAAATTTAACTTCAACATATCCTTCCTCTTCCAGTTCAGCTGCCCGCTCTTTTTCTACTGGTATCATTAAAGACCAATTTTCATCCGTGACTAATTTTCCAACTGTCGCATTTTTTTCAATCAAATCATTATTGTTGATTCGAGTTTTCTCATAATTTGTCTGGTCAAACATTTCTGGTGTAATTTGTTCCGGAGTCAATGTCTCATATCCATCTGTGCTGTAGACAACATACCCCGTCTTCCCAACTGTGCATAAAGAAACCATTCCCCCCAAATTCGATTGATTCAATGTCTCCATGCTTTTATACATATTCGTATTTACCAGTTTCATCACAGAACCCTCTAAATCATATTTAAAATCATACACACTGCTGAATTCTTTACTGTCAAAAATGCTGTCATAATGTACAACTTCCGACCGAAATTCTCCAAGTTCAGCATCTGTATAATTGGAATCCTCCTGATGATTTGCATTTAAAAGAGAAGCAAGTTTTCCAGTCTCATCAATAGAATATACGGTGTCCCTCGATGATACACGTTCCCCTTCCCTAATATAATAGTTGATATAACCTGTATAGGAAGATTTCAAAACCTCTTCCTGCCGAATTGCAATCCCAGTATATGTTTTTGAAACAGAAAGGGATCCCAACTGAACCTCATATCCCTGGATTGGCTCTGATTTTAAATACATCACCAGAACCGCAACAATATAAACAAGCATTGAACCAAATATTGCAAACTCAATCCGATTCATTGTTTTTCCAGATCTATTTAATTGTTTTCGATGTGCCTGACGATTCCTAGAAGCCACGGACATTCTCCATTCATAAAAAGTCTTCAATATACTCCATCTAGTCAAAAATTGAAGTTGCACCACTCGTCATTAACTAGTATATTTCCTTTGGTGCTCGCGTGCAATCGAGTAGAGAAGTTTACTTCCCCTACTTCCGCACTGAACGCAGACAGCTTTCGCTGCATAATTCCTTTCCGCGCCCATGTGCATAAAAAAGCCCCGGTCATTTCCTTCCGAGGCTTCTTATTTTTATATAATCTGTGTTTCAATCTATTATAAAGCTACAATCACCTTTGACTTTAAGCTCTCTGGCAAATCTGCCTCATCGATTGAAATACTTGCTATAATCTTAAATCCATATGTATCACTAATGGAATCCAGCTTATTTAATACTTCTTCTGCCTTCTCAGAACCATCAATACACGAAATGCTTAAAAATCCATCAAAATAAATCTGCTGCAAATCATGATCCTGAGAAATGATGCCACGAATGAAGCCAACAAATTCGTCTGCATTGGCAACCCCATAATCTTTCACGTTGATAAGTCTTACCTTATTATTCAATTCATACATATGATCATTGCCTTTGTCAAGGTATACAATATTCCCGGATGCGACCGATACTTCTTTATTGACCATCTCCAGAATAATTTTTGTCTTGCCTTTTCCCTTTTTTCCAACAATAAGCTGCACCATAAGCAATACCTCCTAAAAATTATATCTTTAATGTAATTTAATTAAATGCACTATATTAATTATAGTTGAATCCTCAAAAAAATACAACTCTAACTTACAATATTGATAAAAAATTTACGAAATCTCACTTAATAAATCTGTCATTTCCGTATACATTGTTGTCCGGTCTTTGGACTGCATAACAATAGATATATAAGGATTCCCGGATTTATCTCTGGAATAAAGAACCAAACAATTTCCTGCTGCACTGGTCGTTCCTGTTTTTCCGCCAATCACTGTGACATTATCTGGTGCAAACGCTTCTCCCTTAATATACGCATTTGAATTTTGAATATCAATACTCTTTTCATTATTATTTTTATCATGATACGTGGAAATATAATTAGAAGTATGAATCAATTCCAAAAACTTATCATATTTCAAAGCTTCATTGGATATCAAATAAAGATCATATGCAGTCGTATAATGATCTGGGTCCGTAAGTCCATGCGGATTAGTAAAATGGCTATTTGTTGCACCGAGGTTATTTGCTGTATCATTCATTAATTTACAAAACTCCTCAACACTACCACTCACATGTTCTGCAATCATTATTGCAACATCATTGGAAGATTTTAACAAAAGTGCATGAAGTGCCTGGTCCATTGTCATCGTATCTCCCGCTTCAATCCCTAATTTTACCGCGCCTGATTCCTTGATATACACATTTTCCGACGCGGTGAGCATATCGTCAAGATTTCCATATTTCAGAGCACATAACGCAGTCAATATTTTGGTAAGACTTGCAGGATTTAACTTCGCATGCACATTCTTTGCATAGACTACTTTACTAGATGCAATATCAAACAGACCAGCAGAAGCAACCTCCGACATATCCACATCTGTTCCTTTAGAAACATCTCCGGCTGCAACACACAAGTTTGATGCAAATGCATCCATCGTCTTTCCTTGCGCATGCGACGCAACTGAAAAGCTGGAATTATTGCGATTTCTATCATATACAAACGTATACTCTTTCGCTCCACAACCAGTTAAACTTACTGTTAATAGAATCCCCGTCATTATGACACATAATATTCTACCAAATTTATTTGTACATTTCACGCCAATCCAAATCTCCTCTGTCAAGTGACTTGATTAAAAGCTCTGCAGATGCAAGATTTGTCGCCAATGGTATATTGTGCATATCGCAAAGCTTGACCGCATTGTTTACATCAGGCTCATGGGATTTTGAGTTTAGCGGATCCCTCAAAAAAATAACAAGATCAATCTGATTATGCTCAATCTGCGCACAAATCTGCTGCTCTCCTCCTAGATGTCCCGCCAGATACTTATGAATATTAAGATTAGTAACCTCCTCAATTAGCCTGCCCGTAGTTCCGGTAGCATACAGTTCATTTTTGCTTAGTATCCCTCTGTAAGCAATACAAAAATTCTGCATCAGCTTTTTCTTTCCGTCATGTGCGATCAACGCAATATTCATAGTCTATGCACCTTCCTTTGTCAATTTTTTATCTAAGAATATTTTCTAAGAATATTTTAACCCTTCTACCTTTAAAAATCTATATTTTTATCATTTAATTCAAAAAAATTTAACAATTTTTACTAGCTTTGTGCAACATGACTATCTTCCATCTAATTATTGTATTTTCTAATACATTGTAATCGTACATTTAGCACAATACCCATTCCAATATAAAGACTTACCAGTGAAGTAAGACCGTAACTAACAAATGGTAGCGGAACACCTGTATTAGGAAAAATACCAGTGGCAACTGCCATATTGACAAAACTTTGAAATCCAATTAGTGCTGCCATTCCAGAAGCAATGCAAGTACCAGCAAGATCTTTCGCCTTTCTTGCAACATTGAGACATTCCAATGTGATAAGAAACAGCAAAACCACAACAAGACAAGCTCCCGCAAATCCAAGCTCTTCTCCCACTACAGTAAAGATAAAGTCCGTTTCTGGTTCTGATACAAAATTTCCATTCTTCACAGAAATCATGGTATTGTTCAACCCTTTGCCCCACAGCTGACCAGAACCAATCGCCATAACAGCATTTGTCTGCTGATATGCTGTTGTCTGCGCATACTTTTCTGGTTCTAACCATGCAAGAATACGCTCCTGTTGATACTCATTGATAAGGGTCTGGTCCGGCTGTAAAACCATGACAAAAAATATAATTGCCGCGGGAATTGCTACTGCAAGTACCCCAAAGATTAACTTGTAGCTTAGCCCACCAACATACCATACAACACAAAAAATCACAGCGATTACAATACTAGTAGACATATCTGGCTGATCGTATATTAAATATAGTGGCGGTAAAAGTAGCAACAACATCACTGCTATATTTTTTAGAGAATTTAACTTTTCCCAATGTTTCATAATATATTGAGAATAAAATAAGATTAGCATAATCTTTGTAAGCTCCGACGGCTGAAACCGTATTCCTCCAAGTTCCAGCCATCGTTTTGCGTTGTTCACCACTGTTCCAAAACATACCACCATCAATAGAAAAGCAATATTCAATGCGTATATTATCCAATAAAAACGCAGAAAAAAGGAGTAATCAAAAAAGGAAAGTACAATCATAATAAAAAATCCCATAACAAATCCTAATATCTGCTTATTCTGAACTTCCGCCTTTGCACTTCCAATAGACAATATCCCAATTACTGTAACTATTGCCAACAAAATTATTAAAATATAATCATAATCTCTCACTCTGTATCTTCTAAGCATTATCCTGTCCTTTATACAATCCCATTTTAGCTACGCAAATCCAAAATTGGTATATTTGCGTATAATACAGGCATTTTTTTACCATTTCTTGCCGCATTTCCAGTCTTGGCAATCTGAACCTCCATACTAGATGCATCAATCTGCATATATTTTGATATCACCTGTGCGATGTCATTCTTAATCAGCTCCATCATCTCAGGAGAACAGTTGACTCTGTCTGATATCAGCAGGATTTTAAGCCTGTCTCTTGCAATCTGACTCGACGTTTTTCGTTTAAAAATAGAAAATAAACTCATGCCCGCTCCTCCTGTAGATTTTTTTTGAAAAATGCTGAAAATCTTGTCCATATTGTAATATTCTTGCCAAAATCCCGAAATGGAACCTCTTTTCCCTCAAGGCGTTTACAAATATTATAAAATGCTTGTCCCGCCTCCGTGTTTTTACCAACCAACGGTTCTCCCTGATTTGTAGCAATCACAACATTCTCATCATCTGGCACCAAACCTAGAAGCGGAAGTCCTAATATATCAATCACATCATCAACTGTCATCATTTCCCCCCGCCGAATCAAATCCTGACGCAGGCGATTTAACACAAGATCAACTTTCCTAATCTCATTTGCCTCAAGAAGTCCAATAATTCTGTCTGCATCTCGAATTGCCGAAACTTCCGGTGTTGTCACAACAATCGCATGGTCGGCACCAGCGATAGCATTTTGAAATCCTTGTTCAATTCCTGCCGGACAATCCAGAATTATGTAGTCAAACTGTTCTCTTAAGCTGTCGATAAGTTTCACCATCTGACCAGGTGTAACACAATTCTTATCTCGTGTCTGCGCTGCTGGCATAAGAAATAAACCAGTGTGTCTTTTGTCCTTTATCAGTGCTTGTTTCAGTCTGCAGTTTCCTTCAATTACATCGACAAGATTATAGACAATGCGGTTTTCTAACCCCATCACTACATCTAAATTTCTAAGTCCAATATCTGCATCGATTAAAACAACACTTTTCCCCATCTCAGCCAAACCTGTTCCTACGTTTGCAGATGTGGTAGTTTTGCCCACACCGCCTTTCCCTGATGTAACAACAATCACTTCACTCATAGGAAAAATCCTCCATTACTAATAATGGTTCTCTGGACATTTATATGGTTTCAGACATACTATAAGTAGCAAGGACAGCTTCTTATAGTCGGATTTACGGCGCAAAGAACAGCGCCTTTTATCAGAAGTAAAAGTCACTCTGATAAGTTATATTATAGGGTAAAACTGTCCAGCAATTCTTTCGTAATAGATTTAATCTGCACTTCACCATTATGTGTATACGCAATCTTTGGTACTGCCTGAGGTTTACGAAATCCCCATCTCGATGTTTTCTGCAACTGACCGCTGTACACAAGGTCTCCAATCTGAAGAACGCCGGGATTCATATCGAGAGCCACAACAAAATGACTATTGTTCCCTCCTGCCCCTGCATATACATCACCTGTCAATGTCCCAAGTACGACAATATCTTTACTGGAATACACACAACTTCCTTCACAGACATCACCGAGAATAATAATGCTGTGTTCCGTCTCTATGTTTGCTCCTTCCCGAAGCGTTCCTCTGTAAAACTGTCCGCTGTTCTCATCATTATGAAAGTTCAATCTACTCTGTGCTTCAAGAAATCTTAAATTTTTCTCTTCATCTTTTTCGATAAGGCAAAGTATTTTTAATCGGGAGTTCTGCGTGATTGTGTCCAAAATCTGACATTCCTGCACTTCAGTCAATTCTCTCCCTTGCAGAGAAACCGCCACGGATGCGTCCTTAAAAAATCCGTCCGCATCCCGGAATTTGACTGCGATATCAGTCAACAGTTCCTCAAATGGAATCACACTGTCCAAAATAACTGATATGCCATTAGAAAAACTTTTTAAAATTACTGAATTTTTCACATCTGCTCCTTTTAATCCTGCTGTGTTCCACTGACAGCGTCAAGAGTTGCTGCTGTACCTGTCAGAAGCTCATCTTCCTCTACCAGACCATAGTAATATTTATATACATCCCTTGCAGTCTGTGCTGCATAATCTGAGCTATATCCGTATGCAATACGCACTGTTACTGATATCTCAGGATTTTCATAGGGTGCATAACTTAGAAAAAGTGCGTGGTTGGTGCGATTACGCCCCTCTTGCGCCGTACCAGTCTTTCCGGCAACATTGACTGGTAGTTCCTTATAATATGCCTTCTTTTCTACCACGGAACGCATTCCGGCATGAATGGCATTCCATATGCTTTGGTCAATTTCAATTGTATTTCTAATTGCGGGGGTATAATCTTCAATCAATTTTCCTTGGGAATCTGTAAGCTTATCCAAAATACTCAACTGATATACAGTACCGCTATTTGCTACTGCCGTTAGATATCTTGCAAGTCCTACAGTAGTATAGTTGTTTGTTCCCTGACCAATCGCAGAAGGAACAGGATACTCATCTGTAAACTTTGGTTCAGATTCCGTCACTTCTACTCCTGACTTTTCTGTAAGACCAAACATATCTGCATATTTTTCCAATCGATCCAACCCATATTCACTATTGTAACCCGTACTGTCCTGTGCAAGCCGATAACCAACCTCATAGAAATATACATTACACGAGTTTGCAATCGCATTGGAAAGATTCATTGAACCATGTCCTACTGAAGACCAACACCGATGTGTTGTCGCTGCAAGTTTATCAAAAATACCATTGCAATGAACCGTTTCACTCAAAGAGGAAATCACTCCCTCCTCCATCGCAGCAACCGCTGAAACCATTTTAAACGTAGAACCAGGCGCAGTCTGCTGTTGTGTGGCAGCACTCCACTGTGGTACGGACAAGTCCGCTTGCAATTTTGCAAAATACTCTGCATCCACTCCATTTGCCAGTTTATTAATATCGTATCCTGGATAAGATACAAGCGCTAACACCTCCCCTGTATTGACATCTGTTACAACACAGGAACCAGTATAAGGGTCGAGTGCTAACTGCGCTGGCGTAATCTGCAATGTCCGAATCATCTCCAATATAAAACTGTAAGCACTAGTTGATCCGGTTTTGAGTGCTGTAATCTTGTTCTCCTCAACTGTAATCAAATCTTGCTCCCAGAGTAACATACAAATCTGCCTGCCAGTAATTGTCTGGTCACTAATCATATACTTATAAATTTTTTTAGAAAAACGTGTGTTTTCTGTAAGATTATCAATAATATATTGAATCACGCTGCTTAGCACTTCTGTGGAATCTGAATATTGAGATTTCACAGAAAGTTTTGTAATATCGATCCAATTTTGAGAAATTGCATATGTTAAATATTCATTCAAACTTATGACTTCATCGGTAGTCCATGCAATATAAGTTGGATCTTCCTTGTTAATCGCAGAATTAATCAAAACTCCCTTGTCCACCAACATAGAAACAATATAACTCTGATAATTTTTATATTCCTTTGTAAGTTTATTATATGGAGTCTTTGTTGTCGATAGCTCTTCTGTTAGGGATGTAAGAACCTCTTGCTGCTTCTCAAGAAAAATCTGATAAACCTCTCTCTCAGTATCATAAGCATTTTCATCTGTAAAGTGACCAATATCAATTACATTATTATTAATTAAGGCAAAGTAGACATCATCGATAGGAATAATAATATTCTGCCGTGACGATGAGGAAAGCGGATCATAGTTATAAATATTTCTAATTTTATTTACAAGAATTCCAGCTATTTTTTCTTCCACAATATTGTAAATGGCAACTTGCAAATCCTTGTCCAAAGTAAGATAAACATCGTTTCCAGCTTGTGCCTCAACATGATCTGTCGTATTGACTACCTTTCCCATATTATCGACATAAATGGTTTCAGAACCTTTTTTACCTTGGAGCTTTAGCTCCATCACCTGCTCAATGCCACCCTTCCCAACAGTGTCATTCATAGTATAACTATCATCTTGTTCTGAGAGTGTTACAAGTTCTTCAGAAGAAATTTTTCCGGTATATCCAAGGATATGAGAAAAATAAAACGGGTAGTTATACTTTCGTATCATATCCTCCTCAATGGCAACACCCTCTAATTCCTCTGCATTTTCCATAATTACTGCCACTGTCTTTAGTGAGACATCTGTGGCAACTGTCGTTGGAATATATTTTTGATAGCTGTACAAATTCATCTGATATCGGAGTGTTACAAGCTGCAATACTTCCTTTTTGGTATACCCTTCTGTTGGGACAAACTCTCTCTTACCACTATCATTTTCGCGATAAGCTCCAATTTTAAACCGATTGACAAGATAATCTATAATTTCTTGCGCGGAAGCATTTTTCATATAATATTTAAAATTTGGTCCATCAATCTTGGCACATCCATATACATCTGCTTTAAAGCGAAGTAGTTTTGTGCCCTCAACAGTAAATTCATAATCTCCATTATCATTTAATATAATATTAAAATCACTGATGATATTATCGCCATTTTCTTCAATCATATGAATCAGCTTATAAAGTGTAGTATTTAATCTCTCTCTACCCGAACCAGATTCATATACATCCTCTATCGTAACAGAATATGCAAGTTCATTGTATGCGAGCAAATTACCATTTCTGTCATAAATATTCCCGCGTGTTCCCTCGATGACTTTTTCTTTTTGTATCATCAATCGAAAATTATCCAAATAGGATTCACCCTTTACAATCTGCAGGTCAAATAGCCTGTAAATCAAAATAACCGCCATTCCAACAAACACAATAAACAGCAACAGCAGTCTGGATGTTAGCAGATTATATAGGCTTTCCCCAATCCTTCTAAACAACCTTATTGTCACCTCTTTCGCCATCGTCTATCGTCCTATTCAAGAACAAAATAATAGGATATATAACTACTGTAACAAATATTGTGTACACAACCTCAGGAATCATAATATATTTAAGATAATATAAAAAATCAAATCGCCCTCTTAAAAGATATAGTAGTACATAACAGATAAACGTATAGACAAAATCACTTACAAAAATCAACACCAACGGTAATTTGATATCATCCTGATAAAAAATGCTGTGAAACACACCATTTGCAGCTCCTATGTACAAATAGACCAAAGCATAGAAACCAAGAACACTTCCATAAAAGATATCCATCAATAGTCCGCATAGGAAACCGACCACCATGCCATATTTTCCACCATACATAAATCCATAAGTCACAGTAATGATAATCAATATATTAGGAGATATCCCGCCAAAACTCAACGATTGAAATAATGTTGTCTGAAAGACAAATCCGCATAACATTATCAAAAATAATATAATATTTCTCTTCATGCGCCTACTTATCCTCTATCTGCTGTTTTGTCTTTATAATAACAAGTACCTCCTCAAGATGTTCAAAGTCAACAGCCGGCGTAATCTTTCCCGACTTCGTAATATTATTGGAATCTTGATTTAGCTCACTAATATATCCGATTAAAATACTTGGCAAATATTTATCACTGATATTTGATGTGACCACCTTGTCACCAACTTTCACAGTATTTTGTGAGTCAATGAGCTGACCAAAACCAATCACGCCTTCTCCCATAAGTTGAAGGGAACCGCTAACCATCAAAATATCTGAGCTTGCAAGTACCATGCCACTCACATTAGAATCATCATTGATGATTGCATTCACCTTCGCCCAATTTGGTCCAATATCAATAATCCTTCCAACAAGCCCTCCACCAGCAATTACATTCATATCTATGGAAAGTCCATCTTCTGATCCCTTATTGATAATAAATGCATGAAACCAGTTTCCACTGTCCCGCGCAATAATTCTAGCCCCGACTTTCTCATACCCACTATACTGTTCATCAAGTTTATACAATTCTCGCAGATTGTTCAATTCATATTTATCCTGTTGAAGCTGAGTATTCTGAACAGTCAGCTCATCAATCTGTTGTTTGAGTTCTTGATTTTCTTGAAGCACGATTCTCAATTCGCCCAGCTCATCTACTCGAACAGACAACCATGTGCCAATACGGCTAACGCCATCTTGAAATGGAACCACAACATAACCTACTAGCTTATTGAGTGGCGATGCAGAGTAATCTGTAAAAAAAGTCACTGCCATCAACACTACACAGACACAAGTCAAAATTAACAGCAAGTATTTGCCTGGAATAGAGAATTTGCCTTTTTTTCTCTTTGCCACCGGACTCATGAATACTAGCGCCCCATTCCTTCTAAATATGCAACAGATTTATAGTTATCATCTTTAATTATCTTGGCAAGTCCGAGGGCAACACCAGATACTGGATTCTCACTTACATTTACCTTCAAACCTGTTCCTTTTGCAATTAATTCTGCCAAATGTACAACTTGCGATGCACCTCCTGTCAGATAAATTCCTCTGCGGAAAATATCTGCAGAAAGCTCAGGCGGAGTCCTCTCAAGTATCACTCTGATATTGTCAATAATCACATTAAAATTCTCAAGCATACTCTCGCTTACCAAATCTGTCGGTATTTCCTTCTCCATGGGAAGTCCTGTCACAATATCCCTGCCATACACAACTGCTTTTCGCTTATCCTCCTCAAGTTCTCGAAGATCTATCTTGACATTCTCCGCAGTTTTACTGCCGACAATCAGACTAAACTCTTTGCGAATGGCATTCTTAATTGACTCATCAAATTTCTGTCCTCCCACTTTAATTAAGCGACTAAGTACGATGCCACCCAACGACAAAATAGAAATTTCTGTTGTATGAAATCCAACGTTGACGACAAGAATTCCTTGTGCATTTTTGACATCAATGTCAAGTCCAAGCCCATCTGCCACTGCTTTCTCTACACGTAAAATTTTTCTTGCCTTGATATTGGCATCCTTTACCAAATCCGAAAATGCTCGCTTTTCCACCTCAGTAATATCAGAAGGAACTGCGATATAAAATTCTGCGGGCTTTACAATGCCCTTATTACAATCCAAAATAAAATTCTTGAGAATCAACTGCATATTTTTAATATCCGCAATAACACCATTGCAGAGCGGATAGGATATTTCAATACTAGATGGTGCCTTCTCAAACATCTCAAATGCAGAGTCACCATATGCAAACAAATTTTTCTTATCCTCAATCGCGATCATATTTTTCTCAACAATAACATTGTCACTGTGAGCGTTGTAAATCTTAATAGTTCTGGTACCCAAATCAATACCAAATGCGTTGTTAGCCAACATAACAACTCCTTTCCTCATAAAAGTCCTTTTTGAATAAAACTGGTATATCTGTTATCCCCGATAATGATATGATCCAGCAATGGAATTTCAACTAAATCGGATACTTCCTTTATCTTCTGTGTCACCAGCACATCTTGCCTGCTAGGCGTCGGATCACCACTGGGGTGATTGTGCAAAATCACGATATAGGATGCTTCATTGCGCATGGCCCTAATACAGATTTCTCTCGGTGAAATCAGCGTTGAATTAAATGTACCTGTCGACAATACAGACTCGTCCACAATATGCCGTTTAGCATCGAGAAGTACAAGCAAAAGCTGCTCTGTATCTCTGTGTCGCATCTGTTCCATATAATAAGCTGCTACTGTCTCAGGTTTGTCAAAAGTGAGATCGGGACGTGCCTGCATGTTAGCCGTCCGCTTGGCAATCTCGGCAATGCATAGCAATTGAACCGCCTTCACCTCTCCGATTCCTGGAACCTGTATCAAATCTTTAATCCCAAAATGATACAGCCCCAAAAGCCCCATTCCTTCACCTGCCAATCTTAAGATCTCCCTGCCTACTTCAATAGGAGTTTTTTCTCTTGTTCCAGTTCTGAGCATGATAGCAAGAAGCTCGGCATCCGAAAGATATTCCGGTCCAAGCCTCATAAATTTGTCATAAGGCAACTCATCCTTAGCATATAATTCTTTAAAAAGACTCATGTATTTACGCCTTGCTCTCCATCTAAGCGTATTGGACAACTACTACTTTACGGTTTTCTATGACACATAGCCATCCTTTCCAGCTTTCTTAGTTATCTTACCACACCATGTTGCGTCTGTACATAAAAAAGATTAGTTTTTTTTCGACATATTTCCTATTTTGTAAAGTTTTATGAAATTTTTTATACTTTTTTTAAATATGAACAATTCCTGCATCAACTACACTCTGCAATGTTTTCATTATGCCAAACTGGGCATGTGCAAAAGTAAGTCCTCCCTGAAAATACACAGCAAAAGGCGGTTTGATTGGCCCGTCTGCACTCAGTTCAATCGAGGAACCCGAGACAAAAGCTCCCGCAGCCATAATTACTTGTGCATCGTATCCAGGCATATCCCAAGGTTCTGGTGTGACAAAACTGTCAACCGGCGCTGCTGCCTGAATCCCTTTGCAGAAAGCAATCACCCCCTCTGCTGTTCCAAACGTAACAGCTTGTATAATATCATGTCTTGGCTCTGTGCTGTTTGGAACCACCTTAAATCCTAGTTTCTCATAGATATTTGCCGCAAAAATTGCTCCCTTTAACGCTCCGGCTGTCACTGTCGGCGCAAGAAACAAACCATGATAAAAATCGCGCAGAATGCCCAGAGAAGCCCCCACCTCCTTGCCAAGACCAGGTGATGTAAGTCGATAAGCTGCATTTTCCACACATTCTTTTTTTCCTACAATATATCCGCCAATCGGCGCCAATCCACCGCCAGGATTCTTAATGAGAGAACCAACCACCATATCCGCCCCTACATCTGAAGGTTCAATACACTCTACAAACTCACCATAACAATTGTCGACCATACAAATCGTATTTGGATTAATTTCTTTTATAAAGGAAATCAATTCCCCTATCTTTTTTACAGAAAGCGTTGGTCGCGTTTGATAACCTTTGGAGCGCTGTATTGTGACAAGTCGTGTTTTTGCACTAAGAGCCGCTCGAATACCATCATAGTCAAAACTACCATCCGCAAGCAAGTCTACTTGTCGATAAGAAATGCCATACTCTGCAAGCGAACCTTTTGATGGGCGGATGCCAATTACTTCTTCTAGTGTATCATAAGGTTTTCCAACGGGAGATAGCAGCTCATCACCCGGGCGCAGATTACTCATTAATGCCAGCGCCAATGCATGTGTTCCACATGTAATCTGTGGTCTAACCAACGCATCTTCCGCATGAAAAATAGATGCATATACAGCTTCTAGTGTATCTCTGCCAAGATCATTATATCCATATCCTGTTGTTCCCAGTAGACAAGCTTCGCTGACCTTATTATCCTGCATTGCTTTTAACACTTTTAGCTGATTGTACTCCGCAGTTTGGTCAATCTCATCAAAACGCAGTCTCAATTGTGCTAAAATCTCTTGACCAAAAAGGTAGACCTGATCAGAAATACCCAGTTGTCTGTATATATTTTGTACGGTCGCATTCTTCTCATTTGTTGGTTCTATCATTTTCTCTAGTTTCCTTCCATAATCTTATAATTTCGTTTTTATATAGTGTAACATTTTTTCCTCATCATATGCAAATTTATCCTTTTCTATCCAAATAACATCACGCTCTCGGCGAAACCATGTAAGTTGGCGCTTCGCAAAATGCCGCGTGTCCCGTTTAATGATATAGACCGCCTCATCTAAGCTAATTTCTCCCATCAGATAGGAAATAATTTCTTTGTATCCCAGTCCTTGCATCGCTGTCGAATCCCGCTTACACCCCATGTCCATCAATTGTTTTACCTCATCCACAAGTCCTTCTACAATCATCTGATCGACACGTTTATCAATTGCATTATAAAGTTTTTCCCGTTGATCGGTAAGCACAAAATAACGTGAATCATACACAGACTTTTTCTCCCGCTCAGCATCATTATGCTCAGAAATTTTCTTGCCTGTCTGCCGATAAAACTCAATAGCACGAATCACACGCTTAATATTGTTTGCATGAATTTCCTGCGCTGCCTTAGGATCACATTCCTTTAATATACTATGGAGGAATTGTACACCTTTTTCCTGCGCAATTCGTTCCAAACTTTCTCGAAGTGCTGTGTCTTCTTCTCCCTCCTGAAAATTAATGTCATACAATACGGATTGAATATAGAATCCAGTGCCACCAACAATGATTGGAATCTTTTCCTTTGCATAAATTTCGGCAATCGCCTGCTTTGCATATTTTTGAAAAAGAACAATATGAAATTCTTCTGTTGGTTCTAAGATATCAACTAGATAGTGCTTGATCCCTTGCATTTCTTCCTGCCGTATCTTGGCAGAACCAATATCCATATGTCTATATACCTGCATGGAATCAGCAGAAATAATCTCACCGTTTATGTCCTTTGCAAGTGCTATGGAAAGCTTTGTTTTTCCAGCCGCCGTAGGACCTGTCAATATAATTAGTGGCTTCATGCCACAGCACTCCCTTCTACTTTTATTATTTAGAAGACAATTTTAAAAAATATTATCTTTTTGAGAGCAGATAACGTTTATGATATTTCAACTGTACATAATGTATAATTTGCCTATAGTAAATAGGATTACTAATGCCTCCCAAAATTCCTGCGACAGGAAGTCCCTGTATAAACTTGGCAAGTAACATATCCACAGCAAACGCATCGGCTGTATTTTTAATTTGCTCTGCAAGCTTTATCTCCCGAAAAGATACAGCACAAAAGTAATTATCAACCGTGGTATTACATGCTATCCATTGTTCTCCTTTAGACATAGCTGTCTCTAAAAGCTTTAGAATATACATGCGCTCCTTCGGGGTATCGTAGGAAAATCCATATTGTAATGCTGTCTCATAAGTTCCTTTCAGAATCATTGACAAAAACAGTACAATATCTGGTAATCCAATCCCTAAAATACCCAAACCAACACCCTCTATAGTGCTGACCGCCATATTCACTAGGTTTCCACGATTTACATCCGCTTTTAAATGGCGCAACTCTTTCTTCCCACCTTTTAAATTGACCGCAAAATCATGTATTTGAAACTCTTTTTCTATCGTATCTTTAGAGTATGTCTTCTCAATCAGATTTGTTCCTCTCTCAAATATCAACTCAAATGCCATGCAAAAAGCTTTTTGTAAATTTGTATGTATTCTGGATGGAATCTTTTGTTCTAATGTCTCTTTCCACTTTGCAGCATGATATTCCGTCGCCTGTTTCTTTAGCCTTTTTTCCTCGCGCGCAATTCGCTCTAACTCCTTTTCAACAGGAGACTTTTTTATTTTCATCACACTCATACTAACTTCCTTTCGCCGCTTTGGCGGGCCTACAAATCAGGATGTGTAAAATTTTACACTATTCTTTTAAATTTTTTTTCTATCTCGTGTTTTGACATGGATATAATTGTCGGTCTACCATGAGGACAATTATAGGGATTTTCCAGTTCCAGTAGCTGTTCAATCAATTTGTCAGCTTCCTCATAGGTCAATGAATTATTGCCCTTCACAGCAGCCTTACATGCCATAGAAGCAATTTTCTCCCGTATAATTTGAGGCACCCCGCGCACTGGACTTTCGGACATTTGAACCAATATCTCCTCAAAAAGTTCTTTGATATTATAGCCAAACAAGTCAATCGGCACTCCTCTAATTGCAAATGCATTCATTCCAAAATCCTCAATCTCAAAACCAAGTTCCTTAAAATATTGTGCATATTGATTGATTAATGCTACTTCTTTGGGTGTGATACTGATAACGACTGGCGGAGTCAAAGTCTGTGTATAAATCTCATTATGTTCTACCTTAGTCAATATCTGTTCATACTTGACCTTCTCATGTGCTGCATGTTGGTCAATCATCAACATTTTATCGCGGTATTCTATAATCCAGTATGTATCAAATACCTGCCCAACAATTCGGTACTCCTGTCTTGCTTCTCTTGTCAAAATTTTTTCATCAAAAAAATTTAGTTGTTCTGGTTTCTCTACAATAATATGGTCCTTATTCTTAATAACACCAAGATTTTTGGCAGAAGCTTCTTTTGGTGGTCCTCCCAATATCTTACCCACCATCCTATTTTGCTTCAACTGTCCAATTCCTGCATCCTTTTCTCTGTTGTCTACAAAAAAACTATCCTCATCAGAAATTTGAGAATCCTTCTGCGTTTCATTATGATTATAGTTGCTCTCGCACAACGAATGATATCCACTCTCTTCCTTTATCATATGAGAGAAGTCGTCCAAAAACGCGCCAGATGTCTGCTCCGCAGTACGGCGTTTCCGCTCAAATGGCTCTGGTGCCTCTATTTTGGCAGTTTTCTTATTCTTTTTTTCCTTTTTTTCTGGTTCAAGAATCGCATCTGGAATCATTTCTTGTTGTGATAAAAAATCAGCGACATTTTCAGCAATCAATTTGTAAAGACTATTTTGGTCAGAAAAACGCACTTCCATTTTTGTTGGATGGACATTGACATCCACACTTTCTGGTGGAACAGTAATATGCACTACACAAAATGGATATCTATGTTGCATCATATAAGACTGATACCCTTCCTCAATTGCTTTAGAAATGACTTTACTTTTAATATATCGTCTATTGACAAAATAATTTTCAAAGTTTCTGTTTGCGCGGTTTAACGTCGGTTTGCCAAGAAAACCTTCCAGAACAATATTCTCATCGACCGCCTGAAATTCCACCATCTCATTGGCAATATCCCTGCCAAAAATGCGATAAATAATAGCTTTTAAATCCCCATCACCATTCGTATAAAATTTTGTTTGATTATTGATGACATATTTAAAAGATATCTCTGGTCTTGACAGTGCCATATGTTCAAGCAAATCCGTAACATAGCTTGCTTCGGTCATTGCTGTCTTTAGAAATTTGCGGCGAACAGGAGTATTGAAAAACAAATTGCGCACAATGAAAGTTGTTCCATCTGGAGCACCAACCTCCTCAAAAGATATCTCTTTTGCACCTTCGAGACACAATCGTGTTCCTGTCATATTCTCTTTTGTCTTTGTAACAATCTCAACTTTCGCCACAGCAGCAATACTTGAGAGTGCTTCTCCACGAAAACCCATACTGTGCAGACGCATTAAATCGACAACTGAACTAATTTTACTTGTGGCATGGCGCAAAAAAGCATTCCGCAGTTGGTTATGTTCAATACCTGAACCGTTATCCGTCACACGAATAAACTCAATTCCCCCATCCTTAATTTCAACTGTTATCGCATTTGCTCCTGCATCCATAGCGTTTTCCACCAGCTCTTTGACTACACTGGCAGGTCGCTCTACAACCTCACCTGCCGCAATCTTATCTATCGTTGCATCATCCAACACATGTATTTCTGCCATATTTGCTTGTTCCTTTCCTGTGTATAAATTTCTACCATCGATTTTTCAGTTTATTTTGCAGTCGGTATAATGTATTTAGCGCATCAAGCGGTGTCAGATTAGAGATGTCAATCTCCTTCAATTCATTCAAAATGTCCTCGTCCTTAACCGTGTCAAGCAAAGACATCTGTCCCAAATCCACATCATCATAACGCTTAGACCGCTTCTTTTCCCCTTTCGTATCCACTGTAATACATTGCACTTTTTCTGTGATATCATTGTCACTTAATTGCTCTGCAATCTCCTTTGCACGATCAATTACCATATCTGGCACCCCAGCAAGTTTTGCTACTTGAATACCATAACTTCTGTCTGCTCCTCCTTTGACAATCTTCCTTAAAAAGATAATGTCATCCCCTTTTTCTTTCACTGCAATACAATAGTTGATAACATTATTCATTTTTCCTTCCAACTCTGTAAGTTCATGATAGTGTGTTGCAAACAATGTCTTAGCGCCAAGAATCTTTTTATTGCTGATATGCTCAATCACTGCCCATGCGATACTCAATCCATCAAATGTAGAAGTGCCGCGTCCTATCTCATCAAGCACCAATAAACTTTTAGGAGTGGCATTGCGTAAGATATTTGCAACTTCATTCATTTCCACCATAAAGGTGCTCTGTCCACTCGCAAGGTCGTCCGACGCACCCACTCTTGTAAAAATTCTGTCAACAATGCCAATATTTGCACTCTTTGCAGGGACAAAACTGCCGAGTTGTGCCATTAACACAATTAATGCCGACTGGCGCATATAAGTAGATTTTCCAGCCATATTTGGTCCCGTAATCACCGCGATACAATGATTGTTGTTGTCAAGAAAGGTATCGTTTGAAACAAACATATCGTGGTCAATCATTTTTTCCACAACGGGATGTCTGCCTTCTTTAATATCAATTAGTCCCTTATTATTTAGAGTTGGTCTGACATAATGATTCTGTTCTGCAACAACGGAAAGTGCTGTAAACACATCCAATCTTGCCACCGCTTTTGCTGTCTTTTGAATGCGCTCCAAATGTATTGCAAGATCATCTCGTATTTTACAGAACATATCATACTCTAGTACATTAAGCTTGTCCTCTGCATTTAAAATTGTATCCTCAAGCTCTTTTAACTTTGCTGTTGTATAGCGTTCCGCATTGACAAGTGTCTGTTTGCGCACATAATCGCTAGGCACTTGATTCTTATAGGAATTACTTACCTCAAAATAATAACCAAATACTTTATTATATTTTATCCGAAGATTTTTAATTCCTGTCCGCTCTCGATCTTCTTCTTCAAGTTGTGCAAGCCAGTTTTTCCCATCTGTCTTGGCTTTTCGCAAATGATCGATATCTGTGTCAAAACCTTCTCGAATAATACCTCCTTCTCGAATTAATATAGGAGGTTCCTCACAAATGGACTTTTTAATGAGATTATACAAATCTTCAAGACCGTCAATCTGTTCATCAATTTCCTTTAAAAGTTTTGCATCAAAGTCTTTTAAAACGGTTTTGATATGTGGAAGCATTTCCATAGAATTTGCAAATGATATTAAATCCCTTGGATTTGCTGATTTATAACTCACACGGCCAAGCAAACGCTCCATGTCGTAAATTGGGTTCAAATACTCTCGAATCTCATCTCGCGATACTGTATTTTTGCAAAGCTGTTCAATTGTATCAAGCCTATCATTAATGTTTTCCATATTGACAAGTGGCTGTTCTATATCGGCGCGTAGCTGTCTTGCGCCCATCGCTGTTTTTGTCTTATCAAGCACCCATAAAAGAGAGCCTCGTTTCTGTTTTTCTCGAAGCGTTTCTGTCAGCTCTAAATTGCGTCTTGTAGAACTGTCAAGCAGCATAAAGCGACTTGCTAAATAAGGAGTAATATGTGTAATATGTGTAAGTTGCGTTTTTTGTGTTTCTAACAAATATTGCATCAATACCCCACAGGCAATCACTCCCGATGGAAAATCTTCTAGTCCAAGTCCTGTGAGCGTATTCACTTTAAAATGTTCCATCAGACATTTTCGGCAGCCATCCTCATCAAAAAACCACGGTTCCAGCGGATAGACTGCAATCTTAAGGCGAGTTTTTAAATCATCTACATCAATTCCACTCATCATCAACGCATCATTGCAAATAATTTCTGTTGGCATATATTTATAAAGTTCATCTGTGAGCTTAGAAAGTCCTTCAACCTCAGTCATATAAAAATCGCCTGTTGTCACATCCGCCACAGAGATTCCTATTTTATTTGGAAACTGTGCAATACACATAATATAATTATTTTTGGATTCTTCAAGTGATTGTGCATTCAAATTGGTTCCGGGAGTAACAATGCGAATCACTTCACGCTTTACCAGTCCCTTCGCAAGCTTTGGGTCTTCTACCTGCTCACAGATAGCGACCTTGTATCCTTTCGATACAAGCCGGCTAAGGTATCCATCAACCGCATGATAAGGAACGCCGCACATAGGTGCACGCTCCTCCATCCCACAATCCTTTCCAGTTAGGGTTAGTTCTAGTTCCTTTGAGACAAGCTTTGCATCCTCAAAAAACATTTCATAAAAATCACCGAGTCTGTAAAATAGAATACAATCTTTATACTGTTTCTTTGTTTCCATATACTGTTGCATCATCGGTGTCATTCCAGCCATATATTAACCTCATCTTTCTGTACTTTATCCCATTTAATTTCTCTATGACATACTGAAAAACAGGCAAAGAAAACCGTCTGCCCGTTTTTACTCATCAATATTCTAACAATTTTTTGATTATCTTTCAAGCTCCTCTTTTATCTTCTCCAGAATGTATTTCAAAATATTACTTTATATATAGTAGTTCTCTTATACTTTTTTGATAAAAGCAGTCCGATAGCCTATGTATACAAGCATTGCCAGTATATCACTTCATCCAGATTTATCTCAAATATCCGATTGTTATTTGCACTATTACTGTTTTGGCCCTTTTCTTTCTTGAATTTCCTGCACAATCTTGTTGTACGCTTTTTTATTCAGGCGATAAAAATATAAAACTGCCGCTGTTACAATCCACAACACACCAGGAACCGTCGTAAATGAATGCTTAATCACCGACAACACAGCTGGGTTCTGCTGCTGGTTTGCGACATATCCGAGACTGCCTAAGACACCTGCCAAAACAGAAGTTCCAATCGCCATTCCGATTTTATTGCCCAATGAGATAAAAGCATACTGAAAACCGTCATTGCGCAGACCTGTTTTCCATTCCCCATATTCCACACAATCCGGCACAATTGCATAAATCGCTGTGTTAAATCCTGAGAAAAAGAACTGTGCCAGACACGAAAACAGATAAAAAGGAATTGGCGACTTTCCGGCTGTAAAAAAGTACATACAAAGCATACTGATTCCCGTCAGCAGTGCAAAAATAGAGGCGGAACGTCCTTTATTGTTTGTCAGCCGAAATACTACTGGAAAGCAGGCAGCGCCAATAATCGAGGGAACAATAATAAAAAGCGAATATGTACTGAATAATGCCTGATTTC
The DNA here is from genome assembly GCA_011959805.1 of Lachnospiraceae bacterium. Lineage (GTDB taxonomy): Bacteria > Bacillota > Clostridia > Lachnospirales > Lachnospiraceae > COE1. The sequence goes on along the minus strand of BLMC01000016.1, from coordinate 7,179 downwards.
CTTCTACATAAGTAAAGTAGTACAACGCATCTGCATTCCTTCCATAAAGTGTTATTCCAAATAGAAATTGTCCAGCCACTGCAATCATATAAGGTCTGTTTTTGGCAACAGATGTCAGTTGTATCTTCAACGATGTTTTTTCTTTCTCAGGCACTTCCACAACTTCCTTTGTTTTTGCAAAGCAAAAGATGTGACAGGCTGCAAAAATACATCCATATATAATAGCAATCAAAAGATAACCTCTTCTATCATTTCCTTTGCCAAGTGCTGCGATTAATGGGACAGTGATAATATTGATAATTCCAATAGCAATCATTGCACTGACTGAGCGAAAAGTGTTGATTTTTGCTCGTTCTTCTATATTCTGTGTCATTGCGCCGCACAGTGTTCCATAAGGGATATTGACACAGGTATAACCCAACACCAAAATACAATAAGTCACTGCCATATAGATAATTTTTGCTGTAGGCGACCAATCAGGATGCGCCCAAAAAGTCAGCATCAGCACAAGCGCGGTCAAAGGAGCCGCAACTAAAAGCCAAGGGCGGTATCTCCCCCATCTTGTATGTGTTTTATCACTTAGCCCTCCGATTACCGGATCATTAATCGCATCCCAAAACCGCGAAAACAACATCAGACCTGCAACCGCGCTCATTCCGATTCCAAAAACATCAGTATAAAATATCATTAGGAAATTCCCAACAAACATCCAACTAAAATTACATCCCACATCCCCCATGCCATAGGCAATCTTGCTAATGAGTGGTACTTTGACATTCGTATTTTTTTGTTCCATTGCGATCCTCCTTACTATAGATATGAACTAAATTTTATTTTCTCTTTATTCAATCCTACAATCATAAAAATCTTACATTGTTTTTTCCAAACAGAAAAAACAAAATTTCTACATTCAACGTATATTGCATCCAAATTATTTGTAGAAATCCCCATATGCTGTAGCCCTGTAATTGCTCCTGCATATAGGTTATAAAGATTTCCTGTGTCCCTCACCAATTCTTTTATGCGTAACACATCCACATTGTCAACCTTATTCTGCGCAGCCGTTGCTTTTACTGTTTTCCTTTTAATTGTCTGCCCTCCTTATATTTATACTTTAATTATTACTTTGTTAAATAGTTTTATTATGTATTTCATTTTATATTTATTTGTCATATTTGTCAATGATTTTTTCTAAAAAAGGAATATTTTTGTTATTTTATCCAAAACTCTTATTGCAATTATATATAAAATACACAATCAAATAAGAGAATGTCCTTCTCTCATACTTACCACGCCACCGATGCATTACTAATAGCATTTTCCTTTGTATCGACGTGTGCAATCGAGTAGGAAAGTTTCCTTTCCCTACTCGCGCCGGACGTGGACAGCTTTCACTGCATAGTTCTTTTTTATATCTGTACGTATAAAAAAAGAGACTCCATTGCTGGAATCTCTAAATATTAAACTATGAATTATACCTTTACAGTTTACCCCAAACTGTACAGTTTTTACTCTGCAATACGTATCACTGCTTTTACAATATCCGCCTTGTTATTTATACTGTAATCCATAGCCTTCTGTGCTTCATCAAGACTAAACACATTTGTCACAATGCCTTTCAGATTCACTTTTCCTGCTGCAACTGCCTCGATTGCCATCGGATAAATATGGCGATAGCGGAATATAGTCTTGAATGTCAGCTCTTTATCCAGTGCAAGGCTCATAGGCAGTGTCATTTCCCCACTCTTACTGTAACCTACCAACACAATTGTCGCGCCTTTCTTTGTCATGTGGATTGTCTGGACGGTAGTAACCTGTGTACCCGCGGTCTCCACTGCAAGGTCACAACCCTTGCCATCTGTCAATTTTCTTACTTCTTCCACTGCATCGGTTTCACTTGCATTAATTACACCGTCTGCTCCCAAATCTAGCGCTTTTTGAAGGCGCTTTTCCATGATATCCACCACGTACACCTTTGACACCCCCATTGCTTTTAACGCCATCATTGTCACCAAACCAATACAGCCTGCTCCCATGACCACCGCTGTCTGTCCTGCTCTTGCGCCGCCCTGCATCGCTGCATGGAAACCCACTGCTAAAGGCTCAATTAAAGCGCCTTCCATCGTGCTCACATTATCTGGCAACTTAAAGCAAAGGTCTGCCTCATGTGCCACATATTCCTGAAATACCCCATCTACAGGCGGCGTTGCGAAAAAAATAACATCTGGACAGAGATTGTAATTTCCTGTCTTACAGAACTCACAGTGTCCACAGGTCTTTCCAGGTTCCAATGCAACCCTGTCACCGACTTTCAGATGCTTTACATCCTTTCCAACCTCCACAACAGTTCCTCCTGGCTCATGTCCAAGCACGAAGGGCGGTTTTACCACATAATCCCCGATTGCTCCTGTCTCATAATAATGTAGGTCACTTCCGCAGATACCCACATACTCCAACTTCACAAGCACTTCATTGTCCTTTGCTTTGGGGATATCCCTTTCCTCAAATCCCATTTTTCCAATTCCTAGCATAACTGCTGTTTTCATTTTTCCTTCCATGATAATATCCTCCTTTTTTCATGAAAAATAGTTGTTATAAAGAGTTTGTTTATTAATGTTTCTTTATCAATATTTCTTGCCGCAAAGACTTTCGCACCTCTATAACACATCTACATTATTAATCTTATTCTGTGCAGTCATTGCATCCATCGTTTTTGTTTTCATTGTTTGCGCTTATTATATTTTGCTCTTTATTTATTACTTTGTTAAATATTTTTATTATGTATTTAATTTTATATTCACTTGATAAATTTGTCAACACTTTATTCTAAAATCAAATTTTTTGTTATTTTCCTCTAAAACTCTTATTCTATTTATATACATAATATACAATTAAATTTAAAGCTCTTTGGTATCTGTGTGCAGTCGAGTAGGGGATTCTTTTTTTACGCGCGCCGAGCATCGTCAGCTTTTGTTGACAAATTTCACTTGGATGCCCGTGTGCATAAAAAAGAGACTCCATTGCTGGAATCTCCAAACGTTAAAACTATATAGAAGCAAAAATATTAAACTTGTTCCATAAACAACTCTATTATTTTCAGAGCGGCTCCCAAAGCAGCGGCTCCCGTCTTATGGCGACAGGGCTTTACAAAAGAACCTCCCTCTGCAAATGTATTTCTTCCCGATACCTTATCTCGTATATCCTGTATATGTTCTCCCATGTAACTACCTACATACCCTCCAAGAACAATATCACAGTCGAGAACCATATGAATATTATTGACGGCAATTGCAAGGTAAGTTGTGTATCTGTCCCACAATTGGACTGCTTCCTGTTCTCCTTTTTCTAGTCGGTCAAAAAAATCCTCAAGTTTCCCATCTGAGAGACACTTTGCACAACAGTACGCATCTAAGCACCCCTGTTTCCCACAGTAACAGTTTTCTCCATCTGGTACAATGGTCATATGCCCTACTTCCCCACAACGAAAGTTTTTCCCCTGTTCCAGTCTGTGGTTACTATATACGGCACCTCCCACCGTATTGCTCAGCGACAGATAGAAAAAGCGCTCCATACTTTCTGATTGTATCCCCTCCGCATAAGCACCCGCATTTGCATCATTCAAAAAATAACAGGGATAATCAAAAAAACTACTTATAGAAACAAATGGCAGAAACTTCACATCCAATACACGAGAATCCGTAATCAATTCTTTGTCAAGATCAATAATTCCTGGAAAAGAAATCCCAATCCCCAAAATCTTTTGTGCACTGCATCCATTTTCATCCAGAAAAGCTTCCAACTTATCATTTACTTCACGATAATAAGCATCTTCTGCCACATATGGCAAAAAAATACGCTCGTATTTTAAAATCTCACCAGTCAAATTCGTAAAAACCAAACTGATATGGTTTTTTGTAATGTCCAATCCTACGGCGTTGCCTACATTTTCAGATACAGCCAACGCTTTTGCTCTTCTTCCTCCTGTGGATTCCAACGCGCCCCTTTCTTCTACTAGCCCTTCCTCTATCAGTTCCTTCGTAATCTGAGTTGCTGTTGGAAGGCTCATCTTCAAAGCGTAAGCGATATCTGGGTTTGACACCATATTATTTTTACATATGTACCGAAACACATCATTCCGGTTTTTTCTCTTCACTTCTATATTTGTTATCTTTTTCTTTTCCATTGCAACCCTCCATGGCACTATCAACAACTCAAGTAATGATAAAATGCTGTTCTTTGTTTTTGTGAGCGAAACTTCCTACATCTTAAATCATATTTTGCCTAATTCAGATAACTTAAGCTTCATACGAACTCTCAATTCGTCGCTTTAGCAAACGCTTAAATCAGGATTGTAAAATCTTTGACTTCACACGAATCCTACACTTTGTAAAAGTATTTTGCTAAGTATACTTTAGCATAACACAAATACCTCTAATTTACTATTATTTTTTTATAAACGATTTTCCTACTTGTGCGCGACCCATGTGCCGCTTTAGTGGCTTATTTCTGCTGCATGGGTCTGCGCGTAAAAAGAGCCGATAAACTGTGATTCTTCATAAGTTTGTCGGCTCTGTATCTTATTCTTAGTAATTGTTATATAAAATTTATATCCAAATTCTCTGGCAAGAATCTTATGAATGTACCAACTGCAATTAACATTGTATTTATGGTAAAAAGGCTATAATAGCGCTATAAAAAATTATCTTTGTTTTATAACCTTTAAGATAACACATACTACCTTATTATACTCTTCACCTAACTACACAAAAAATCTAATTATGGCTAACGACGAATATTATCAAATCTATCTATGTTTCCTCATATTCTGAGAGACACCCATCTACAATACGCACAATGCGTTGCGCCGCTTTTGCTACTTCCAAATCATGTGTAATCATAACAATCGTATTTCCCAGTTGGTTCAGATTGCCAAAAAGCTTTAATACTTCCTGACCACTTGCACTGTCAAGTGCTCCTGTTGGCTCATCAGCAAGAAGAATCGCTGGTTCACTAGCTAAAGCTCTTGCAATAGAGACACGCTGTTTCTGACCACCGGAAAGCTCATTTGGTCTGTGGTCAAGTCTATGCGCAATGCCCAAAAGTTTTACAATCTCACTGCATTGCCTTTTTGCCTCTCTATGTCTCATACCGCGTATCAGCAAAGGCATCATGATATTTTGCATTACATTATAAGTTGGAATTAACTGATAATTCTGAAAAACAAATCCAATCTCTTTGTTGCGCACTTCTGTCATCTCGCTTTCCTTAGTATTGTGTATTGCTCTTCCATTGAGATAATATTCACCGGAATCTAACACATCCATACAACCAATAATGTTCATGAGCGTCGTCTTGCCTGAACCAGATGGACCAAGAATTGCCACAAAATCTCCCTTTTTAACTGTAAAATTAATATCCTTTAGAACAGGAACCATATCGTCGCCAAGTCTATAGCCTTTATTCACATCCTTTATATCTATAATCTTTTCTTCCATAACATACGCCCCTATTCCACAATCCATATTTTCATCAATACCTTGTTGCCAGTATCATCTTTTTGTAGAAGCATTTTTATAATATCTCCGTTCGACAGGCGCGAAAATGTTGTGATCGTACCAAGTTTTGTCTCTACTTCTGTACCCACGGGAATTTGCATTTGGCCTGTCTCATCTGTTTTTGCATAATTTATGATGGTACCTTCTTGAACACGATTTGCTTTATCTTTCGTAGAAGTTTTTTGTACATCGGTTGTCTGTATATTTCCCATATTGGGTATTCGATTTACATCTGACATACTTCCCATGTCTGGCATTTCCCCTATATCTGGTCTTTCCCCTGTCATTGGCATACTGCTTATTTTAGGATTTTCGCTAATTGTTGGCATACTTTCTACATTATATGCTATTTCATTCGTTGTTTGCATTTGCTGGTCTTGTGCCACGCCTCGCCTTTCACCTCTAACATTTTCATTGGCACCACGCTCTTTTCGCCCACTGTCTTTTTTTTGCAAATCATTGGAATCTATCACCTGCGCATCAAGGATAATATACTCCATTTCATTGCCTGACAGAGAAGTGATTTCTGCAAATGTATACTCTTGCCCTTCTTCCAATACAAGTTCCTGATTTTTTTCATCAGCCGCATAAGCCTGTGGCAAGTATAGATAACAAGCACCTACCATTACAAGTAGAATTAATAAAATAATAATTAAACCTTTTTTGTTTACACACTTCTTCATTTTTTCTCCTTTTTTATTTCCTACTCTTGATTCAGTGCCACAACAGGTATGAGCGACGATGCTTTATATGCGGGATAAAATCCAAAAATTGTACCTGTTATCACTCCAAATGCAAGCGACAACAGCGCACCTTGTGTAGATAATTCTACTCTGACAGAAAAACTTTCTATCACAGGCGTAATGCCAAATGCGACAAGTACACCGAGAATCGAACCTATAAAACTCATAAAACATGCCTCAAATAAAAATTCCAAAAGAATATCACGTTTGGAGCAGCCGAGCGCTTTTAGAATGCCAATTTCATTTGTTCGCTCCTTCACAGACACAAAAAGCACATTCATAATACCAATTCCACCTACAATAAACACAATTACTGCCATCGCAATAAGCAAAAGCTGTAATGTATCATTGGATTTTGACGCCGCTTCCATCTTAGTTCCCGCATCAGAAATAGTAAATTCCGCGTTTGCATAGCTGTCGGCAAGAACAGTTTTGATATTTTCAATCACCATATCAACACGATTGATATCCGCAGAAATCACGGTGATAGTCGGATTGATATTCTGTCCTGTAATATACTTTACGCCTGTCTCATATGGAATAAAAATAGTCATATCTGGGCTGATACCAGATGACACACTTCCCATTTCCTTAAGCACACCAGTCACTACATATGGTCTTGCATCAATATAAACCACGTCATCATATGCAGCATAGACACTTCCAAAAATCTCCTTTGCTATGGAATAGCCAAGCACACAATATTTTTCCTTGTTTTCATCATTTTCATTGGTCAAAAATTCTCCTGTTATCATTGAAAGGTTGCTTATTGTCATATAGTTATTCTTCACTCCTGCAATCGTATAGGAACTTGCCGATTCAAGTTCTCCGCCTTCAACCTCTGTCGTCTTTGATGTAACGATATCCTACACAACGACGAC
>BLMC01000015.1 GCA_011959805.1 Lachnospiraceae bacterium | reverse complement strand
GCAATCCGTGGTATCATAGGGGGCAAAATACCTTTTGACCCCAACATCATAATATATAATCGAGTAGAGAATGTTTCTTCCTCTACTTGCGCGCCGGGCACCCGTCAGCGAACCGATAAATCGGTTTGATGACAATTTACTTGGGTGCCGTGTGCATAAAAAAATCCCACAGACAATATTTTAGAAGTTGTCCGTGGGATTTTTAATACATATAGATAACAATAAAGTATCTAGCGTGGCGAGTACAGGCCGAGTGGTTTAGCTGTCACTGTTGTCCTCCTCATAGTATGCTTTGATACGAATTGCCTGATTATGGTCGCCAAAATCTTCACCAAACAATGTACAGCCACCGCAGTTGGCAGTATCTTTTGGAACTTCAAATTTAAAGGTAATGTAACTATTGTAGTCAATATTGAGTTCTTGAATTGTCACGTCAGAAAGCTTGTTGGTGCCGTCCATAAAACAACCCTCACTGTTGATAATTAATGTTTTTAAGAGTCCGTATTGATTTAGTGCTTCAGGCCACCATGCCGGTGAGACATAGCCACTGCGCCCACCATAGTCACCGGGACTAATCCACATACCAAGTGCAATTCCATTGATGGAAAAATAGATATCCGAAGGATAGTCCTCATTAGTGTTTGGGCACTCTGACGAAATTTCAAAAGAGATTTGAAGCTCTGTCAAAGTCTGTCCTGCCCGCAAGTGGTTTGGCAGATTATATTCCACATAACCACTGCCAAACCAGAGAATTCCTGCTTGAAAGCGGTCAGGAAAGGAAAATACTTTTGGGTCATCGAAGGAGCCAATAATCTCTTTGCTGGTGGCAAGGCCACATGTTGGTGTACCATGGCAGGTAGTATAGTATCCAACACGAATATCGTCTATATAACAGCGTCGTGATTCCTTCATTGGTGCAAGGTCGATCATTAATCGGTCGTAGCGGGGACGAATAATTTTCATAGTGCCACGTTTGCCGGAGGTAATCTTGATTCGTACAAGGCCCGCTTCCTCCAGTTTCCCTACATGCATGGATATCGCACCATTGGTAAGTCCTAGTGCTTCGGCAAGGTCATTCATGCTGAGGGAGTCATCTTTGTAGATCATTTCCATAATTTTTACACGCATAGGTGTACTAAGTGCTTTAAATACATTTTCAGCTTCACCAACAGAACGAAAATACAGCATAATTTAATATCCTCCCTTATTATTATTTATGAAAATCCAAATCATTTGGTATTATTCCAAAGACTCGGTAATCCATTTTGGCAAGTTTGTGTTAAATTGAAAGTACGCGGAATACATATCTGCAATAATACTTTGGTTACTGTCACGCACAGCAAGTTCACCTCTGCCTGAAGTTGACCCATCGTAGGACAGAAAATTAAAACTTCCAATAAGATAGTATTTTTTATCGACAATCAATAATTTCGCATGTGAATCCTGTCGATAGGAAACAATCCTTCCAGGATAACTTTTGTCTAGTTTTTTATGAAGTTTGTAAATGTTTAGAATAGAGCGTTCCTCTCTACTAGCACTATAATCAGATTTTATAGCCTTTTTTAGTGTTTCACAGGAGAGGTCTTTTCCACCTCTATTCTCAGAAAAACCATATTTTATTTTGATGATAACACCGCGCTGCAATGCTTTTTGAATCATATTAACAAAGGTTCATTAATAAAGTTAGCAATCCAAGGTGAGATAATATCAATTTCCGTTTGCGCATCCGAAAATGCTTTTTCTAATTCTAGGCGAATATCAGCGTTCTCAAATATCTTGGCGTTGTCAAGCTGCGCCTGTTTGCTCACAAGGGATTGACTGAGCTGTTCAATTTGGTTCTCCTGTTCAAGAATATATTTTTGGGCAGTCTGCAAACTATTTTGTATGGTTTTATTTTCATCTTCTAATTGATGCTTACTTGCTTCAATATCAAGCATTCGTTTATTTTGGCTTGCAATAGTGTTTCTCATAGAATCAGATGTAGATTTAAGTTTTTCATAGGTATTTTTTTGTTCACTGTTTTCTTTCTTCTGCTTCGCAAGAGTATCATTGATTATTTTTAAGGTGCTATTATTTAAATTTAACTGATTAGTCAAATCATCATTACTTTGTTGAAGGGAAGAATACTCTTCCTGTAGGCGTTCCATTTCCTGTTTGTTTTTGTCGATGGTTTCTTTAAAATGTTTTGTTTGATTTTTTTGTTGTTCTAATTCTAAGAGTGCTTTTTGATAAGTATGATTGTAATTTGTCTGAAGTGCTTTTATTTCTGCTGTTTTCTCAGACAGACGAGTTTCTAAATCAGCTATTTTTTGTGTGAGTTGTTCTTCTTTTGCCTTTAATTCCTGAGAATTTTGATTTCCCTCTTGATGTATTTGAGCGCGCAGTTGTTCTAATTTTTTTGCTAAGTCTTCTTTTTCTAAAAGAAGTGATTTTCTTTCTAGTTCAATTGTCTTTTTTTCTAGTGCGAGAGTATCAACTTGCTTATTTAATATGCCAATTGTTTTCCGACCTTGTTTAATCTGTACTGCCATTTCTTGAATTAGGTTCCCCACAGTATTGTGCCCGGATTTAGAATGATGCTCTTGCTTTTGAGAGACTTCTGATTTTTGTAGTAGACCATATTCAGTTAGGGTTTCATTTAGTTGTTGTTCTAGCAATCCTACATCTTTTGGAAGAGAATTTCTTTGTATGGTCAAAATTTTTAGATTGCGTCCTGCGTCATAAATTAGCGCGCAAGATTGTCTTTCGATGGCAAACTCAAAAATATAATGTCCATTGCGGAATTTGCCAATTGATTCAGGGTTTGCTGCCTGTTCTAGTTCCAGTAGTCGGCGCTCAATAATTTCAAAAGAAAACCATTCAAAGTTATCTACTAGATGCTTAAAAAATTCTGAGTGAAATTGAAAAGAGGAGTATCTAGTTTGCCATAAGTCGCAAATTGTCTGAGACAAAAGTTTTTGTAGTCCCTCCTGAAGATTTTTGTTGTATTGTATTTGACACTCAGCAGTTAATATTGTCTCAAGACGCTGTTTGTTTTCATCTTCAAGTCTTGCATTTTCAGTGAGATATCTCTGGATTTTATGGTTAAGTTCTTTTTGCTCCATCGCATTTTCTACAGGGGTGGAACGCAGCTGCTTCAACGACTGTAGATTAGATTGGCGCAGTTGTTCACTCTGTTCATTTAGCTGGGATAATCGCTTTGTTCCAGCAATAAGCTCTTGAATATGTGCCATTAAAGTATGCAGTGCTCTAAGACCGCGTTCAAATTTGTCTATCTCTATAGAAGACCATCTACAAACAGATAGTTCATCTGACTGGACAGAAAAGGAGGTACCATAGCTGATGCCACTGAGTGCGACGACTTGTGCAAGTTTTTCTAGGGCAAGCATTCTTCTAAAGAAAATCCATGTTCCGATTTCGAGCAGAATAATAATTGTAACAGAAAATAGGATATCAATTCCAATTTTATAGAAATAGAATGATAATGGCAATATACATAGAAGTAGAATTATAGTGCACCAAAACCAAATGGAAGGAAGTCTTTTAATGTTTTTTGGATTTCTTTTTTGACATTTTAGCTTTAGCTCATCTGCAATTTCAGCGGGGGACATAAGAGCATATTGTTTTCTTCCATACAAAGAAGAAACGGAATCTAATATAAAAACAGATAGCTGGTCGTCATTACTTCCACTGCGAAATTTGCCAGTAGCTCTGACTTCTCGCTGTAAATTTTTTTTAAAGCGATTCTGTAGCATGGAATCATTTAACAGTATCAGTTTATCTTGTATACTCTCATATTCTTCTTGCATTCCAGTGACAGTTCCATTTTTATGTAGTAACTTCTGAATAAGAGTTTTAAGTTTATGAATAGAAACCAGTGTTTTCTTAGAAAGGGTATAAGTTTCTATTAATGATATCAGTTCGATTATTTCGTGTCTTCGAGCTTTTCTTAAACCATCTATAATGTTAGCCATTGTAGTGTCCTCAATCTAGCGTACTTAATATAATTGCGCATTTGTTTATCTCAGTTAAAAAAGACGTTCCCTTCTATAAGTGAAGAGAAAAATATCTTGAACAAAGTAGTAAAATTGGTGTCCAAAAATTAATGTTGTTTCTGGATTTGTTGTTTCTTACGCTTTATCGTTACACAAATATTAAGCGGATAGTTTTTGCTAATATTTGTGTTGATTGCGTTTCTTTTAATGAGTATTAATTTTATTATAGTGAATACTAAAATAATTGTCAAGAATGAAATTTCATTGTAGCATAAACATTTTAACGTAGGGTTGCTGGTCATACGTTGTTTGATTTGCCAAAATTAGATTTTTTGAAAACATAAATTGCAACAATTTTTGTACGCAAATTTGTCTATTTTAGTAAATAAGATGTAGGTATTGGTTTTTTGTGAAAGGAAAATAGTAGTAATCGCTAAATGAATGTATTATTTATTAAAATATTTATTGAACACTAAATATATTTTATGCTTTATGAAAAGAAGAACATTTATAAAAATAAAAAAATATATTGGTGATAATGCATAAAAAAATATTGTAAAATTTATAACAATATACATCAATTATAAAGTCTTTCCAAAATTAATAATTTCAAGTATCAATATTGTCAATATTATTGAGAAACTATATTGACTTTTTCGCCAAAGTAGCGTAAGGTAATTATATAAAGAAAAACTAAAACATTTAACTCATGAATAAAACAGTCAAATCAGAGTAGTACACAATTCGTTGAAAAAGTTGATTGCCCAATGATTTGGTTGTGATCAGAAAGGTCGGGTCATCATGAAAAGAGGAATTGCAAAGAGGGTCACGGCGCTTGGCATAGCAGTTTGTATGACTGCAACTTCAGCGGTGACAACATTTCCGACAATGCAGCTTTGTGCGCAGGGAACGGAACAGACAGCACAGGGAACGGTGACAGAAAGTTATTCAAATGAGAGACTGGATCATGGCTACACAAAAGTCAGTGCAGGGTATACGCTCGCTGCTTATACGGGGGAACCAATTCTCTACAAGATGAGCGATGTATATCAATCAGGAGATGCCAGTCTAACAAACGAGTACGGATATGCAAAAAGCGGCGATGGTGGTGCACTTTCTATTCCAGCAAAGGGAAAAGTGGAGTTGGAGATTAATGTGCCACAGTCAGCAGTATATTACATGAATTTTGATTATCTGTCAAATAGCGAATCTATTCTGCCAGTTGAGGCAGGAATCATGATTAATGGGGAATATCCGTTTTTTGAGATGCGTCAACAGAAGTTGGAAAGTCAGTGGACATCTAACCCTGATAAATGGACATTAAATCCAAAGAAAGTTTACGACAGCTATGGTAATGAAGTGGTGAGTATGCCAGATAAAATTTATGATTGGCAGAACAAGTATATACAAGATGCTACATATCGATATACGCAGCCGCTCGGTATTGAGTTGCAGCAAGGCAAGAATACTATTTCAATCGCGTTAAATGAAGGAACACTTTTGTTGGGAAATCTTTGCCTCACAGCAAAACCACAGGTGCCAGAATATACAGGCAGTGAGGCGGCGACAGGTGATGGATTTATTGAGATACAGGCAGAGGATTTCTTATATAGAAATGATTCGGGAATCCATGCAACTTGTGAGTTTGATCCTGATTTGTATCCCTATCAGGCAGATAAACGAGTAATGAACACAATTGATGCGACATCATTTGGAAAAGGTGGTCAGGAGATTACTTATCTTCTTGAAGTGGAGAAGGCCGGAAATTATTATATTGCTTTTCATTATAGTCAAAGAGATAAGGCAGATTTTCCAGTGTTTATGAACGTGAAGATTGATGGAACACTCCCCAATACTGCATTTCAGAATCATGCGTTTGCCTATGAGAAGAAATATGAAATGTATACGATGGTGGACAGTGATGGAAATAAAATCAGTGTGCCATTAGAGGCAGGAAAACACACCATTTCAATGCAGATTAGCATAGAGCCTATCCGAGAATCCTTGGAAACCATTGAAAAAATTATGGGACAAGTAAATGATTTATCGCTGGAAGTAACAAAAGTTGCTGGCACGAACAAGGATAAGTACAGGGATTTTTCTCTTGAAGCATATATTCCAGGAATTGGCGATACCATGCAAAATTGGGCAGATGCGCTCAATCAGGTGATGGAGGATGCACGAGTTTATAATCCAAAGAAAAATAAGATTGCTGCATATTCCTCTGTAAAGATTGCAGAAAACCAGCTTAGAAGTCTTGCAAAGAAACCAGATGAACTAATTTATAGAATTGACGAGCTTGCGACAAGTACCTCCTCAGTTAACCAGCATCTTGCGAATCTGATAGATAGTCTTAATGGCAATGATTTTGCGTTAGATAGTATTTATTTGTATCAAGAGGATGCGACAAAGCAGCTTCCAAAGAATAAAAATATTTTTATTAAAATGTGGCTTGGTATTGTGCGTTTCTTTACTTCATTTGGGGAGCAGGCGTATTCTTCCACAAATACAAATCCAGAACATTTACAGGTGTCTGTCAATCGTTCGAGACAGCATCTTGAGATTATGCAGCTTTTGATTCATGAGCAATTTACACCGCAGACAGGAATTGAAGTTGACCTTTCTCTAATGCCAGACCAGACAAAGTTGGTACTTGCCAACGCATCGGGTGATTCACCGGATGTAGCAACAGGAGTCAACTATTCTATCCCATTTGAACTTGGTATTCGAGGTGCGTTAAAAGATTTGACAGAGTTTTCTGATTTTGCGGAAGTGGCCGAGCGTTATAATGCGGGGCTAATTATGCCATATGTTATTGGTGATAAAATTTATGCACTGCCAGAGACAATGAATTTTCAAGTAATGTTTTACAGGAAGGATATCCTTGACAAGTTAGGGTTGGAGATTCCCAAGACACTTGAGGAGGTTCAGGCCATGTTGCCTGATTTACAGATGAGAGGGCTGAATTTTTATTATCCTACAGCGCGAACAGTAGGTATGAAGACGTTTCTCGACACAACACCAATTCTGTTTCAGAGTGGCGGCAACTTATATGACGGTGCAATAGACAAGGCCATTTTGACCAGCGAGGAAAATGTTGAAGGTTTTACGACGTTGACAAATTTATTTACCATCTACAATCTTCCTAAAGATGTGCCTAATTTTTATCAGCATTTTCGCAATGGAGATTATCCAATTGGGATTTCTGATTTTGGAAACTATAATATGATTTCCAATGCGGCGCCTGAGATTGATGGTTCGTGGGGCGTGGCGTTGATTCCAGGAGTGAAGAATGAGGACGGGGAAGTAATGCGCTATTCTTCTGCGGGTGCAGAGTCAACTTTTCTGTTTGAATCGACGCCGGAACGGGAACAGATGGCGTGGGAGTTTGTGAAATGGTGGTCAAGCGCGGAGGTACAGGCAGAATTTGGTCAACGACTTCAGATTACATACGGTGATGAGTATTACTGGAATACTGCAAATGCGGAGGCGTTCGCACAACTTCCTTGGGATAGCGATGACAAGGAGGTTATCCTAGAGCAGCTTGAATGGACATTGGAGGCGCCCAGAGCACTTGCAAGTTACATGGTAGAGCGTGAGCTTTCTGATGCATACAACCTTGTGGTGCTCGGTGCAAAGAGTGCGTCTGTGCGGGAATCGCTCGATGATGCACAGAAGAGTGTCAAGCGTGAGACACAGCGTAAACTTGAGGAATTTGGGTATATAGAAAATGGCGAGATGGTAAAGGAGTACGAAGTGCCAACTGTAGAGAAGGTACGTGAGATTATAGCGAAGTCGAAGGAGGCGAAGTAAATGGCTGTGAAAACGAAAAAGACAAAAGCAGCGCAGCGAGAACATGCGAACAAAGCAGCATATGCATTTTTGGCGCCATATGTGATTCTATTTACCGTCTTTATTATTATTCCAATGATGGTGGCAATCGCACTTTCCTTCACAAGCTATGACACAATACAGGCACCAACATTTAAAGGCTTTCTAAACTACATAAACTTGTTGACAGCGGATGATATTTTTATGCAGAAAGTGCTTCCAAATACCATAATATATGCAGTGATTGTGGGTCCGGGCGGATATGTTTTGTCCTTTTTAGTGGCATGGTGTCTAGCACAACTTAGTTCTGTGCCGCGAACAATCTTGACAGTTATTTTTTATTCGCCGAGTATGACTGGTGCAGTGTCGATGACTGTGCTTTGGAAGATTATCTTCTCCGGCGATCAGATGGGATATCTCAATAGTTTTTTAATGCGGTTGGGTGTCATTGATGCGCCAATTATCTGGCTGGTAGATGCAAGATATTTGTTGCCGATTATCATTATTGTTGCGTTGTGGTCGAGTATGGGCGTGGGATTTCTTGCAATGCTTGCCGGTATTCTAAACGCAGATGAGGAGATTTATGAGGCGGCGGCAATTGACGGTGTGAAAAATCGTTTTCAGGAAATGATTTATATTACAATTCCTACGATGAAACCACAGATGTTGTTTGGCGCGGTGATGGCGATTGTGGGTGCTTTCCAGAATGGAGCTATCGGAGTACAACTATCAGGGACAAACCCAACCCCAAACTATGCAGGTCAGTTGATTGTAAATCATATTGAAGATTACGGTTTTTTGCGGTATGAGATGGGCTATGCCGCCGCGGTTTCCGTAGTGTTACTCTTAATGGTATTTGCATTCTCGAAGTTCTTTGGACGACTGTTTAGGGAAGATTAGAAAGGAGGGTGAAAAATGGCTGGATATAAAGGATGTAATATTAATCCCAAGAAATTTGAGGTGGGGCAGTTAAAAATTATATTAATCCTCTTGCCGCTTGCGGTTTTTATGGGAATCCCCATTGTGTTTATTGTCTGTCATGCATTTAAGCCAATGGATGAGTTATTCGCTTTTCCACCACAAATTATTGTACATAAACCTACACTTGATAATTTTGTGAAATTGTTGAAGGCGTCGGCAAACAGCAATATTCCAATGAGCCGTTATGTGTTTAACAGTCTGATTGTGACAGGATTTGTGGTGTTATTGTCCATTCTTTTTTCTACAATGGCAGGATTTGCATTGTCAAAGCTTCGCTTTAAGGGTAAATATGCACTGCTTGAAATTAACAATACTGCACTGATGTTTGTATCTGTGGCAGTTATGATTCCGCGCTATCTAGTAATTGATGCCCTTGGTATGAAAGATACTTATTTTGCGCATATTTTACCGCTTCTTGCGCTGCCAGTCGGACTGTTTTTGGTGAAACAGTTTATTGACCAGATACCAGATGCTTTGCTCGATGCAGCGTACATGGATGGGGCGTCAGACTTTAAGATTTATCGTTCGATTATATTGCCTTTAGTAAAACCGGCAATTGCGACGACAGCAATATTGTCCTTTCAGCAGGTGTGGGTAAATGTGGAAAGCTCAAATTTTTATATTAATGACGAGAGTATGAAGACCCTGGCATTTTATCTGAATACACTGGCCAACCAGAACAGTAATGTGGCTGGACAAGGAATCCAAGCCGCTGGTATTCTGATTCAGTTTATTCCAAACCTCGCAATATTCTTAATCCTTCGCAAGAGTTTTATGAACACAATGGCTCACTCAGGTATTAAGTAACAAATAGTTTTCGCGAGAATGGGGGTTCCTATGAGAAATAAAGCAAAACTGGTGGTTTTGGTAGGGTTGTGTCTAAGCTTGATTCTTGGTTCCACGGCCATCGCAGAAACACCATATAGAACATATACAGTGGACGGTTATGGGTACGTGTTGGAAACACAATCTGCGTACAATCCTGCTTCCGCCATCACAAAAGTAGGAGATACTTCTTTTGTGACGCCGATGGATATGGCAATCGGAAAGGATGGCAATCTGTACATTGCCGATGCGGGTGCCCATATGATTATGGTCAGCACCATTGATGGTGATGCGGTTCGGATGATTGGTGAAGGTACATTGCAGTCACCAACAGGAGTCTTTGTGTCGGACGACAATAAGGTATATGTCGCGGACAAAGATGCAAAAAAGGTATTTGTCTATGATTTGGAGGGAAAACTTTTAAATGAGTATGGCAAACCAGAGTCGCCAATTTATGGAAACAATATGGATTTCAAACCCATTAAGGTTGTGGCAAATAGTACAGGAACAATGTACGTAATTTGCGAGGGAAATATGAATGGTATTGTTCAGATTAGTCCTGTAGATGGTGGCTCATTCCTTGGATATTTCGGGACCAATTACACATCGCTTAGTCCATTTCAGATTTTACAGAGATTGATTTTGACAGATGCACAACGCGCGCAGATGTTGAGTAATATTCCTTCAACACCAACAAATCTCCACATTGATGAAGATGGATTAATCTATACAGTTACACAAGGCGATAAGGATATGGCACTTAAAAAGCTAAATATTGCCGGCAAGAATTTGTTGGATTCTGATCCATACTGGGCAGACCTTCCAGCAGCGGTGACAACAGGCCAGTATCGCAATATGTTAGTGGCGGATTCTGACGGATATATTTATGAGTACAACGAGGAAGGCGAACTGTTATTTATGTTTGGAGGGCGCGATGATGGGCGTCAACGAATTGGTCTTTGCAATAAGGTAGAGGCGATTGCAGTGGATTATTTCGACCGAATTTATCTGCTCGATTCTGATAAAAAGCAAGTACATATCTTTATACCGACTGAGTTTACAAACCTTTTGCACGAAGCATTATATTTGTTTTCAAAAGGAAGATATACAGAGAGCAAGGAACCACTTGAGAAAGTTTTGCAGATGAATAGTATGTTTGATTATGCAAACCAAGCAATGGGACATGCGTATTTGCAGGAAGAGAATTATGTGGAGGCACTAAAGTATTTTCGTCTTGCTAAGTCGGCGCAAGGATATTCAGATGCATTCTGGGAAGTAAGAAATATCTGGATTCGCAATTATCTAGTGATGGCGGTCGCAGTCATTATAGCCTTTGCGGTCGCACTTAATCTCTATAAAAAACGACAGCGCGTTAAGTACGGTGAAGATGGAGCACCAACATACTTTTCTCAAAGGATACCATTGTTGGGAAATCTCAAGTATAGTTTATATTTTATGCGCCATCCATTTGATGGCTGTTACGGAGTGAAGCGGGAAGGCAGAGCGAGTCTTTCCTGCGCAAATACTTTGCTTGCAGCATACATTTTTATCTCGATTATTGAAAAGTATTTCAGTGGATTTTTGGTAAAAAATGTTAGAGAAGGACGGTATGATATTTTGTCCGATATTGGTACAGTGTTGGTTATCTTTATTGGATTGACACTGTGTAATTATCTGGTCGTTACGATTAATGAGGGCGAAGCATTTTTAAAGCAGTTGTACTGTGCGTATGCGTACTGCCTGACCCCATTTATTATTATCAAGCCATTTGTCGTAATTTTGTCAAATGTGTTGACCTACAATGAAGTATTTCTGATTTCATTTGCAAATATTATTGTGCTGGTGTGGATGGTGGTGTTGCTTTTGATTTCTGTGAAAGAAATGAACAATTTTACAGTAAAAGAGACAGCGAAGGCTTTAGCGCTCACAGCGTTTACTGTTTTAATACTCTCCTTGTTGATTTGTATTATTTATGTGTTATTTTCACAGGTAATCGACTTCATTAGCTCTGTATTGCGAGAGGTGGTGTATAGAATTGGAAGCTAAATTGAATCTGAAAAAAATGGAGAAAAGTCTTATAAAGTTTATTATTGCTGTTGTGGTTATCATTGTGATTATCGCAGTTGCAATATTGGCTTCCAAGTCAGGAGGAAAGAACAGTCTAAATGTCAGTGATTTGCAGCCAACAATAAGTGCGCCACAAGCAGCATTAAGTGATGGTGCCGTTGACATTTCCAAACAATTAGATGGACATCACTTGGTTGCTGCTAATGAGAATTATGAGCTTTATCTGTATGAGCCCGCACTTTCTATTATTGTAAAAAATATAAAGACAGGTGCAGTGATGGAGTCTACAGTGCGCAATGAAGAGCGACTTGGAAATGTCAATGAGACGTGGAAGGGATTTTTGCAGTCTGGGATTGTAGTAGAGCTGCAGGAAGAAACCAACACTATGCAGAAAAAACTTGGTCTTGAAGGCAGTGGTGCACAGGTCAACGTTGAATTGATTCCGGGCGGATTTCATGCAAAGATTGCATATCCTACGCAAGAACTTGGTTTTGAAGCGGAAGTGAAACTCTATGATGATGGAAGTATCACAGCATGGATTCCAGAAGGTTCCATCTATGAGAATGCGGACAACAAGAAAATAGGAAATATCTATGTGTTTCCTCTTCTTGGCAGCTCAAGACTGGATGAGAAAGATGGTTATATGTTTGTGCCAGATGGAAATGGCGCGCTGATATACTTGGACGACAAAGATGGACGATTTGACTCAGGTTATGTGCAGAAAGTGTACGGCTCTGATATTGGCGTTGGGGAGTCCTATGTGCTTTCTTTATTGTGGGGCAGTTATGAGACGCACAATGACGCGGAGATGATTCTAGCGCCCGTGTATGGTATGGTGCACACAGGCGACAAAATGGGGTATCTTGCAATTATTGAAAGTGGTGATGAGGAGGCATCTATTTATGCGACGCCAAACGGTGCTTACTCGGATTACAATTGGATTACAGCGGCGTTTCGCAAATGTACGACGTATATTCAGCCGACATCAAACTCTGGCGGTTCTGTGACAAAGGTTACAGATCGGATAAAGTATGACATTAATATCAGATATATGTTTGTGGATGATGCAAATGCAAATTATGCAGGTTTGGCAAAGCGCTATCGAGATTATTTAATTGAGAAAGATGAGCTTGTTAAGGCGGAGGATATCTTTAAGATAAGACTTGATTTTCTCGGAATGGATGTGGAGAACTGGATGCTCTGGAAGAAGGATGCGCCAGTGACAACAATTGATAATATTAGAGAGATTTACAGCGACTTGGAAAAAGAAGGTGTGACAGATATCCTTTCGATTTATAAGGGCTGGCAAAAAGGGGGTATTTTTGATTTGCCAGTGACTTCATACGACGTGGCAAGCAGTGTTGGCGGAGCGCGAGATTTATCCAAATTAATGGCGGAGTGTGAGGCGAAGAATATTGATTTTTACTTATTTACCGACGGTGTGCGCGCCAATACTGAGACGAGTAATACAACGTTTGATACCGTTAAAAAAATGGATAAACGTTTATATACGCAAAATACATATCAAAATGTTTACCGCAAGTTTGTGTATTGGACACCACAAAAGACATTGGAAAATCTAAAGACGTTGCAGAAAAATTTTACAAAGAAAGGTGTCAATAAACTGGCATTATCAAAGATTGGAAACACCATGTTTACGTATTCAATGGGAGATACGATGCAGACGCGCCTTGTTTCTAAGTATTTATATGAGCAGGCATTGAAAGAGACAAGTGCGTCGATAGATCTTATGTTGGAAGCGCCAGTACAATGCTATTGGCAGTACGCAAAGGCGATTGTAGATATGCCAATTTCGGATTCCGACTATATTTATACAGACCAGAGTGTACCATTTTTGTCCATCGCATTGAAGGGAATCCTTCCAATGTATGGCGATTATGTAAATTTTGAGGCCAATGAGCGCGAGTATTTCTTAAAGTTGGTAGAGACAGGAATTTATCCTTCCTTCTACTTAACGTATGAGAATCCCTCTGAGCTGATTTATACCAATTCAAGTGATGTGTATACTTCCCAGTATTCTGTTTACCGTGAGCAGATTATGAGTTATTATGACGAGCTAAAGCAGATTAATGAGCGCACAAAAGATAGTATGATTGCCAACCATGAGATAACAGACACAGGAGTCACAATTGTAACCTATGATAATGGTGTAAAGCTGTATATTAATTATTCTGCAAAAGAGTTGAAGGCGGATAATGTAACAGTTCCTGCACTTTCGTATGTAGTAGGGGGGTGAATGAAGGATGAAGAACAGCAGAAAGATAAAACCTGGACAGTTAGAACGCCGGGAAAATGCGATTGGGTATCTTTTCATATTGCCTTGGCTTATTGGAATCTTGGTATTGGTGTTGTGGCCTATAGTGCAGTCGTTTGGATATTCACTAAACAAGATTCGACTTTTGCCGCAAGGTATGGCAAAGCTGTATATTGGATTCGAGAACTATAGTCAGATTTTCTTAAAAGACCCAGATTTTATTATGGGGCTTGAGTCCTACCTGTTGGAAACATTGATTGCGGTTCCAGTAATTGTGGCGTTTTCATTAATTATCGCAATGCTTTTAAACCAAAAGATTTCTTGTAGAGGCATTTTCCGCATGATATTTTTCCTTCCGATTATTATTGCTAGTGGACCTGTTATGCAGCAATTGGCAGATCAGGAAGCGGCGAGTATTCCAATGATGAATGTGACAATGATTGAGCAGCTTTTGGATGAATATTTGCCGCGTGTGTTGGCAGTCAGCATCACCAGTGTATTTAGTAATATGATTACACTATTGTGGTATTCGGGCGTACAGATTCTAATTTTTCTTGCAGCATTGCAGAAAATTGATACATCACTCTACGAGGCGGCGAAGATGGATGGTGGTTCCAAATGGGAATGCTTTTGGAAAATTACGCTTCCGACAGTGAAACCTATGATTCTGCTAAACGTTGTATACACGGTAATCTTTATGTCAAACAATGAACAGAATGGATTGATTGTACTGATTTATGACACAATGTTGTCTGCAACAGGTGGTTATGGATATGCTTCTGCGATGGCGTGGTTGTATTCTGTGATTGAGTCAGCGATTGTTATTTTCTTCGCCGTCTTGATTATGGGCCGTAAAGATGTCTATGAGAGGCGCGCGAAAAAGTACCAACGTGAACAGAAGAAAGAGAAGCGCCTAGAGAAAAAGATTAGAAAGAGGGGTGAGCAAAATGAGCGTAACTACGCAAAGCAAAAAGCAAAGCAGCAGCGAAAAAGGGCTAAAAAGAGTGCTTAGTGCAGAGGGAAAAGAGCAAGTTAAATACAAGATTAGAAGATTTGTTTTTGGCTCCAAAGATACGGAGGGCATCGGTAAGCTCGCGGTTGTGTATTTACTTCTAATTAGTATTGGTTTTGTGTATCTTTATCCGGTGCTGTATATGATAAGCAAGAGTTTTATGAATCTAAATGATTTGCTCGACACCTCCATCAATTGGATACCAAGTCAGATGTATCTTGAAAATTACAAGCAGGCATTTCAGTCTATGGACTACTGGAAGACTTTCTGCGATTCGGTGGTAATTGCAGGAATTCCTACCTTAATTAATGTTATTGTCTGTGCAATTGTTGGATACGGATTTGCGCGATATGAATTCAAGGGAAAGAAACTTTGTATTGGACTACTTCTATTTTCTTTTATTCTACCGCCACAGGCGACAATGATGCCAACCTATGTGTTTTATACTAATATTGGTCTTATTAACTCCATCAAGGCATTTATTGTGCCAGCAATACTAGGGCAAGGATTAAAGTCACAAATATTTATATTGATATTTTTTAATTTTTTCCGACAGATACCGAAGGTGTTAATTGAGGCAGCAAAAATTGACGGGGCAGGACATTTTAAAATTTTTAGAAAAATAGCACTTCCTTCCGCGGCGCCGGCGATATTGGTTGTATTTCTATTCTCGATTGTGTGGTACTGGAATGAATCCTATTTGACGCAACTTTATGTAGTTGGTGCATTTACAAACAATGCAGGTGGTTATCATTGGAGTTCGCTGATTGTATCGCTCAAAAATTTTGAGAACAGCTACAATACGGCGCGCAGTGTGGCGGGAAGCGGTATGGTTGATATCAATGAATCAATTAAGATGGCTGGAACAATGCTTAGTATTCTACCGCTATTGATTATGTATCTTGTACTTCAGAAACAGTTTGTTGAGAGTGTTGATAGAACTGGTATTACTGGGGAATAAAAAGTTCGTATGAAATCAAAGATTTCCCCATCCTGATTTAAGTACCCGCAAAAGCGGGCAGATGGGAGTTCGTGTGAAATCAAAGATTCCATCTTCTTGACTTGAGTATTGGTTTGAGCGAACAAATGGGAATTAGTAAGGTTTTTATAAACATTAAATATAATAAGGAGGAATAAAAAATGAAAAAGAAAATGATAAGCCTTATAATGGCGACAACTTTGGTGGCTGGATTGCTTGGTGGTTGTGGTAATAATTCTGCGCCAACAGGTTCAGGCACAGACACGAATGCAAGCACAAACACGGATTCCAATGCTGGTTCTGATGCCGCAAAAACAAACACAAATGCATCGACAGCGTTGCCGGAGATGACTACGGATGAAATTACACTAACCTACATGCATTTTGACAATGAACAGTTGGTAAACAAAGTGGCAGAAGCTTTTATGACAAAGTATCCTAATATCAAGGTGGAGGCGCAGGCTTTTTCTACAGACGGATATAATGACACACTGCTAAATCTGGTTCAATCGGGACAAACACCGGATTGTTTTATGATTCTTGGAAACTGTGATTTTGCGCTGTCCAATGCGCTACTCGGCGATATGACACTGTATTGGGAGGCGGACCCAGAGAATCAGAATATTCTTCCTTCTATTAACAGTGCAAAGCTTGGCTATTATGGCACAGACAAGAAACTTGCGACGCCAATTAAGTTTTTCCCAGATGCAATTTATTGTGATCTCAATGTATTTGAGACGTTGAATGTCGATGTACCTTCCACAAACTGGACATGGGACGAGATGATTAACGCATTTAAGGCTGCGACTAACACGGATGCAGATACATATGGATTTAACCAGTTTCATTCGCTTGTGACTTACTATCCAATTTCTAATGGAAATAATTTAATTGGAGAATTTGGTTGGGACGGCAAAAATTATCATATGGATCAGTGGGCAGCAGGAGTAAATCAATGGGCAGAGCTTGTAAATGGTAAGTACCATGCACCTTATGGAGATACAGATGAGATGGAGGCATGGACTAATGACAGAACAATGTGGGCTGCTTACACAGGAAAACTTGGCTTCCAGATTGATGCTTGGTGGACTTATCTAAATCTGTTTGATACACCGGATTATCGAAATCGTGGTATGGAATGGGTGCCTTATACAACACCAGCGAGCGAGAGCGGATATGTATTTGGTGTGCTTGACTTTGGCGGTATTTCTTCGGCAACACAGCATCCAAGAGAAGCCTATGAGCTTCTGAAATGGATGGGTTGGGGCGCAGAAGGATGGCAGACAAAGCTTGACGCTTACCAGGATGTGGAAACGTTTGTAGAACTTCCACTTTACAGACAGGCAATGCCTTGTCCAATCACCACAGACGCGGAAATTTGGAAAGAATTTCAGCAGTCTTTCTATCCGACCGCTGAGACAAGAACATACCAGTCTGTATTTGATCCAGTCAATAATGAAGACCTTGTGACAACAGATGAGGATACAAAATATGGTAAGTATTTTGATGAATTCTTTGCAAACTGCAAGAATCCAATTCCGTTTGGCGATTGCCAGATTCCGGGATTTGCAAATTTCCTCGACACATCTTACCGCGCAGTAGGCGATGCGCTAGGCGTTGAGGACCAGGTTCGTCTGGAGGGCAAGAATGCAAATGACTTTGCAGCAGAGCTTGAACAGAAGGCTTATGAAGCAAACCAGGCAGCTTTGGCAGCAGCAAAGGAAGCATATCAGATGATTGGCATTGAGTTGAATTACTAAAGTCAAAATCATTGATATCAAGTAGGATAGAATATTGTATTAGTAAATAATGCGAAAGAAGGAGGGCGTTGTTTTAGATGCCCTCCTTTTTGAAAACAATCTCTTGGACTTAATATAGAAAGAAACGACAAGAATTCAACCAATATTTTTATGGATTTGAGTGGTGGAAGGGAGTGACAAGAATGATGAACAAAAGAATAATAGCAGGGTTGTTAGTTGTTGTGGTACTGTGTGCAGTGTTAAGTAGCTGCAAAGGGCAAAAAGCAAATTCTACAGATTATAATACAACAATACCACAAGAAAATACTGTGACTGATATAGAGAAAAAGGATGTTGTGACAAACAGCCAGATGCAAAATGAAATTTCAAAAAAGATGCAAGAGGAGGAAATAGAAATGACAGAGGTGCCATATAGCCGTGTAAGTGTACATGACCCTTCGGTTGTTTATGATAACGGTACGTATTATATATTTGGTTCTCATATGGCGTGGGCAAAAAGTACAGATTTGAGGAATTGGGAACCTTTTACAATGAATATTAATTCAGAATATGCAGATTTGTTTCAAAAGGAGTGGGAAGAATACTGCAAGACAGCGACCAATCCCAATCTAAATGGCAATCTGTGGGCGCCAGATGTAATATATAATCCAAATATGAACAAGTATTGTTTTTATATGAGTGTGAATGGAAACGATTGGAACTCAGTTATTGTTTTGCTCACGGCAGATAACATTGAGGGGCCATATAAGTATGTGGGACCAGTAGTATATTCTGGTTTTAATACAGATTCTCATGATATAAAACTGACAGATGTATATCAAGTGCTTGGGGATGGGGCGGATTTGACTCGATACCAGAATATTAAAAATACAAAGCTTAACGCGATTGATCCGTGTGTTACTTTTGATAAAGATGGTTCACTTTGGATGGTTTTTGGTTCGTGGTTTGGTGGTCTATATATGCTCAAACTTGATGAGAATACAGGATTAAGGGATTACGCAACAACTTATAAGACAATACCAAATGCGCAGGATGCATATTATGGTTATAAAGTACACGGTGGTTTTGGGGTTTCGGGTGAAGGCCCTTATATTATTGAGAAAGATGGATATTATTATCTGTTTGTATCTTATGGTGGACTTGTGGCAGATGGCGGTTATCAAATAAGAGTGTTTCGCGCAGAGAATATTACAGGCCCTTATGTGGATGAAGCAGGAAATAGTGCAATCTATACCGCGGAGTGTAACGACCTGTTTGAGAAGGTGGGCGTGCGTATTATGGGTTCCTATGACTGGACAGGAAACCGTGAAATTCGTGTGGCGCAAGGACATAATTCCGCGTATGTGACAGAGGAGGGCGAAATCTTTTTAATATATCATTCTCGTTTTGCAGGCGGAAAAAATGGTGTCTTAGAAGCTCACGAAGTGCGAGTACAACAGATTTTTGTAAATAAAGATGGTTGGCTCGTTGCAGCGCCCTATGAATATGCAGATGAGAAAATTAGTGTGACAGGATATTCTATTGAGGAGATGTGTGGTGAGTATGAATTTATTGTGCACATGCCTACAACTTATTACCAAGCAGTAGGAAATAAAACATTGGGTGTAATGTTGCCATCAAAGATTATGTTAAATAAGGATGGGACTGTTTCAGGTGAGTTGAATGGAGAATGGACACACGAGGATGGTACACCTAATATGACAATTACAATTGACAATGTAACATATAAAGGAGTTTTTCTAAAGATGCCAAGTGAACAGCTTTATTTTAATCCCAATGAAAGAAAAGTGGTTATGACTTTTACGGCGCTTGGGGATAATGTGGCAGTATGGGGAAGTAAGTAGTTATTGTTTACTTATTGGCCAACACAGTGAAAATCGCGTATCAAAATACATATCTTTGTATTTTGTGTGCAAAATGTTGGCATTTACGCCTTCAATAAACAAAGTTATACTAAAATCAAAGATGCATAAACAACAAGTAAAATGAAAGCTTGCTTTTTTCCATCTTATCTGTACATTTTAAAATCTTGGGATTATAATAAAAATATAATAAGTGTTTAATTTTATTGTATCATATGTGGAATGACTCCCACTTCTATAAGCAGTGAGTAGCTTATTGTTATCAGTGACGGGATTCAGTCTTCATCTGATAGGCTTTTGACGGCGCGCAGAAGAATGTATTATGCTGCGCAATTGATTATTACAAAAGGATTGTTTGGATTTTATGTGCGGCAGACAAATGGAGGGAATAGATGGAGGAGAGCAGAATACTATCAAAAATTGAAGAGAACATCGCAAAAGTGATGATTGGTAAAAAGGAAGTGACGCAACTTCTTTTGGCGGCGCTGGCAGTTGGCGGCCATGTCCTTTTAGAGGATGTGCCCGGAACAGGCAAGACAGTGCTTGCGCGAGCGCTGGCAAAATCGATGGGCTGTAAATTTGACCGTGTACAGTTTACACCAGATTTGCTTCCAAGTGATGTGACTGGACTTTCTTTTTTTCATCAGGAGAAAGGGACATTTGTCTTTAAGGAGGGACCAGTATTTACGAATATATTGTTGGCAGATGAGATTAATCGTGCAACACCGCGCACCCAGTCAAGCCTTTTGGAGTGCATGGCAGAACGTCAGGTGACAGTTGACGGGGAAACAAGAGTTTTGGAACCGCCATTTTTTGTGATTGCAACACAAAATCCAGTGGAGACCATCGGGTGCTTTCCGCTGCCAGAGGCACAGCTAGACCGTTTTATTATGAAAATATCGATGGGCAGTCTTAGCGCGTCAGAAGAACGTCAAATGTTAGACCGCTTTATCAATGCAGAACCACTTGCGAATCTTGACGCTGTGTGTAGTGCGCAGGAGATTCGACTTCTTCAACAAAAATGTCGCGAAGTCTATGTACATGAGGATTTGCGAGGATATCTTGTAGCGTTAGTGCAGGCAACCAGAAAAAATAGGACAGGAGTTAGTCCTCGAGGGACACTTGCACTTTTGCGCGCATCACAAGGATATGCACTTGTGCAAGGGAGAGATTTTGTTGTTCCAGAGGATATCAAGGAAGTGGCGCATTATGTCTTGTGTCATCGTCTGATTGGTGAGTTTGATGACACACAAAAAAAGTCTGTGGTTTCAGGGATTTTAAATCGGATTGAATTGCCGACAGAGGATTGGAAGGCAAAGAGATGATTGTTATTTTTTTGCTTGGAGTGCTAACAGTTGGCACTTTGTGGGAGATATTTTATCGAACGCAGTGGGCAAAGGATATCTTTGTCAAATTATGGTTTGATACAGATGCAGTCTATGCAGGGCAAGAGACAAAACTCTATGAGATGATTGAGAACCGGAAACGAATGCCAATTCCAGTTCTTGAGGTTGGATTTCACACAAGAAAAGAGCTTGATTTTGCAGATGTGGAAAATACCAATGTCAGTGATTATATCTATAAAAGAGATGTGTTTGCGGTGTTTGGCAGGCAGAAAATAACTAGAGAGATTCCAGTAAAGTGCACGAAAAGAGGCAAATATACTGCAAGCGATGCGGATATTACGACTTTTACAGTTCTGTATCGAAAACATTATAGCAAAGCAATTCCTACAACAGCACAAATTTATGTGTATCCTAAAATCAAAAATGTGTCACAAATTATAACGATGTGTGAACGTATGTTGGGAATACATCAATGTGCTAGGCGACTTTATGAAGATCCGTTTGCATTTCGTACAATTCGAGAATACACAATAGATGACCCTATGAAAACAATTAACTGGAAGGCAAGTGCAAAGACAGGCGCGCTTATGGTTAATACTTTTGATTCGGTTCAGTCACAGAAGGCAATGATTTTTCTGGATGTTGAGGATACAGGAATTCTAAAATATGAAGATTTAGTGGAAGAGAGCATTGCTCTTGCGGCATCGGTAATTAGAAATCTGCTAAGACAGAATACAGAAGTTGGTTTTGCATATAATGGAAAGAATCGTCAAGTATTTTTGCCATCGAACAATAAAGGAAATCGCATTGTCTTTGAACGGCTTCTTGCAGAGTTTGATAAAGAGGAGGACATAGAGGAATTTGGACAGCTTCTCCAAAGAAGTTTTGAGAATACTTTTTCTAGTAGACCACTCTCGAAGGATACCTTGTTGGTGTTTATTACAAAAAATTTAGATAAAACATTGTATGATTCCATTCGTATGTATACAGCAGAGCAACAGACACTAATTGTAGTTCCTGTTTATAGTGGGGAAAAAGAAACGCGAGAATGTACTATAAAAGGTTTTGCAAGCAAAGATGTAAGCCAGAGAGGAAATATTTGTATTGTGTTCGAGGAGGTGGAGCGGTGACGCTGTTAAGACGGTGTTTGAAAGGGATAGAGTATTTTCATGCCACGCTAATTTTTGCAGTTCTAATTCCGCTTGTCTGTGCAGTAGGATATATTTCAAGCCCTGAGATAACAGTAGTTTTTTATTTAAAATGTTTGTTGATTGTAGTTCCAATTATTTTGACAGACAAAGCAATCAGACATTTCCAAAGTCTTTTTTGGTATTGTTTATTGTGCGTGCTCCTATTTGCTATGATGGGAGGTGCTGTCGCGGGGTTCTTATTTATGGCAGATAGAGAAGATGGGGCAACATTGCATGACATGTGTTATAGTGTTGGGATTTTGATGGAGACAACTGTTATTTTTGTGATGCGTTTTTGCGATAGAATTAAGGCTGCAAGACGAAAAAGGGAGGACCCATTGGCGCCAGAAGAAATAGGCTTTTTGAATGATCCAGCACTTTCGCGGATATGGTTTTTTGTCGGAATCTATGTTTTGGGACTTTGTCTGATGGCGAAAGGTTTGTGTGACATTGCATTTTTTAGTGCGATTGTATATACATTTCTGGCGCTTGTGCACGAATATATAAATGCGGCAGAAAATTATCTAAATATCAATAAACGGACGAAGGGGATTTCCAAACGACGTGTTTATGGGATTGGTTTTTCGGTGTTTTTTGCTTTTTTGGTTGCGCTCTTTGTGGGGATGCTTCCCGCTATTTTTATGACCAATCTAAGGCATTATACAGATATTCGAGAATGGTTTGGACCAGTGAAACTGATTCCTTATGAAAATGAGGGGATAATGAACTTTCAAGGGCCGAATTCAGGAGTTGTAGATAGGATGGAATTAATCAATGGAGATGGACCACCGCCAAAACCTTCTCAACTTGCCAATGCAATTTTATATGTAATTGGTGGGTTTTGCATTTTACTATTTCTTTATGGTGTCTTTATGGTGATTCGCCAAGTGCTTCGAGATTTTCGCAATGGTCATGATGACAACGGGGATGTTATTGAGGAACTGGAACCAGAAAAGAGATTTGACAGAGAAGAATTTTTGTATAGAATGAGTCGGCGCGGCGATGAGACAGAGGCACAGCGTATTCGGCGCAGATACAAAAAGACGATACGCAAACATAGAAAAGAGCGACCAGCGCCGTATGAATCCCCCATAGAAATTGAGACTTTGGCTGGATTGGAACAAGATGAACAGATGCGAGCGCTTCATGTGCTGTATGAAGCGGCACGTTATGGGAAATAATAGATACTTTTGGACGTTTTATAGAAATTGATATAATCGGCTTGCGCAAATGTTGAAATTGGATTATTATTAAGTTTATACGAAAAGTGGCAACAAGATGCTGGAAACGGCTGCGAAAGAGGTTATTGAATGAATCGTAAGAAAAAGAGAGGTGGGACTGAGGTGGCATTTCGACCACAGACCATTATTGAGGCTAGGTATGATCTGGACAGAAGACAAAACGACATTCTTGATATACTGCTCGGGATTGTCGGTGAGGGTGATGACACAGAGGAAAATACGCGCTATGAGATTAATATTGGTGATGTGAAACATCTTTATAACTTGCACGATGAATCGAATGCGTATAGTTATCTGCAAAAAGCAGTAAAAAAGTTTGAGGGACTTGGATTCCGATTGAAAGAGGATGAGGGAACTGATATTTACTATCCTTGGTTTAGCAAAATTAAATATCAGAAAAAGCGCGGGGATGAGAACCGGAGCAAGATTGTGTTGGACTTGCACCCAGAAGTAAAAGAGATGATTATGTCTGCAAAACAGGGGGCATACTACCGGATAGAGTATCCGTTAAACCTCACAAAGAAATATTCTAAAAGGCTCTATTATTTATTGAAGGACAAGGAAACGTTTAATGGAGGAGTTTTCGTGATTTCCTTTGATGAGCTTCGCAGAATGATGAAGATACCTGAATCTTATGCCAACGGCAATGTCAAACGTGAGATTCTTGACAAGCCATACCAAGAAATCAATGGAAATACTGATATTTCATTTGAGTATGAATTGATTAATGAAAAGCTTCCAAGTGGACAGCATAGTATTAGTGCAGTTCGATTTAAAGTGAAACGTATTCGACGGAATAATACTATAGTAGAGTATGAGACCATCGAGAAAAATGGCGAGGCGATTCCTACAACAGCGGAGGAACAAGAAATTATTGACCTGTTTGATTGTAGTCCCAAGGAAGCAAAAGATATTCTGCGCACAGCGAATGCAAATGACCGCACACACGAACAGATGATTGAGATTTTGACTTACACTTTGAAAAAGAAGGTGGATAATAAAGTTGGATATGCGTTGACAATTCTTAAAAATGGCTACAATGAACCGACAAAGTCTAGCCGTGAAAAGAAAAGTTCTACGTGGAGTAATACAGAGCTGGATACTGCATATTCACAGATGAATTTTGCAGACTTAGAGAAACAAATTTTGTCGAACTAAAAATTGCTATGGCTGATTATGGAGGAATAGCGTGGAGCGTTTACAAGCAGTAAACATTATGGGTTCATATGGGAGGAAGAAAGTTCTCTGCGGAGTGAATATTGCTGCGAAAGCAGGGCAGTGTGTCGGCATTGTTGGGACAAACGGGTGCGGGAAATCAACGCTTTTAAATATCCTTGCCGGCATGAGAAAAGCAGATAGTGGAGAGATTTATTTTGATGGAACTTGCGTGCGGAGAAGAAAAGATTTTATCCGTTATGTGGGATATGTTCCCCAGGAAAATTATTTGATACCAGAACTGAGTGTGATGGATAATCTGCGTTTGTGGTACCAAGATGCAAGTGCCTTGCAGCAATCGCTGGAGCAGGGATTTTTGAAGGTGCTTGGTATAGCAGAAATGTGTCGGATGAAGGCTGGAAAGCTTTCAGGAGGAATGAGAAAGCGTGTCAGTATCGGATGTGCTCTGGCGGGGAATCCGTTGATATTGATTCTGGATGAGCCAGATGCAGCACTTGATTTGCCGGGAAAGGCTGATATCCGAAAATATATTGCGATGTATCGACAGATGGGAGGAACAATCCTTCTAGCCACGCATGATGAGGCTGATTTGGATTTGTGTGACAGGGTATTTGCTTTAAACAGTGGGGTGAGCACAGAGATTGACAGAACTTTGCGCAAAGAAGCATTACTGAAACAGATAAAGGAGTAAGAAGAAGTGGAAGAAAACAATAAATTTGAAACAAAAGAAAATCGTTCTGGCAGCACTCTTTATGGGGCAGAACCACAAATGCAGGAAGATCAGAATGTATATTCTTCTGCGTATGGCACAAAGCTGGAACCGCAGGATGTAGTGTCGCTCGTACCTCCTACACAACAGTCAAATCCGATTGTAATAGAAGAGGAAGAGACACAAAAAATAACGCCGTCAATACAGTCTGCACAGTCGTCAGAATCAGTGGAAATAGAACCAATACAGGAAAGTAATCAATCACAACCAGTACAGTTGACAAAATCAGTAACAGTGCAAGAACCACAGAAAATAGACACATTATTACAATCCGGGGAATTGACGGAATCAACTCAAATAGAATCTACGTTGGAAACACAATCGTCGTCACCGACAATACAGCGGACGAATTTAAGCGAAACAGAAGTAGCACATCAAACACAACAGCCGCAGGTTGCGTTTCAACAACAAGAATTTACAGGAGGTGATTCGACAGGTTTCGGTCCAATGCAAGCGCCACCACCAATCCAAGGGGCACCAGCGTCGAAACCAAAGAAAAAGAAAACAGGTTTAATAGCTGGTATTTTATGTGTTGCCGCCATAGTGATTGTAATTGGAACTGGTGTGCTTTTGGCGAAATCTATTTTGGGGGGCGATGGCAAGAATCAACTGGCAAAAGGTTTTGCAAACATGTCGAAAGAGATGGTCGCCTATCAAAATTCTGTTGTGAAGGATATTGGACTTGTTGAGTTAAACAAGCTGAAAAAGACAAAACCAATACACACCAATATTGATTTGTCTTTTACTGATCCGCAGTCATTTGGAACCTTTAGCAATATTGATGTGGAGGTTGATGTAGTTAGTGACTACAGTAAAAAAATGGCAGAGCTTGCGCTAAGTCTTGGCACATATGGAATTGACATGGATCTTGGGAAGCTAATTGCAGCGGACAATACAGTGTACTTAAGTGTTCCGATTATTTTTCAGGATAAGATATATAGCTTTGACCTGACAAACCTTGGCAGGGATTTTAATAATTCTGCATGGTCAAAAATAACCAATGAAAAACTTCCTGAAGATTATTCTTTGACGCTGTTTGAAGAGATAGAAATGTCAGAAAGTATCAAAAAAGCAGGTGAAATACGAGAAATTTATGAGCTTATCCAAAAACAAACTAAGGCGATTGCTGCATCTATAAAGATTGAAACCTTAAAAGAAAAGAGAGAATTTTCCTTTGATGATATTGTTGAGTACGGTGGTGTTCAGGTGACAGTGGACCAGGACGCATACAATCAAGCAATAGAGGCGCTGTGCGATGACATTTTGGAAAGCAATTATTATGCAGAATTTATGAGAGGGTATGAATCGACATTCCGTGGAAATTTTGATGAACTAAAAGAAAACATGGATAATATGATAAAATATATGTTTGGAATGCGTTTTGAGGAAGATATCCTACTAGATTTTTACCTGGATAAAAAAGGCAGAATTGTTAATATTTCCACACCGCAAGACCTTGCAGTCTCAAGTGATTATGTGGATGTTGAGTCCATATCCGTTGATATTAATTTTTCGGGCACAGAGCGCGCACTTGATTGTATTGATGGCGGTGTGTATTTACAGGCGGGCGAGGAAATTCTGTATTTTGGAATCTCGAGAATGGCTGAGATTACAGAGGATAGCTATACAGAAGATTTGACTTTCCAACTTCAAGAAGCTGACAGCAATGACGAGATTACATTCTGGTATTCTAGCGTTTGGGGATATGAGGATCAATCTTATGAACTGCAAATGCAGATGGATACGCCAGAAAGTAGTATTGGATTGAGTGCAGATGGTGCTTACACAGATGTAAAAAAGGGTGAACGCTATACAATTGAAATTGACCATGCTGCAATTACGGTTGATGATGAAGACTTTTTATTAATGATAGGTTCCATCACCACAGAACTAGGAGAAAATAAGATTGAAGTACCAGAAAATGCAATTAACATTTTAGAAATGAGCGAGGAGGATATTACCAGTTTGTTATATGGTACAGTGTTTTAAAGGTTATGAATCAGAAAAAAATAATCGTTTGGTTACAGATGGAATATAAAAGGGCAGCTGTTATGCTGCCCTTAATTTTAAGACGGGCAATGATACTGACAGCTATATGTTTGATGGCAGCAAGTATGATTGCCTTTTGCGCTACAACACTGCGCACAAAAGATAATGAAAGTGCAAAATTAAAAATTGGTTATACAGCAGAAGAAAATATAGTGACAAATCTCGCAGTTTCTTACGTGCAGAATATGGAGTCAATTCAAAGTATCTGTGATTTGGAAGCGGTGACTGAGCAAGAAGGAAAAGAACTTCTGCGAAGTGGAGCGTTATCGGCACTGATTGTCCTGCCAACTGATGTAATAAATGAAATTTTGTCTGGAAGCAATACACCCGCCACGCTATATCTTCCTCAGAAAAGTTCTAAAGTCATATCTAGTGGTGGACTACGTGCGGTAGGAGAGATTTTATTTGAGGAGATTGTCACGGCTGGCATGGGAATGTTAGGCACTGCGCAAGCCGAAATTTATGCAGTGGAATCAATTTTAGAGGGACTTTCGCCGGAAGCATTACAGTTGTTATATGATGATATCAATCAGTTTAATCTGCGTACAGTCACAGGACGAGAAAAATTGTTTCGCACAAACACTCTTTCTTTAACAGAGAATGACACTTATGTAGTCTATTATGGGAGTGCGTTTTTAACAGTGTATGCATTGTTTGCAGGATTATTTTTTGGGGTGTTCTGCAAGCGCAGCAGTTTACAGCAGACAATGGTTGACAAGCGGATTGGACTAGGATATGCTGTGCAGTTTACAGCGCGTTGTCTGGCTGGATTTATGTTGATGGCTGTGACATTGCTACTGCCGTTTGGTGTGCTTATGGTTGTTCTGCCAAGATTGGACAAGTTTCTAACAATTCATTTGACACTACCTGGAATTTTTGTAATAATTCTAATTACATTTTTTATGACAATGTATTTTATGATGCTTTATCAGCTAATAGAGAAACGAGAATCAGCGTTGGTAGTGATTGGTACATTAGCAGTGCTACAGGCATATTTATCAGGGTGTTTGATTCCGTCAGTGCTATTACCGCGCACAATGGCGTCGATTGGAAAACTACTTCCAGCAGCAATGATTAAAAAAGGATTTACCATATTGATTACCGGTGAGACACAGGCATTGCAGAATGTAGTAATAGGGCTTGTATTTTGGGGATTGTTGTTCTTTGTGGTATCGATTTGGTCTATGCAAATCGGAGGAAAAGGGCAGCCAGCGGACAATATCCAATCAGGGATAAGAAAGATTTCTGTGCCATCGTTAGGTATGGTGTTGTTTCGACGCTTTTTGCACAGAAAGAGTATTTGGATTAGTTTGTTTTGTATTTGGATATTGTCATCGGTAATTATCAAGGTAGAACACAACGCTCAGGCACAGATTAAGGTAGGTGTGTATGATGAATCTGGTGATTTTACAAACTTATTTCGGGAATATAATGGTTTGGTGCAGTTTGAACTGTATGAAAATGAAGAGAATGTGCAGGAGGCAGTACAAAAAGGAAAAGTTGAGTGCGGATATATTCTTCCAAAAGCGCTAGTACAGGATATGATTGTGCAGAAGGCAAACCGCGAAATTGTGGTATATCAGGATGCAGATGCAGTGATGGTATCTGTAGTAAATGAGATTGTATTTGAGCGGGTTTTTCGACAAGTGTCGCTAAAATGGTTTACAGATTATCTAATTCAAAATAATGTAGTTGGAGAACAAAAAATTAATACAAAACATCTTGAAGAAGAGGTAGAGAATCGATTGAATGAGGAAATTTTATCTGGAACAACATTTCGATTTGAAATGCAACGGTTTGACATAGACGACCAGATTACACAGAGTGATACAATTGATTTTACAGAAAATAAGCGTACTTTCTACCCGATATATTTGGTGGCAGCAATAGCAGTAGTTCTGTGTACAATACAAGGAATTTTGCAGGTGATGATAGATGTAAAACAACAAAATTTTTATCGGCAGAACCGATTTGTTGTTTCTGCAATTACGCTATTGTATCCAGTGTTGATTGGAATTTTCTGCGCTTTTTTAATCTTAATTAATTCCTATTGACTTCCTAGGAAATAAATGATATAAATAAAAAGGATTCCGTGTTGCAGGAGGAGATTACAATGATTATATCGACAAAGGGGCGATACGCCTTGCGTATTATGTTGGATTTGGCAAATCATTCTGAAGGAAAAGTGAAACTCAAAGAGATCGCCTATCGACAAGAGATTTCTGAAAAATATATGGAGCAGATAATTGCTGTTTTAAACAAGGCAGGTTATGTGCGAAGTACCCGTGGTGCACAGGGAGGGTATCAGTTATCGAAGGCACCAAAAGAATATACAGTCGGTATGATTTTGCGCTTGACAGAGGGCACACTTGCGCCGGTGGAATGTCTTTCTGAAAATACGTTTCCTTGCAAGCGGGAAGGTATGTGCGCTGCAGTTGAGATATACCAGCGCATTTATGATGCGGTAAACGGTGTGATTGACACGACAACTTTACAAGATTTGCTTGATATAGAACAAGAAAAGATGGAAAGAAGTCCTACACTATAAAAACAATCTTTCACAAAATCAAACAGGAAGAGACTTAGATGGTCTTTGGAAAGAGCGAGGAGAAACAAGAAATGATATATTTGGATAATGCGGCGACGACTAAAATGTCCGAAGAAGTATTCACAGCGATGAAACCATTCTTTTGTGAGCAGTATGCAAATCCATCTGCTATCTACAGCTTTGCAGGCGGTTCTGCAAAGGCGGTGGATGAAGCGCGAAAAAAGACAGCGGCACTCATTGGTGCGCGGCTGGAGGAAATTTATTTTACAGCTGGAGGAAGTGAGTCTGACAATTGGGCAATCAGAGCAGTGGCAGAGCTTTATAACACTAAAGGAAAACACATTATTACTTCTACAATAGAACACCACGCAGTTTTACACACCTGTCAGTATCTTGAAAAACACGGATTTGAAGTTACGTATGTCAATGTGGATGCGCATGGAAAAATAAAATTAGATGAACTAGAATCAGCAATCAGACCAGATACGATTCTAATTACAATTATGGCGGCAAACAATGAGATTGGCACTGTACAACCATTGCAGGAGATTGGCGCAATCGCAAAGAAAAATAAAATACTTTTTCATACAGATGCAGTGCAGGCGTATGGTCATATTCCATTAAATGTAGAAGAGATGGGGATTGATTTGTTGAGTGCTAGCGGACATAAATTTCATGGGCCTAAAGGAATTGGATTTTTATATATCCGAAGGGGAGTACGGATTGGTTCTTTGATACATGGCGGTGCGCAGGAGCGCTCGCGTCGTGCAGGAACGCTAAATACGCCAGGGATTGTAGGAATAGGAGTTGCGGCGGACCTTGCGTCAAAAAGTCTTGATGAACGCATGAAAAAAGAAATAGAGTTGCGAGATTATCTTATTAATCGTGTACTTAAAGAAGTGCCATATTGTAGATTGAATGGTCATCCAATAGATCGATTACCAAACAATGCAAATTTTTGTTTTGAATTTATTGAGGGGGAATCCCTGTTGATATTGCTTGACCAACAAGGAATCTGCGCATCTTCTGGTTCCGCTTGTACTTCCGGGTCACTGGACCCATCACATGTGCTGTTGGCAATTGGGCTACCACATGAGATTGCACATGGTTCACTAAGGCTCACACTCTCGGAAGAAACAACGAAAGAAGAGATTGACTTTACGGTGGAGGAAATCAAAAAGATTGTGGAAAGGCTTCGCGCAATGTCTCCATTGTATGAGGATAGCAGAAAAGGTTTTGTATAGAGGAGAGTTAATTATGTATAGCGAAAAGGTAATGGATCATTTTAACAATCCGCGCAATGTAGGAGCGATTGAAAATGCAAGCGGTGTGGGGACTGTAGGAAATGCAAAGTGCGGTGATATTATGCGCATGTATCTTGATATTGATGAGAATAAAATAATACAGGAAGCAAAGTTCAAAACATTTGGCTGTGGTGCCGCAGTTGCAACCAGTAGTATGGCGACAGAGCTTGTAAAAGGAAGGACAGTACAACAGGCTTTGGAGGTGACAAATAAAGCAGTGATGGAGGCGCTCGATGGGTTGCCGCCTGTAAAAGTACATTGTTCTTTGCTTGCGGAGGAAGCAATTCACGCTGCACTTTGGGATTATGCGCAGAAAAATAATATTACTATTGAAGGCTTGGAGGAGCCTGTGCATGATATCGAGGAAAAAATAGAAGAGGAAGAATATTGAGAAGAAAATCCGGCCATATAGAGACCGGATTTTTTGGTATTTGGACACAGAAATGAATAGAAATAATAACATTCTATTTTTCACAAAAAATTGATAAAATTTATTGATAATAGAGACAATTTGCACTATACTATTAATACATGGGCTATTAACCGAAAATATTATACCCAGAGAATAGGAGGAATAACGATGAAGTATGTGATCTTAGGCGGTGTAGCGGCCGGAACGAAAGCGGCGGCCAAGCTAAAACGTCTTGACCGGCAGTCGGAAGTAAAGATTTTTACGAAAAGTACAGATATTTCTTATGCTGGTTGCGGTCTTCCATACTATATTGGAGGAGACATCGCCACAAGGGAAGAATTGATTGTAAATTCACCGGCCAAATATACTGGATTGACAGGTGCCCAGGTGGAAACTGGTTGCGAGGCCGTCCGTGTAAATAGCACAGACAAGCAGGTATCTTTCCGCTGTGCGGACGGAAATGAATTTACGGAAAACTATGATAAGCTAATTATTGCGACAGGGGCAACCCCCTTTATTCCTCCGGTGGAGGGTGTAGGACTTTCTGGTGCATTTTTTGTACGCACGCCAGATGATGCAGAGAAAGTTCGTACATATGCAAAAAGCAATCAGTGTCGTAGAGCGGTAGTATGTGGTGCTGGTTTTATTGGACTGGAGGTTGCAGAGAATCTTGCAGCCTTGCAGATGGAAGTAACTGTGATTGATGCTGCACCCCAAATTATGCCCAATGCGTTTGATGTAGATATGGCTGGATATGCAAAACGTCAACTGAAAAAAAGTGGGATGCGAGTGCTTACATCGGTGAGTTTACAAGGGATTAATGGCAGCGACAAGGTTGAGAGTGTGAATACGAGCAATGGTATTTTGCAGGCAGATATTGTAATCTTGGCAATTGGTGTGCGACCCGCGACGGAATTTCTGAATGAATCAGGGATTGAGATGTTCAAAGGCACAATTCTTGTGGATGAGAATATGCAGACAAACTTACCTGATATTTATGCAGTCGGTGACTGTGCAATGGTAAAAAATGTATTGACGCACAAACCACAATGGTCAGCGATGGGGTCAACAGCGAATCTTACTGCGCGCGCGATGGCAAAAAAGATGTACGGACAAGGAAATGGATATCATGGATGTCTTGGCACAGGCGTTGTGCGTCTGCTTCCAACATTAAACGGAGGCAGAACAGGCCTTACACAGGAACAGGCATTGGCAGCTGGTTTTGCAGCAGAATCAGTGGTTTGTATTTTGGATGACAAGGCGCATTATTATCCTGGGGCATCTTCTTTTATGATAAAACTTACAGCGGATAAAGAAACGCGCAAATTGCTTGGCATTCAGGTGCTTGGCGCAGGTGCTGTGGATAAGATGGTAGATATTGCTGTGACAGGACTTTATCAAGGCATGAAACTGGATGATTTTGACACGATGGATTTTGCTTATGCACCGCCATTTTCCACAGCGATCCATCCATTTGTCACAGCATGTTATATATTGGAGAATAAAATTGATGGCGTGTTTAATAGTATGAGTCCATCAGAGTATGCCTCTGGCGCTGCAAAAGATTACACAGTGTTGGATGTACAGCCAGCACCAGCCATTCCAAATGCGCGTTGGATTGATCTTTCTAAAGTGACAGAGCCTCTTGAAGGTCTTGATAAGGATGAGAAGTTGTTGCTTGTGTGCGCAAAGGGGAAACGAGGATACTTTTTGCAGAATCGCTTAAAGGCACTTGGATATACCAACACAATTGTTTTGGAAGGCGGTGTTACTTTTAATGAAGTAAAAATACCGCGCAACGGCTCAAAATTATCACCTGAGGAAATCAAGCGTGTAAAAGGACTTGGCTGTCTACAAGATAAGCGCTATGATGATGTATTTAATGTTCGAGTAATCACCAGAAACGGAAAGATTACAGCAGAGGAACAAAAAAAGATTGCTGAGGCAGCAGAGCAGTTCGGCAATGGCGAGGTGACAATGACTACACGTCTGACGTTGGAAATACAGGGAGTTCCCTATGATCGAATTGATGACTTACGCGAATTTCTGGCGCAAGCAGGACTTGAAACAGGTGGAACGGGTTCTAAAGTACGTCCTGTTGTATCTTGTAAGGGAACGACATGCCAATATGGTCTCATTGATACCTTTGCACTCTCGCAGAAATTACATGAACTTTATTACGAAGGATATCACGATATTGCACTGCCACATAAGTTTAAGATTGCAGTTGGCGGCTGTCCCAATAATTGTGTAAAACCAGATTTAAATGACCTTGGAATTGTCGGCCAGCGTGTGCCCGAGATTGACTTGTCAAAATGTCGCAACTGTAAAGTATGTCAAGTAGAGAACAGCTGTCCAATTCATGTAGCACAGATGGAAGACGGAAAGATAAAAATAGCGTCAGATACCTGTAATCATTGTGGACGTTGTATTGGGAAGTGTCCATTTGGTGCAGTGAATGAGTCCGCAGTGGGCTATCGTATCTATATTGGTGGCCGCTGGGGAAAGAAAGTGGCGCAGGGTCACATGTTAGAAAAAATTTTTATGTCTGAGGAAGAAGTAATTGAGATGGCAGAACGTGCGATTTTGTTCTTCCGAGATGAAGGGATTTCTGGAGAACGTTTTGCAGATACAATTGATCGACTTGGATTTGATTATGTGCAAGAAAAGTTGTTGAATCATAAAATTGATCGGGAACAAGTTTTGAAGAAAACAGTAGTAGGTGGAGCGACATGTTAGGTATTCTGCCATGTGAAAAAATCGCAGGCGGGTTCAAAAAATAAGGAGGATAATCAAATGGAGAAAAAACGAAACATTATAGTAGGTCAGTCTGGTGGTCCAACATCAGTGATCAATTCCAGTCTTGCAGGAGTATACAAGACTGCTAAGGAGAGAGGATTCCATAAAGTATATGGTATGTTACATGGAGTACAGGGATTTTTGGATGAGCAGTATGTGGATTTGTCCACACAGATTCATTCAGACATGGATATTGAGCTATTAAAGAGAACACCATCCGCTTTCTTGGGCTCCTGTCGTTATAAATTACCAGAAATCCATGAAAATCCTGATATCTACGATAGAATATTTAATATTCTCGATAAACTGGATATTGAAACTTTTATCTATATTGGCGGAAATGACTCTATGGACACCATTAAAAAATTGTCTGACTATGCAATATTAAAAGGTTATTCACAGAAATTTTTAGGTGTGCCAAAGACAATTGATAATGACTTGGCATTGACTGATCACACCCCGGGTTTTGGAAGTGCAGCAAAATATATTGCAGCCTCCACAAAAGAGGTCATTCGTGATGCGCTAGGACTTACTTATCATAAAACCATGATTACAGTCATTGAAGTTATGGGACGCAATGCGGGTTGGCTTACTGGTGCGACAGCACTTGCAAAGACAGAGGAATGTGATGGCCCAGATTTGATTTATCT
The DNA here is from genome assembly GCA_011959805.1 of Lachnospiraceae bacterium. Classification (GTDB taxonomy): domain Bacteria; phylum Bacillota; class Clostridia; order Lachnospirales; family Lachnospiraceae; genus COE1. Next base: position 16,068 of record BLMC01000015.1, on the reverse strand, counting down.
GCCAGAGGTTCCATTTGATATTGATAAATTCCACAAAAAAGTACAGGAATTAATAAAGAAGAAGGAATCTATTGTTATTGCTGTGTCAGAAGGAATCAAACTTTCCGATGGCAGATATGTCTGTGAGCTCTCCGGTGGAGGAGATTATGTAGATGCTTTTGGACATAAGCAACTTCAGGGAACAGCCGCATATCTAGCTGCATTTTTAGGCGCAGAGATTGGTTGCAAGACGCGTAGTATTGAGTTCTCCACATTACAGAGAAGTGCGTCTCACATGGCTTCACGTGTCGATGTAAATGAGGCATTTATGGTAGGTGGTGCTGCAGTAAAGGCAGCGGATGAAGGAGACACTGGCAAGATGGTTGTTATTGACCGTGTTTCTGACGATCCTTATATGAGTGCTGCTGGTATTTATGATGTACATCGCATCGCAAATAATGAAAAGGTGGTTCCTAGAAATTGGGTAAATAGAGAAGGAAATTATGTGACAGATGAATTTATCAATTACATAGAACCATTGATTCAAGGAGATTATCAACCATTTATGGTTAATGGTCTACCACAACACTTGGTTCTTAAGAAAAAATAAGTTTTGGCAGGGCGTATGAGGCACAACTGTTTCATGCGCCTTTTTTAGATTTTCACACTGCATTGACGCATGAAAACTGTGGTAGTATAATATTTCTAAAAAGTCAGGACAGATATGAGGTAGGGAGAAGTTATATGAAAAGAAAAAAGTCGTTTCAAGATATTGTAATTGTTATATTTCTTTTAATTGCTGTGGTTATTTTATTTTGCTGGTATACAAATCAGAACAGTATTCATGTGGAGGAGCGAAATAAAAGTTATGCATCGGATTCGGCACGACAAACCATGATACGAATTAATGAGAAAATGAACAATGCACTGGCACTGATAACTACGTATGCACACTTTGTCAGTGAAGGATTAAATGAGCCTGTTATTGACGAACGACTTTTGAAGGAAATTGAGCATAATGCACTGTTTGATGCAGTGCTTTTTACTGATCCTGCAGGGATAAATCATACCTCTGATGGAAGGACTTCTGACGCATCGGACCGAGATTTTTATCAGAAAGGAATGCGAGGAGAGAGCGGTATTGCAGTGATACTAGATTCCTATTTTTTTAATGAGACGATGATAAGTTTCTATGCGCCAGTGCGATATCAAGGTGAGATTATTGGAGTGTTAAGGGGGTCCTATCTCGCAGAAGAATACATAAAAGATATGTTGACAACAAGCTATTTTGGAGAGACGGCAGATGTGTATCTGTGCATGTCAAACGGGAGGGCCATTGCAAGCTCTGACGGCGATATTTATGAGGAAGATTTAATTGATGCTTTGGTGAAAAACAATGTGATTGACAATCAGGTAGCAAAGGAAGCAAAAGGAATCTTTGCGCATGGCGGTGAAGGTTCTTTTATCTGCGCACAGGGTTATAAAACAGATAATCTTTGTGCAACACATCTAAAAGATTACGATTTTGTTTTGGTGCAGACATTTCCAAAGAGCGTTACACAGCGCATGATTCGAGACGAAAATATTGTGGGAATTCAACTGGAAATAATGCTGATTATGCTGTTTGTCATTTACATTATTACATTGATTATCCGAGCAGGAAGGGAGAAAAAACTACTACAAAACGAAAACCGAGAGATGGGCTATATTATTAAGGGTATTACAACACTGTTTTCCCGGTTTGCAATGGTTGATCTTGAGACAGGAACCTATCAGTATCTTGCAGGAACAAGAGCAGAAGATGACACACTAAATATCTTCGGACAGTATGAAAACTTAACAGCACATCTATGTTCGATTATGATTGACAAGGATGAGCGGACAGAGTTTGCTAAAATGATTGATAGAGAAACACTTGTTCAAGTATTGACAGAACAAAGCGATATGCGTTTTGAACGTCAAGTGCTGCGCAAGGGACAGCCAGAGTGGGAACATATGAATATTATTTGTCTGGAAAAAAAGGATGGTACAGCAACTAAGGCACTAATTATTCGACAAAATATCACAGAAGTTAAGGAAAAAGAATTAGAAATCCAAGAGAAAATGTTTCTTGCAAATCGTAAAGAACGCCAGTATCAGCTTGCGATTATGTCCAATTCTATTTACACCTTTGAGTTTAATCTAACAAAGGATTTAATCGAGCAAGATATTTTGCGCACAGTGGATGGGCAACAGATTTCCTTTTTTGGTATAACGGGATTAAAACCTCCTTGCCGCGCATCAGAATGGTTTGAGCGGCGCAGAAAATATGTATCACAAGAATCAATAGAGGATTATGATGCAGTTGTAAATTTAGCGTACTTAAAAGATTGTTATGCGGCTGGCGAGGCAGAAGTAAGTGTTGAGTATTGGGGCAAAGATATTGATGAGCAGGAAATCTGTGTGCGTCAATCCTTTCTTATGACACAGGATGATAGAACAGGCGACATTATGGTCATGGTGATAAAGAAGGAGATTACAGAGAGTGTCAAAAAGCAACGAGAACAGACGCAGGTATTACAGGATGCTTTGATGCAAGCACAACATGCAAACAAGGCAAAGACTACTTTTCTTTCCAATATGTCACATGATATTCGCACACCAATGAACGCGATTATTGGGTTTACAACGATTGCAGTAAGTCATATTGACAATCGGGAACAGGTTCGAGATTGTTTGCAGAAGGTACTTTCTTCCAGCAACCACTTGCTTAGTCTAATCAACGATATTTTGGATATGAGTAGGATTGAAAGTGGAAAGGTGCAGATTAAAGAGCAGGATTGTAATATCTCTGAGTTGATGCACAACTTGGTGAATATTATCCAGCCGCAAGTAAAGGCAAAGCAGTTAGAATTGTTTATTGATACATTCGAGATTGTCAATGAGGATGTGATTGCAGATGCCTTAAAGCTAAATCAGGTGTTTATCAATCTTTTGAGCAACGCTGTCAAATATACACCAGCAGGCGGAAGCATTGCGTTTCGCATTATGCAAAAGACAACATTTCGACATGGATATGGTGACTATGTATTTATCATCAAAGATAATGGTATTGGTATGTCACCAGAGTTTGTAGAGCATATCTTTGAGCCGTTTGAACGGGAATCCACAGTAACACAGTCTGGCATTCAAGGAACAGGACTTGGTATGGCAATTACAAGGAATATTGTGGAAATGATGGGAGGAGAGATTCGTGTCGAAAGTGAGGTTGGCAAAGGTAGTACCTTCACGGTCGAAATTTCTTTGAAATTGCAAGATATTGAGAAAAATGCGGCGCAGATTAAAGAGTTAGATGGTCTGCGGGCGTTGGTCGTTGATGATGATTTCCATGTTTGTGACAGTGTGAGTAAAATGCTAAAACAGATTGGTATGCGTGCTGAATGGACAACGTCTGGCAGAGAGGCGGCGTATCGTGCCCAGATGGCATATGAGGAGGGAGATGCATTTCACACGTATATTATTGACTGGCAGATGCCAGAAACCAGCGGTGTAGAAACTGCCAGACGGATTCGCAGCGTGGCGGGAGCTGATGTGCCAATTATTATTTTGACCGCATATGATTGGTCTGATATTGAGGAGGAGGCAAAGGCAGCAGGCGTAACTGCATTCTGTGCAAAACCGTTATTTATGTCTGATTTGAAGGCGGCATTGCTCGCGGCGAATAATCTAATTGAAACTGAGAATGAAATTGCTGCGTGGACACTTGCTGATTTTAGTGGAAAGCGTGTGCTACTTGTTGAAGATATTGAGCTGAATCGCGAGATCGCTGAGGTGATTTTGGAGGAAGCTGGATTTGTTGTAGAGTCGGCACCTGACGGGACGGATGCCGTCTCAATGGTAGAAAAGTCGGAAGAATATTATTATGATGTAGTGTTAATGGATGTACAGATGCCAATTATGAATGGATATGAAGCGACGCGGACGATTCGCAATATGCCAAGAAAAGATGTTAAGACGTTACCAATTATTGCTATGACTGCCAATGCGCTTGAGGAGGACAAGGAAGCGGCACTAAAGAATGGAATGAATGCACATATTTCTAAACCGCTCAATATGGATCTTTTTATCTCTGTACTCAAGCAGTTTGTGCGGTGAGGAATGGAGTTTCAAAATGGAAGATAAAGGGAAACGTAAAGCGCTTGGTATTGATATTGATTCTTCTGTTGGTTGTATTTATGCAGAAGAATTATTGTCATACCAGAGGTACTGACAGACGGTGTTAATAATACTACAGCAGATGAGACGGCTTACTTAATCAGATAGATTCTGTTGATATTTTGTTTACCATGATTAACTGCAAGAATACTATTTAGAACTTGTTCAAAATCAAAAAATTTTTCTAAACTTTCTGAATAAATTATCACAAAATAAGGATATGGAAAAATTTTTCGATTTTGATTGATAGAAAGGAGTATTTTTATGATATCTATAATAAATTGGCCTTTTTTGCATTACTGGTTATATGCTGCTTTTCCTCACTGTTATGGTTTACAGAACTATCTTTTGAAGTATTTACCATATTCTCAGGAATGGATTTATCAAATGTTTGGAACAGATACAAAACAGGAAATTACACCTGTTATTCATAAAGTTGCTATAGATGGGAAAGAAATCATAATACAGATGTACCGATATCATGTGGAATACAGAATGGATGGGAAAGAATTGTATAAGCCCTGTATTTCCTATCATGCGATAAAAAGTCTGGACAATGATACGTTTATGCTGTTGTTACCTATAATAGATATGTTTGAAAAAGTAGAGAACGATTATCCTGACCTGAAACCCGACTTGCATCGAATACTGGCTCAAACGGGTTTACCCAAAGAGCATTTGGAAGATATTGTTTATTCACTAGATATAGGATTGTTGCATGATGATGGTGCAGAAGACGCACCACTGTGGTATCTCCGACAGGAAACAGCCACCAGTTTATACATAGCTGAGTGGTGGCCATATGTTCGTGAATTTCACTTGTATTGTCAAAATTTCTTGTCAGATGATATTGATTCCCTGAATATCTATATTTCTGTTCCAGAAGGGGAAGATGCTTATTTATTTGGAAAGCGTATACTTTCGGAACATCTCTTGTAGATAAATGTCAAAGAACTACCAAATTTCTGTCAGCAGGATACTGAAATCAAGTCTTGCGATGACTATGGATTTATACAGCCATGTTTTACGAATACCAAACAAAAGGAAATGGACAATTTTTACCCCCAATTCGAACGAAATAGAGTTGATTATAGATGAAACATAATAAACACAGTTTACGTTATACAATTCTCGCAAAATCAAGTATTGAAAAGGATTATCTCAGATAGAGACAAAACTAGATAAAAATAACAACTTTATACCACAAGTATAATGACATTTCGTGCAAAGTGTGGTATAGTGGAGAAAAAGAGAAAATGGTACATGAGTATGCTACCAGAAAGGAAAAATAATGATTAGGGCATTATCAATCAACGAAACAAATTACCTATTTAGTGGAATATTTAAACAGGCGCTGGATTTGGAACAGAGTCTATCTTTTGTATGTCCATATAAGATGGGAAAAAGTTGGTTGAGTCATGCCAATATTAGGCTGGAAAAGTAAAGTGTACATCAAAAAGGCATGAAATATCATATTTATGGTTATCACCGCTTATCTTGTATGGAGAAGTCTTGCAGGATAGGCGGTTTTCTTTTACTTGTTGACAGTTGTATAGAACGTGTAATGAGCAGGAAAGATATTTTCTAAGGTTATTGTGGATTAGAAGGGAGAAAAAATGTTGGAGAATGATATATTAGAAATCAAAGGAAAGGTAAACAAGGCTCTTTGTTATGCAAAAGTGATCGAGGACGAAGCAGTCGAGCAGATTCGCAGAATGTGCGATTATGAGTTTACACAGGACAGTAGAATCCGTATTATGCCAGATGTCCACGCGGGAAAAGGTTGTACAATTGGAACAACTATGACAATTACTGACAAGGTAGTGCCAAACATTGTTGGTGTGGATATTGGTTGTGGTATGTATACAGTGAATCTTGGCAGAGGTGAGATTGATTTTGAGAAATTGGATGCAGCAGCACATTTTATCCCATCAGGAAAGAATGTATGGGAAGGCAGACAAGAACGATTTGATTTATTGCGGTTGCGTTGTTATCGGAATCTCAAGGATGCAAAGCGTTTAGAGAGAAGCCTTGGAACGCTCGGCGGTGGCAATCATTTTATTGAAGTGGATATGGCACAGGACGAGACAAAGTATCTCGTAATACATTCTGGCAGCAGAAACCTTGGAAAACAGGTGGCAGAGCTCTATCAACAATTGGCAATTGAACTGCACACAGGCAAGGAAGAGTATTTCAAGAAAAGAGATGCGCTGATTGCAGAGTATAAAGCAGCGGGACGCCGAAAGGAAATTCAGAGTGCATTAAAAGAACTCAAATGGGAGCATCGAGACAGTTTGATACCAGAGGATTTATGTTATCTGTATGGAACATTTCTTGAGGATTATTTACATGATGTGGAGATTTGTCAACAATTTGCAAAACGAAACCGTGAGAAAATGGCAGAGGTGATTTTAGACAAAATAGGAATGACTGGAACAGAGGCATTTCATACAATTCATAATTATATTGACACAGATGAAATGATATTGCGTAAAGGTGCAATTGCCGCCCATAAGGGCGAGAAAGTGTTAATTCCTATTAATATGAGAGACGGAAGCGTGCTTGCTGTTGGAAAAGGCAATCCAGAGTGGAATTACTCGGCACCACACGGCGCCGGACGATTAATGTCACGCACCAAGGCAAAAGAGAGTTTATCCATGGAAGATTACCGCAAAATGATGGAGGGTGTCTATACAACTTCTGTCAATGAGGCGACACTTGACGAAGCACCGATGGCATATAAATCGCTGGCGGATATTATCGATGTTATTAGGGAGTCCGTGGATGTTATTAATATAATGAAACCAATATATAATTTTAAGGCATCTGACTAGAACACTGAGAATTCTGTTCTGGTGGGAGCCAGAACAGGAGGGAAAGTAAATGGTTACGATACCAATAATAGATATGGTAAAAACGGGACAGCACATAACGGAGTTGCGGGTGCAGGCAGGGTTATCTGTACGACAGTTACAAGAAATCTTTGGCTTTTCTACACCGCAGGCGCTTTACAAATGGCAGCATGGAACAGCACTGCCAACTATTGATAATCTTGTTGTGCTGGCGGCGGTATTTGGGGTAAAAGTTGACGATATTTTGGTTACAACTAACAGTCCAATGCCCGTCAGCGCCTAAAATTAGAGATATAGATAATATTTGGGAATGTCAACAGTATTCTTGGTATGGCGCGTGAGTCGCTCTGCTTACTTAGAACCAATTTGCGTATCTGAAATAAAAATAAATCACTCCATGATTGATATTATTCTACAAAGCAAGTATAATATATAGTAGATATAATATAAGAAATGGAGTGATTTGTATGTGCACAGCAGCAGTTTACAAGACAGAAAATTTCTATTTTGGACGTACACTAGACAATGACTTTTCATATGGTGATGAAGTGACAGTTACTCCAAGAAATTACCCGTTTCGTTTTAGGGAGATTGCAGACATTAATACACACTATGCGATAATAGGCATGGCGTATGTAGCAAAGGACTATCCGCTGTACTATGATGCTGTAAACGAAAAAGGATTGGCGATGGCAGGACTCAATTTCGTAGGGAATGCGGTCTATGGGGAATTTCAGCGTGACAAGGACAATATTGCACAATTTGAGTTGATTCCGTGGATTCTAAGTCAGTGTGCAACTGTGGATGAGGCGTGCGCTTTAATAAGGAAAATCAATATTAGAAATACAATGTTTACCCCAGATTTGCCATCAGCACAATTGCATTGGATTATTGCAGATAATGAAAAGACAATCACAGTGGAATCTGTGGCAGATGGCATAAAGGTCTATAATAATCCAGTAGGAGTGTTGACAAATAATCCCCCGTTTGACGAGCAGTTGTTTGCATTAAATAATTATATGCATTTGTCTGCAAGACCACCGGTCAATACCTTTGCGCCAGAACTAGACTTGCGACAGTATAGTCTTGGAATGGGTGCTATTGGACTACCTGGGGATTTGTCATCGCAATCCAGATTTGTGAGAGCTGCATTTACAAAGATGAATTCGGTTATTGGCAAAGGAGAAGCGGAAAGTGTTAGTCAGTTTTTTCATATTTTAGGTGCCGTAGATCAGCAGCGGGGGTGTTGTGTTTTGGAGAATGGCGGATACGAAGTTACGCTTTATACTTCTTGCTGCAATGTTGATAGAGGAATCTATTACTATACGACATATGACAATCATCAGATAACGGGGGTTGACATGCATAAAGAGAATCTGGAGGGTGAAAGTCTTTTACGGTATCCAACAATTCAGAAAGAACAGATTCGGATGCAGAATGGATAACGATTTTTTCAAGATAGGATGTACTATTTTATTTGTTGATTGAATAAAATAGTAGGAATGATAAAAAGTATAAAAACGTTATGAAAAAGGTTGGATGAGACATGGATATAAATACAGAAAAAGAGCTGTTAAATAATGAGTTAAACATTGTAGCAGATACGTCAAATATACTTGCGGGAATGAAAATTTTAGTGGTGGAAGACAATGAGTTAAATCTGGAGATTGTGACGGAGGTTTTAAAGGAGCGCGGACTGCTTGTCACTACAGCAGAGAATGGACAGATTGCAGTTGAATTGTTTCAAAATAGTCCACCGGGAACTTTTGATATAATTTTAATGGACATGCATATGCCTGTCATGGATGGCGTGGAGGCCACCAAAAAAATCCGTTTAATGGCTCATGTGGATGCACAGACAATACCAATCTTGGCGTTGACTGCAAATGATTTTGAGGAAGATATTCGTCAGACGCGGGAGGCAGGCATGAATGATCACTTAACCAAACCGTTTGATATGGAGAAAATATTTAGCGCACTTGCGACTTATGTACGAAAATGAGAAGGGAATTTATTTTCCCTTCTTATTTTTATGCGCAGACCCGTACAGAGGAAATAAGCCACTAAGGCGACGCACAGGTCGCGCGGGAGTAGGGGAAGTAACCTTCCCCACTCGATTGCACGCGGGCACCCAAGTGAAATTTGTCAACAGAGGTAACAGACACTCGGCGCGGGAGTGATCCTGATTTGTATGCCTGCAAAAGCGGGCAGATGGGAATTCATGTAGAAATTATAAAATATATGTTGACAAAACTATTTCTAAATGATATCATAATGATATCAAAACAAATCAATCAAGGTATTGATAGGAGGTACACTATGGAGGAAAGAGTTTTATCAAAGAAAAAAAATGGAATGGCTGCATTATGTGGCATTTTGTTATTGTATGTGGTATCGGTAATAGGAATTTATTGGGGAGCTGTATATGCGTACTCTATAATAATTTTTGCTAGTATTTTTTTGATTGTCGTGGCGACAATACTTTTGCCAGGATTAAAAGTTCTAAAACCACAGGAGGCGTTGGTACTCACACTATTTGGCAAATATATTGGCACATTAAAAGAGGAAGGTTTTTATTTTGTGAATCCATTTTGCACCAGTGTAAACCCAGCAGCACGAACAAGGCTTAATCAAAGCGGAGACGTAAATGATTCTGTTTCTGTAATTGCGAACAAGGCAGCAGGCGTAAATATGGAAGCATACAACAATAAAATTTCACTAAAAATTATGACTTTGAACAATAATAAACAAAAGATTAATGATTGTCTTGGCAACCCAATTGAGATTGGTATCGCAGTTACATGGAAAGTTGTGAACACCGCAAAAGCAGTTTTTAACGTGGATAATTACAAAGAATTTTTATCCTTGCAGTGCGACAGTGCGCTTCGTGATATTGTGCGAATCTATCCTTATGATGTGGCGCCCAATGTTGATACGACTGGCGATGGAGTATCAGATGAGGGAAGCCTGCGCGGTTCGAGTGAGATTGTTGCAACCAGGATTCGCAAAGAGATTCAAAAGAGGGTCGAGGATGCGGGAATTGAAGTGATTGAGGCGCGCATTACATATCTTGCTTATGCGCCAGAAATTGCGGCAGTAATGCTTCAGCGGCAACAGGCATCTGCAATTATTGATGCGCGAAAAATGATTGTGGATGGTGCAGTTGGCATGGTTGAGATGGCGCTTGAGCGCCTGAGTGAAAATCACACTGTAGAGCTTGACGAAGAGCGCAAGGCGGCGATGGTTTCTAATTTGTTAGTTGTGCTTTGTGGCAATCGCGACGCCCAGCCAATCGTAAACTCAGGCAGTTTGTATTAAATAGTAGCATGATGTAAGAACTGTTAACAACAAAATAAAAAAGGAATAGCGTTATGGGTGATTCTGGCAAAAAACAAGTTCCGCTCAGGCTTTCGGCAAAGCTGTATGACGCGATTGCTGCGTGGGCGGAGGACGATTTTCGATCCGTCAACGGACAGATTGAGTATCTGCTGACGGAGTGTGTCCGACAGCGAAAGAAAAATGGAAAATATGTTTCCGACGAAATTGACAAGCCGCTGGAAATAAATATTTAAAATTGACAACATATTAGATTAAATATCATATGTTATGCAAAGCTTATTAAAGAAAAGAGGTGTAATGCATATGAAATATTGGAAAAAAATGGCTGCGCCAATTGTGATTGCTTCTATTATAATTATCTATTATATTGGAATAGCAGTATTTTTTATGGTAGTATCTAGCATTCCCATAGTCATTAAAATTTTAATGATTGTGATACCGCTAATCTTGGCGGTGGTGATGTTCAGTGTATTAATAAGTAGAATAAAAGAGATTCAAGGAGGAGAAGAAGATGATCTTAGTCAATACTGATTATATTAGCGGGAAAGAATTGGTGATGCTTGGAATGGTTAAGGGAAGCACCATTCAGTCAAAAAATTTAGGAAAGGATATTACACAGGGATTCAAAACACTGGTAGGTGGGGAATTAAAGACCTATACAGAAATGATGAATGAGGCGCGTGCGCTGGCTACAAAACGTATGGTAGAAGAGGCAGAAAAACTTGGAGCCGATGCGATTGTAAACGTTCGTTATGCGTCGGCGGCTGTGATGCAAGGTGCAGCTGAGGTAATGGCATATGGCACAGCTGTGAAATTCAACTAGAAAAAATAAATAGGGTATGATACAATAAAATTGTCTGGGGGTATGGATACCTCAGACAATTTTCATTGTACCAACAAAAATTATTTGCGTACAATATACAGAAAAATGATAAAAATAAGCATGGAGTGAGAAAATGTTAGCGTTTAAAAGTATTTTATTGATGATGATAGGTTTTGTCATTTTAATTAAAGGAGCCGATTTTTTTGTGGATGGTGCATCGGGAATTGCAGAGAAATTTCACATACCACAAATTATTATTGGTCTTACAATTGTTGCATTTGGTACAAGTGCGCCAGAAGCAGCAATTAGCATCTCAGCGGCAGTTGCCGGGACGACAGGTATTGCAATCGGAAATATCCTTGGAAGCAATTTGTTGAATATTTTTATTATTCTTGGCATTTCAGCATGTATTGTGCCATTGCATATCAAAAAAACAAGTATCAAATTCGATATTCCGTTTAATTTACTAATAACACTGGTACTTGTTGTGTTTGGCACTGTTTTTGGACAATTAAATATTTTTTCTGGTATATTGTTTTGGCTGTTAATGATTGTTTTTATCATACATCTTTTTCGTGTTGCCAAGAAAGAAAGGAATCTAGGGGATACAGGGGAGGAACCGATAAAACAGAAAAATATAATTGTGTTGTTATTGTATATTGTGGGAGGTATTGTAGCGATAATCTTTGGGAGCAATCTTGCAGTTGATCATGCCACAATTATTGCGTCAGACATTCTTCATATTGATGATAGGATTATCGGACTGACCATTATCGCTTTGGGTACATCACTGCCAGAATTGATGACCAGCGTGACAGCAGCAAGGAAGGGAAATGCAGATATTGCAGTTGGAAACATTTTAGGAAGCAATATCTTTAATATTCTTTTTGTATTGGGTACAGTGTCTCTAATTGCTCCAGTGACGTTTTCTGTGTCATTTGTCATTGATGGAATAATTGGTATTGTGGCAGTAATTTTGTTATATTTTCTGTCAAAGGATGATGATACATTGTCAAGACGCGATGGCGCAACATTTTTGATATGTTATGCTGCCTATTTTGTCTATTTGCTGGCAGCAAATCTTTAAAAGACAAGAAAGTGACAATTTTATCTTAGCCAAAGATGATTCTCGTTTCTATCTCTAACGAATAAACCTTTGGCAGGATTGTAGGTGTGTGAATTGGTTTTCTGTCAACAGAGTGCGCACCGTAGCGAAAATATGGTGACAAACTGATTCTTGATAGTGTGTAGTCTTAAAAAATGTGCTGGATTGTCCGATATATTATATGTTACTATAGTTGTAAAATACAATTACAATGTACAAATTATATAAGATATAATGTGAAATCAAAGATTTCACTATGCTGATTTGCATGCCCGCAAAAGCGGACAGATGGGAGTTCGTATGAAATCAAAGATTTCACCATTTTAATTTGAATACTCGCTAAAGCGGGCAAAAAATGTTGTAAATGGATTTACAATAAAAACAACAGGAGGTTGGAATTATGCAAATACAATGGAATCAGACGAATCAATTTTATCAAATGACCAGCAATTTTGCGAGTAATGCATACAAAACAAATGAAAATCAATCTTTGTTTACACGGCGCAGAATGCTAGAGGCGCAAGACCAAGCAAAAGAGACAGATGCGGTGAGAGTCACGATTTCCGCAGAGGCAATGGAGCTTTCACAAAAAGTCAAGGAAATGGAACGAGCACAACAAGTTCAAGCTACAAAAGAGACTGGGGAGGACAATGCATCTACAGAAGTGACAGAAGAAGAGCTGTATGATGAACTGGTAACGCAAGTTCGAGTATGGGGAGATGCAACAGCGAATATACGAAATCGATATGACCATAAAGAGACAAAGGAAATGGCGGAGGAGCGAGCGGCTGCATTGACCGAATTACAAAAGCTTGAAGAATTACAGAAATATGAGGTAGGTAGACAGGAAAAAGAGGCGCAGAAAGAAGCAGAGATGGCAGCGATACAACAAGAGGAAGTCAACAGGAAAAGTTCTGAGCTGATTATGATGATTGAAAGTTTTGAAGAGCAGGACGACGAGGCAGATATAGAAGAAACATCAGGCCAAGAAGATACAAAAAAGGATGAGACAGAATCCAGCAACAGTCTTATGGAGGGAAATATTGGAGCATCTGCGGCAAAACGGGAACTGGGAATGCTAGGTACAATTCAACAAATGGAAACGTCAGGTACGTATGGTCTAGCGATGAATAATCAATCAATTTCCGGATTCCTGGATGAGCGCAATAATATATATAAAATGAATGATGAGCCAAGTATCAGCATTCAGGAAAAGATTAAAGCAATGTCGGATTATATTGCTACTCTGGTCCATCGTGATATGATGGAACAATATTTTGCAGAGCGAATAGGGGCAGAGACAGATGAAAGTGCCAAGAAAAAATTGACAGCAATGTCACAATACTTTATGGGACTAGATATGAAAGAAGAGATTAAAAACCTGTCAAAGGGCAGAGCGCAGGCATTACAAGAGAAACGAAATGCAAAGGATTTGCGCATTGCATATCTTGGAAGTCGACATCTTGCTATGGCAAAGCGTCAGAAGAAAGAACTTCAGGAGCTTTTTGACGAGGATGACATTTTGAGAACACAAGGTCAGGACAGCATTGCCAACCATACACAAGACACTGCGGAGCGTTTAGAGGAAAAGCTTGATGAGCGTGACCATGTTGATGAGGATGAACTGACTGAAGAAAAAGTAGAAGAAATTTTGTCAGAACAAGAACAACTTAACGAGGGAGAGAAAAGAGAGGATGATACGATAGGATGATAAAAGGGGCTTTTATAAGTCCCTTTTTAAATTGAACTATTTTGACAGAGGATTTCATAGGGACTATATTAACATCAAAAGATAAGGAATGAAAAATGCGCTATTTACAATATTATAAAAGGCTGTTAAAATGTATGATATCCGAAGCTGTATAGCGCTTGGCAAAAGATGATTTATGAACACAGATACTCGTCAAAAAATTGTCGGTGATATCCAATCATAAGTAGGAAAAGCGCTATCTCAGAAAAGATACATTTGTTGATAAAGGTGAAAAAATATGCGTTTATATAAAAAAGTAAAGCTGTGTTATATTGAGGCGGCGGCGATTGCGCTGGCAGTCTGTGCATTTTTGTTTCCGTCAATACAGTTTTTTAAACATACAGGTGATAATTTTTATGCAGTTACTCTAAATGGTACCCCCGTCGGAAATTTGGGATCGATAGAAAAGCTGGATGCACTTCTTATGCAGGCAAGACGTCAGGCGGTACAGGAGATTGATAGTAATGAGCTTGTGTTTATCGATACAAACATTACAACAGAGGGGAGCGAGAAATTCTGGGCAGTAGTAGATGATGATCAGACTGTGATTGATAACATGGTGGAGGTAATGAAAAACAATACACGCGAGACATTACATCGTTCCTACACTGTTAAGGTGAATGAGACCGCGGTAAATCTTGGCTCCTACGATGAAGTTCATGAGTTGCTTGAACAGGCATTATCTCCTTATGATGCACAGAATCAGTATCAGGTGCAGCTTGAGCTAGATCAAGACCGTGAGATAAATGTGCTCGAAGCAGTGATTTCGCTGCGAGATGAAACGATTACAGACGACGAGGTGTTTAACAGGTCCGCAGGAATTACAGCGGATTTAGAGGCTATGTTTGCCGCGGCGGAACCAGTGGTAGACAGAGGATTTGAAGATTATGCAGCAGGGTTGACAGATATTGCTTATGCTGAGAAAATAGAGGTAGTTGAGGCATATTTGCTTGAGGAAGAATTAAATTCTGTGGAGGAAGCAGTAAACCTTGTTACAAAGGAGCAAGAAACACAGATTATTTACAAGGTAGTTTCTGGCGATACGCTTTCTCAGATTTGCTTGACCAACAATATTCCAATGGATGAATTAATTGCGATTAATGACGCTCTTGAAGATGAAAATACAATGATTCGGGTTGACCAAGAGTTGGTAATTACGGTTCCAGAACCAGAACTCTCTATTATGTGGGAAGAAGAGCAAGTCTATACAGAAGATTACGAAGCGGAAGTTCAATATATTCCAAATGATGAGTGGTACACAACACAGAAGGTAACACTCCAAGAGCCGTCCGCCGGTAGACGTAAAGTAGCGGCAGTTATCTCATATAGAAATGGTCAGGAGGTTGGCAGAGAAATTTTAAAAGAGCAGGTTTACGCGGAAGCGGTTCCCAAGATTGTAGAGCGCGGAACAAAGATTCCACCAACTTATATAAAGCCGATTTCTGGCGGAAGACTTAGTTCTGGGTTTGGTGCAAGAAGCGCACCGACAAAAGGTGCTTCCACAAACCATAAGGGAATTGACTGGGCAGTGCCAATTGGAACAAGAGTGGTCGCTTCCAATGCAGGAACTGTCGTACATGCAGGTTGGGCAAGCGGGTATGGTTACGCAGTTTATATCAATCATGCAGATGGCAGACAGACCCGATATGGGCATTTAAGCAAGGTGCTGGTTAAAACTGGACAGACAGTGTCACAGGGGGAACGGATTGCCCTAAGTGGAAATACTGGACGGAGTACCGGACCGCATGTTCACTTTGAAATACGAATCAACGGTAGCGCTGTGAACCCATTAAAATATTTGAATTAGTGAAATTATAATGAAGCACCCGCATATATGGTGGGTGTTTCGTTCCAATAAACAAAAAATGTTACAGTTCATGTCAAATATGAAATAGTACAATTTTATGTGTCAAAAATGTAAACAACGACAATTTTTGCACATAAATTGAAAAAAAGTGTCTATTTAGCATATAAATTTTACTATTTTGATGGATGAATGAACTATAACAAACAAATATTTTGTAAT
>BLMC01000014.1 GCA_011959805.1 Lachnospiraceae bacterium | reverse complement strand
TTTTTGCGGGTCCCAAGTTCAAAAATCCTCTTGCAAGCAAGCTTGCATCGGATTTCTTGACCTTTTGACCCTGGTATCATAATATTAATATCTTTTTTATTCTACTCTTGTGCGCTAAACGGATCAATTACCCTGCGCAAACGCTCTCCTAAGCGGTCTATCAACCATACTATCAGCACCAAAAATCCCCCTGGAAACACTGCCATCCACCATATTCCTGATGAAATATAGGTCATACTTTCTGCCAAAATAATGCCAACCGCAGGCTGTTCTGGCGGCACCCCATATCCAAGAAAAGAAATAGATGCCTCGTGCAAAATAGCATGAGGAAACATTAAAATCAGGCCTACTAAAAACTGTGGTGCTAAGTGTGGCAATAAATGATGCATTAAAATCCAGCTATTTGATTTGCCCAAACGGCGTGAAACTGCAATATAATGTTGACTGCGAAGCTGCATTACTTCTTCTCGTATTAGCCTTGCAAGGCTTGTCCAGTGTGTTGCCGCAATTCCAACAAACAACCCTTTGAGTCCCCTTCCCAAAGCAAAAGAAATTAATATAATAAAAATAGTATGCGGAATCCCCATCATCAAATCAATTATCCAATTTATTACGCCATCCAAAAAACGGGACCCCACTGCTGCCGCAATCCCAATCAAAATACCAATCACCGCACTAATACACGAAGCCACAATCCCCACTGTCACACTAACTGACATCCCTTTTAAAGTGCGCATCAAAATATCGCGCCCCAGATTGTCTGTACCAAACGGGTGCTGCCACGATGGAGATTGTTTTGCATGGATAAAGTCTGTCGCAATCACTTCCTGCGGAATCAACATACCAGCCACATAGATAACAAGAATAATAAGGCATAAAATAACAATCAATACAAGTGTACTCGTTCTTCCATTCAGACAATCCCAGTAATTTTCTCGCTTTCGTTTCAACTGTTCCATCTCATCCCCCTAAAGTTGTTTTCTTTTATTTTTCACAATCTCTCATTTTAGGGTCAATAACGCCATACAGCAGATTCGCAATCATATTCCCCACACAGACAAACAATGTCGAAAACAGCGTAATTCCCAACAAAAGTGGCACATCTGAATTGAGTCCTGCCGCAGAGACCGCAGAGCCAAGCCCTGGATAAGAAAATATATTCTCTGCAAGTACCGAACCGCCAAAAAGTTCTGCAAACGATGCAAACTGCAAGGTCAAAGCTGGCAGAATTGTATTGCGTAACCCGTGGCGGAAAAACAACGTCCATCCACTCTCTCCGCGTGCACGCGCAAACAAAATGTATGCGCTGTTCATCACATCAATCATTTTCTGTCTTGTGTGAAGCGCAATATTAGAAAAAGACGTCAGACTCAACGTAACCGCTGGCAACACCAGATGGTGCAATCGTTGCCAGATGCTTACCTCACTGTCCAGCATACCGATTGGCATTGAAAATCCAATTGGAAACCAGCCTAGTTTTACAGAAAATACTAACAATAAAACAAGCCCCAGCCAAAAAATTGGCACGCTGCTCAAAAGATAACAGCACTTCCGAATTACTTTATCCTGCCATTGACCACGATATACGCCCATTATACAGCCGAGTGAAAACCCAATAATTCCCGAAAATATCCACGCACACAACATCAGAGCAAGCGAATTTTGAAAGCGCTCTACAATAATTTCAATCACAGGTCTACGATATAATAGCGAAATACCTAAATCTCCTTGAAGCAAAGCACGCAACCAGTAAATGTACCGCGTAACTGGTGGCTTATCAATCCCCCAATATATTGTAATCTCAGCCCGTTGCTCCTCCGACACAGGTCCGATTCCCATAATATACTGCTGTACTGGGTCGATTGGCGAGGCACTCACCAACACAAAGGAAATAATACTAACTGCAAAGAGTAATGACAACATTCGTACACTGTTTTTCAAAAATAATAAACCAATCCGCCCAGCCGTGTTTCTCACGCCAATTCACCTCATTTCTAACACAAATGTCCTATTCCCCATCTTTTATAATCATTGTCTATACGAATCTTGTCTTTACTTCTGACACGAATGTCATATTTGCTCAAACTCTTATTATCATCTTACACCGATTTGTCGTATTCTTAACATACAGTCATATCCATCGCCATGTATGTAGATTCTGTAAAAGCGGCATGGAAGCACCATGTGGGTGAAGCTGCTGCCTGCCAATATCCAATCCGTCGCGCACATAGTATAAATGGTCTACATTAACAATCCATACCCACGGGCAGACACCTTTCATACAAGTTCCTGTCTCGCCATCCCACTGTGCAAGTTGCCAATTTTCATATGCCGCTTCTATTGTTAGCGCCTCCATAGCCGCAGATAGATACTTGTCTGTTTTCTCTGATTGATACCCTTCAGGATTATAAAAATCTTCCTGAAATGCACCCTTGCTGTAATATAGACAGTAACTCTCATAAGGATTTGCGGCGCCCCAACCCATCATAACACCATTGGAAAACATACGCTTTGACAAATCGTCCCAGCTTGTGCCCTCCACTGTGATTTGAATACCAATTTGTTTTACCTGTTCTGCGACAGCCATTGCAACTGCTTGGCGAACAGAATCCCCACTGGGATACAAAACTGTAAATGCTGCCACAACCCCATCTTTTTCTACAATCCCATCCTCATCACTATCCAACCATCCAGCACTTGTGAGCAATTTTTTCGCATAATCTACATCGGTCTCAATCATCACCGAAGGATTATTCCAAGGCATCTTGTCATTCTCAGAGTAGCATGGCGTTGCAAATCCGTTTAGTGCAACCTCAGCAACCAATTCCCTGTCTATCGCATAAGCAATCGCCTGTCGAATTTCCAAATTACAGGTCACATTATTTCCAATCGGATATCCGTCTTCAGTAACATTTCCCTCATTGGGTAGTACAGGGAGCGTAAATCCGCGATTATCTACAGACGTGACACGCTCCAGATGATAACCTTGAATTGTTTTGTTCGCAAGCGTTGCTGCTGTCAACGCCACATCAACTTGTCCTGCCTGCACTGCCGCAAACGCAGCCTCCTCCGTCATAAAGACAATTGTCACCTTTTTTATAGGCGGGACAATTCCATAATAATCCTCATTTGCCTCCAAAATTAATTGTTCCTGTGGATTCCACTGAACAAACTTCCAAGGACCTGAGCCAATCGGATTCATTCCATAATCTGCGCCATAGGCATGTGCTGGGATAATTCCCACCGACGCAATTGTATTTAGAAATACAGAGGTTGGTTTAGATAACAAAAAAGTGACAGTCGTGTCATTTATTGCCTCTACCTTTTCCAGAAAAGTTAAGTCAATAGATGCCTGCGCTGCCTTTGCTGTCTCAAAGGTAAACGCCACATCCTCCGCTGTGACTGCTTCCCCGTCTGTAAACTTTGCGTCATCACGCAACTTAAATGTCCATACCAGCCCTGTCTCATCAAGGCTATAATTAACCGCCAAATCATACTCAAAAGACATCTCATCATTATATTTAATAAGCGTGCTCTGTATTAGTGGCATGTTCCCATGTCCCCAACCTTGACATGGGTCTAAGGTAGATGGCTCTGTAGAAATGGCAACGACAACTTGTTCTTGTTGCATCTTACCATACACAGTTTCTTTCGAGGCTTCCCTTTGCCGTGAGGAACAGCCAGAAAACACGCCTATCGCCATCACGATAATAACCATCCAGTAGAATCGGAAAATAAATATGTACTTATAGTGATAACAGTTATCTCTTTTATCAATTAGGTTATTGCAGAAATATAAATCTTGAAATTTCTGCATTTTTATCCCCCCTTTATATAAATGTTACTACACAATTTAGTATCCACTCAAACGATTACAAATCAGTTGGTACAATATCTCTATATGCAAAAAATTTCAGCACAGTACCCCATCCGAGTATCATACTGAAATCCATTATATCCCATACAAATTTTTTTCGTAAGCGGGGGGAGGGGTTATTTTTGTACACTCCCCATTGCTTTTAATGCTTTTAGTGTTTCTTTTAAATTTTGTTTATGCCAGTTGTTCGTGCCAGACCAGTCTTCCAAGCTATACATACCTGAATTGCAAAGCGAAGATAACGCTGCCTGCTGTGCGGACAATGCAATCACTTCATTCTTAAATTTAATATCAATACAATCAATAATCGCGTCCTGTCTCCCATACATCTACACCAACAATAAAGGAATACAGTAGCTCCAACAATATTTCCTTTTTTACATCTGCCCAGAAATGTGTAGACTTCTCTAACGAATCAATTTTGTGTATTGCATAAAACCTTTCTTATCACTCTGTAAATTCATCGTTATAATTTCACCACAGCACTTTACAATTACTGCAAATTATAGCTTACAAACCACTTGAAATTACACTACATGGTCTTTATTTGTACACCCCCAATAATACAATACCTTGCTAAAATCTCGCTTCGCAAGCGCCTCACTATCAATAAAAAACTGAAGTGCACCGCTGCCTGACCAGAGCACACGGTCTGCATTTTCCTTGACTTCTGAATGAATCTGCAATAACATTATATCATACTTTTCCATTTTATTGACAATCTTTTTAGGAGTAAAAAGAAGCCAAAGCGGATACCCTAGCATATGACTTCCATAATAAGGCAACGTGTGATAAAAGTAGTCCTTTTCTTCCTTGCTAAAAAAATATCGTCCTCTAACATCTTTTCCTATTACGGCAATTTCCGTTTCTTGTAATCGCTCCATAAAGTGCCTATCATCCGGATGCATATAAACTTCTTGCGGCACAATATCAAAACCAATCTCATACCAAACAGGCGAATATTCATCAAGTTCTGGGTCCGTACACACTGGAATCTCTAATCCCAAAACCTGCTCTTTTGTAACATTATAGTCCACTGTCTCATGATACACTACACGAAACATTTCCTGTCTATCTGGCACTTCACTATCATACCCATACAGATAGCCGTCATCGTCATCTAACGCAATAAAAAACTGTAACATTCCCTGTTGTGGCAGTCTTTCATCTACTGTAGCCTTGTCAAAATTAATCTGCGCTATCATCGTCATCTTTTGTCCAGTCTTGTCCAATGGATACGCCATTTTCGGATTCCAATAGGGCAGACCGCCAAACTTACTGTCAAATAAATCTGGCACGACACCCTTTCGCAAGGTCAATGTATACGCTGCTCTTTTGGTCTGCTCTTTTATCTGCTCTACAACCTCCACAATTGGATAATCTTGAATTTTTTCCTCATCAAATTCAATCTTTGCGTGAAGGGTATCCAAAACTTGTTTATTAATAAGGTCTTTCTCTTTTGGCAGACGCACATACACAAGTTCTGAAAGATATGACAAAAACGCACAGTCTGTAAAATTTGTCTCTGCCAAATCTAATTTCTTTATTTTTTTGCACTTTTTTAAAAAAGAAAAATCTGCAATAATCAACGGTGGTTCAAGGATATAGATTCTCAACGTATGTAGATTTTCCATTTCCCCAAGTACAGAAAAGTCATGTTCCTTAAAACGAAAAAAAGAGATTGTTTCATAACTAGGCATTCTTCTATACCGATCATAAATCTCTAACGTCTTAATTTTTTTTAAATCATATGGAATCAGGGGAATCCTGCCAGTTGTCCTTACAATTGCCCGAAAAAGATATGGGTCAATTGTTCTCTCTTTGTATTGCATATGTACCTCTCTGTTCTAATTCGTACCAATATATTTATTATCATTTTTTCCTTTATTATACGAAAAAAATGATACGAAAGCAACCATTGAAAGTCTGATATTCAACATAAACAATAGCATCTAAAAATTATTGTTTATACTTTCTACAAACAAATTGCGCTAAGTTAATATCGTACAATGACCTTGAAAAATAGCAGATTTGCTATTGACTTTAGTAAAGTAAACTGCTAACATGATAACGTAATAAAAACTATTTGCTAATTTATGGAGGAGTATTATGAAAAATAAGATTGTAAAAGCTATGGCCTTAACCACTGCACTACTGCTATCAGTAGCAATTACAGGATGCGGCAGCACTCCTGCAACATCCACAAACAATTCTACACCCACACAAGAAGATAACACGCAAAACACACAAGTTGAAAATTCCACAGATACACAAGATTCCAATACGACTTCTAACTCCGCAGATGCACAAAGTAAAATGCAATCTGATCTTGACTATGTTAAAAACAAAGGCACTTTAGTGGTCGGAATCACAGACTTTGAACCGATGGATTACAAGGATGAAAATGGTGAATGGATTGGTTTTGACGCGGATATGGCAACAGCTTTTGCAGAGAGTCTTGGCGTCACCGCAGAATTTGTAGAAATTGAATGGGATAATAAAGTTATGGAGCTTGAAGGTCAAACCATCGACTGTGTATGGAATGGGATGACACTCACACAGGAAGTTACAAGCGCTATGGAATGTTCCAATGCCTACTGTAACAATGCACAAGTTATTGTTGTACCTGTTGATAAAGCTGACAGTTTCCAAGACAAAGACAACATTCCAGAAGTTAGCTTTGCTGTGGAGGCTGGAAGTGCTGGTGAAGCGCAAGCATCTGCACTGGAACTTGAACATACCCCTGTCGCAACACAGGCGGACGCACTAATGGAAGTAGCTGCTGGTACTTCTGATGCAGCCATTATTGATTCTCTGATGGCTGCTGCTATGGTAGGGGAAGGCACTGGATACGCAAATCTTACCTATACCGTTGGGTTAAATGATGAAGAATATGGCGTTGGTTTTAGAAAAGGTTCTGACCTTGCAGCCGCACTAAACGACTTTTTTGCTACTAGTTCTCAAGATGGCAGTATGCTTGCAATCGCAGAAAAATATGGTGTTCAAGCTACTCTTATTGAACAGTAATCGAAAGATAACAACATTATAAACAGGAGATTCTCATGCAACTGATCATCGAACAATTTCCAATTGTTATTCGCTCATTAAATATTGGTTTCCTACAAACTTTAAAGTTATTTTTTGTCACACTCATTGGCGCATTTCCGCTCGGTTTGGTCATTGCGTTTGGCTCCATGTCCCATTTCAGACCCATAAAATACCTTTCAAGGTTCCTTGTATGGATTATACGAGGAACTCCCCTTATGATTCAGCTACTAATCATATATTATTTTCCGGGATTAATACTACATACGCCTATCTGGGGCAGCGGGGAAAGCGGTCGTTTTCTAGCCGCCAGCGTTTCTTTTATTTTAAATTATGCATGTTATTTCTCTGAAATTTATCGCGGTGGTATTCAGTCTATTCCTGTCGGTCAAACAGAGGCTGGGCTTGTACTAGGTATGACCAAGCAGCAAATTTTTGTAAAAATTAAATTGCTTCAAATGGTAAAACGAATTGTTCCGCCAATGTCCAATGAAATTATCACACTGGTAAAAGATACTTCTCTTTCCCGCATTATTGCTCTGCAAGAAATTATTTGGGCAGGACAATCTTTTCTAAAAGGTTCACAGGGAATTTCTGGCGCCATCTGGCCACTGTTTTTCACTGCGGTCTATTATCTAATCTGGAACGGTATTCTTACTACTCTTTTGGGGTATCTTGAAAAACGATTAGATTACTTTAAGTAAGGGGGAATTGACATGGCTGTCTTAGAAGTACAACACATTCAAAAAACATTTGAAAAGACACAAGTCTTAAAAGATATTAGTTTCTCTATGGAAAAAGGGCAGACAGTATCCATTATTGGCTCCTCTGGAAGCGGCAAGACAACCCTTCTGCGCTGCCTAAACTTTTTGGAAAAACCAGACACTGGCATCATTCGCGTAAATGGAGAAACACTTTTTGACTCTGCCGATCCATCCACAGGAAAAGAAAGTGAAATCCGCAAGAAACGCCTACATTTTGGTCTTGTATTCCAATCGTTTAATCTATTTCCACAGTACACTGCGCTGCAAAACGTTATGTTAGCAGGACAGCTACTTGCAAAGGAAGCACCTGATTTTAAAGCACACAAAAAAGAAAAACTGCTCGAAATTGAATTGCAGGCAAAAGAACTGTTACATCAAATGGGACTTGCAGACAGAATGGAAAATTATCCGCACCAACTTTCCGGTGGTCAATGCCAGCGTGTTGCAATTGCGCGCGCATTGGCACTGACCCCTGATATATTATGTTTCGATGAACCAACTTCCGCGCTTGACCCAGAGCTGACAGGCGAAGTCCTACATGTGATTCAAGAACTTGCTGCCAAGGAAACCACTATGATTATTGTTACACATGAGATGGCATTTGCGCGCGATGTCGCCGACCATATTATCTTTATGGACAATGGAACCATCTTGGAGCAGGGAACGCCAAAGGAAGTCATAGAAAATCCAAAAGAAGAACGCACACGACAGTTTTTGTCACGATTCCATCAGGAGAAGCATTTTCTTTAGATACTCATAGCGCTGACGCTTTTCTTCTTTTGCAAAATGTACTTCCCGTAATTGCTCTGGATTGTTTTTATAATTTAAAATTTCATCGCCAAATTGTTCGCTCGTTAAATCAAAACAACAACCATCAACTACATTATAACAATGATAATTTCCATCGGGTCGTTGTATTCCATATACTTTACCACCAAAAATATCCTGCGCCAAAAATGCTGTAATTGAACACTGTCCCAATGTTTTATTCTCTGGTGTCCAGTTTCCCCGCATTCTTGGTGCACAGGTATCAGCACACCAGATTTCTGAGAGTGCATTGTATAAATCAATTGGTGTTTTAATTTTTGCATATTGCTCTGTCACAGATTGACAATGTGCCTGTTCCCAGCCATAAAATTTGTATTCTTTCATTATTTACCTCTTTTCATATAATAATTCCTTCCAAATGGTCGCATTCATGTTGTATAATCTGTGCAATCCATCCAGAATATTTCTGCTTCTGCTTTTTCCATACAGCATCAAAAAACTCTACCTCAATCTCTCGATATCGCGTTGTTGTACGCACTCCATCCAAGGACAGACATCCTTCTTCAACTTCGTACGCATCTGTTTTCTTTGTAATTACTGGATTTATCATTGGTATATTCATAAACCCCATATTTACCACAATAATTCGTTTTCGCACACCAATCATATTTGCCGCCATTCCAACACATCCAGCCTGATTTGCTTTCAGCGTGTCAAGCAAATCTGTAACTACTTGTGCATCTTCTCTTGTTGCAGGTTCTGATTTTTGATTTAAGAAAAAAATATCCCTTATAATTGGTCTCACCATAATAATCCCTCTAACTTTCTAATAAATATTCTTCTTATATCTTTATTTTAAGAAATTATTGTCTGTGATTTTATTATACGCAATACCATGTATCATTTCAAGCAATCTCTTACATCGGCAAAACGACAATAAATGCCATTCCTTCCGCCTCACACACAGCAAAAATCTCTCCGTCGATTTTATGCATAATTTCGCGGCAGATATATAATCCCAGACCATTTCCTTGCTGCCCTCTTGTGTTCTCCCCACGAAAAAAACTATCAAACAAATGCACAAAATCTTTCTGTGAAACTGGTTCTCCTGTATTATATACTTTGATAAGTTGGCAGTAATCCTCCTCATAAAACGTAAGTTCTATAAAACGTCCATCTCCATATTTAAAAGCGTTTGTCAAAAGATTCTCAAACACTTCAAATAATCGGTTTAAATCTCCTTGCAATATTCGGTTTTGATAATTTCCGATGGATAAATTACATTTGCGTAATGCACACTTTTCCCCGTAAAATTGCTCAATCCACTGTACCAATTCTTTTAAATAAAACGCACCTTTTTCCACTTCAATAGAAACAATATCCTCCTTAGAAGTTTTTACAATCTCATGGACAAATTTTTCAATCTGCTCTGCCTTTTGTCCTATCTGACAATATGCATTTCGTCGCTCTACATTTGTAGTATATATACCATCAGTCAATGCCTTTGTATATAATTTTATCATATTGAGTGGGGTCTTTATATCATGTGACAGAGAAAGTAATAAAAGTTTTCTCTCTCTCTGTAACTCTAACTCCCGCTTACGGCTTATTTTAAGTTCATCTCGCAATCCATTTAATCCCCAAAGAAATCTACCAAAATATTGATTTCTCTCTGCTTTCATTTCCCCTTGCAAATTCCCTTTAGACAGCTCATAAGTCATATCTTCCATTCGATGAAAAGGCTGTATCAAATGCTTTTTTAAATAAAGTAATACTACCACTAGAAATAATTCCATCAAAAAGAGTGTCCCTTCTATCCAGAAAAGACACTGCATTGTATTTGTACTCTTTTCATAATCAAACCGCAAAAATCCCTTGATGCCATCTCCATCAACGATTAAAGGAACAATCATACTAGATTTTTTATTCTCTCCGCTGTAAAAGTCCATCACTTTATCTCTGTCTATTTCAGAATTTGAAAGATAAGAAACCGACTGAATCTCATGATAGTGTTCCCAGTTAATTTTATCTAAATCTTCTGGCTGTTTTATCTCTGCCATAATTCGATTTATCTCCACCTTATAGTATTTTTCATTTTTTTCTATGTTAGTAAACAATAAAATACCTATACAAACTGTCATTGTAAGATAAAACAAAAGAGAAAAAATAATAAGACTATTATAGTTCTTCATAGCGATATCCTATTCCCCACACAGTCTTGATACGCAATGGCTTCTTTGGATTCTCCTCAATTTTATTGCGCAGCATATTGATATGTACCGTCAATGTTTGATTTTCACTAAAACTGTCTACTCCCCAAATTTTGTAAAACAAAAAGTCTTTATCAAGCGTCTTTCCAGAATTTTCAACCATTATCAGTAACAATTCATATTCCTTCGCATTAAGTTCCACCAATGTCTTTTCTTTGTAAACTTTTCTGGCGGACTTATCAATCATCAAATTACCTGAATATAAAATCTCTTTCTCTATGTGTACACCGTAGACACGTGTAAAAAGTGAATTAATTTTTGCCACCAGCAAATCTGGATCAACAGGTTTTTCCAGATAATCATCCGCGCCTAGCCGAAAACCATTTAATTGATCCTCTTTGCTCACACGCGCACTAATTATTAAAATTGGTATACTGCCCATTCGGCGTACTTCTCTGCACACAACAAAACCATCAAGGTTAGGAAGTGTAATGTCTAAAAGTAACATTTTCACTGTATTATTTTTTAGAAAGTCGAGCGCTTCTTCTCCCGAAGTCACCAATTGAAAGGTATAGTTTGCTCTTTCTATATAAATTTTTAACAGCTTTGCTAACTCTTTTTCATCTTCCACCATTAAAATATCAAACACACTCACTACCTCATCAAAACCTACCATCCAAGTTTCATCAACCAGTTGTTTAATTCTCTTTCTCGTTCTCTCGCCATATCTTCTTTGTATTTTCCAAGATGCTTTTCTTCACGAATATTACCATCCTCTATATAAAATACTCGCTCGCATCGAGAAGCCACTTTTACATCATGTGTCACCATCATAATTGTTGTTCCATCTTCATTTAATTTGTTTAACTCCTTCATAACTTCCTCGGAGTTTTGCTTATTTAATGCTCCTGTTGGCTCATCGGCAAAAATAATTTTAGGATTGTTAATCATACTTCGGGCAATGCAAGCTCTCTGTAATTGCCCGCCAGATACTTCGCTGATATCATTGTCCGCAACCTCGCTAATACCAAGTTTTGCCATTAAAACCTTTGCGCGCTCGTTGATTTTTCTTCGTTGCTCTTTTCTGGAATCTGCCTGATATGCAGGCAAGATAATATTATCATAAATCGAGAGATTTTTTAGCATATACATCTGTTGAAAAACAAATCCCATTCGTTTTAGGCGCAAATCGCTCACTTGGTCTGCCGATAGCTTTGTCAATTCCTCTCCAAAAAACTCAATATCACCTGCTGTAGCAGTATCCATTCCACTGACTGTATATAACAGAGTTGTTTTTCCAGAGCCAGAAGGACCCATAATTCCCACCATTTCGCCTTCTTCAATCTCCAAATTTACATTTCTAAGCACATTGTTATGTCTCCTGTTCACAATATACGTCTTACACAAATCTCTTGCCTTTAACGCCTTCATTGCAATCCTCCTTCACGCTTATTCTGCTATTTTCATATCATTGGTACTGATTCTTTTTACACTTCCAGTCGCAAAATACGTTGCAAACATAATTCCCACAAGTAAAATTACAGGATATAAAACATATGCCTTTTGCGGCTCGACCTGTATCTGAAGTTCTGCTCCCATAATTGCAAAAATATTTCTTAGCACAAACCGATTGCACAGCATAGACAATGGAACTGCAACAATCATAGACAAAATTACAACCCATACCATCCGCATAACTAACCACAACCGAATTGCTTTGTTGCGCCAACCTATACTTTTGAGCATGGCAAGTTGTCCCTTCTCTCGCACAATAAATAATTTCATCATTAGCAAGGAAATCAGCATAATCAGGATGCACAACATTATTGTCATTGGAATCTGTAGTATCTGCATTGTACTTTTAATCGAACCAATATTCGCATCCAGTGCTTCTTGCGCTGTAACCCAATTGTATTGGGGAAACTCTTTTTTTAGTACACTTGCTAGTTCCTGCTGCGTCAAAGCTGTCTCCATCTCAACGGTGGCCTTCCAATATCCTGATAAAATTTCATCACTTATATCAATTGCTGGATTTAGTCGAGCACTTTTTCCAAGTTGCATATAATCACTGTAATACCCTGTAATAATCAGTTTTTGTTCCTTTCCTCCAATTTTAACAATAACAATATCTCCAATTTCAAGATTATTTTCCTCCATAATCTTTTTAGAAAAAGCGACCTCATTGCTTAATTTTGGCGCTAAACCCGCCTGATATTCGCAAAAGCTTCCATTCTTGCCAATCGGATAATTGGAAAGAGGCTTTATAACATCACCCACATCATTTATTGTATATTCTATAAAACACAGTGCTCCAACACTTAACTGTGCCGTATAGCCTTTTGCTGCCATCTCCTTTTCTATACGACGCAACGCATGTTCCAAGTCCTTCGTGTTATGATATGGCGCAGCCCCTTGTTCCTCAACTGTTTCCAAATAAATCGCCGCATCAGGATTCAAGTTAAACTTAGATGCCATTTCATCACTCTCCATCGTTGTCAATGTATTAAGCGGAACTGTAATCAGCACAAAACTGATACAAAATGTAAAGAATAAAACAAGATAACGCCTTGTATTGCAAAGAATATCATTTAATCCAAGAAAGGATATCGTCCCCATATATTTTCTCTTATAAAGGCATAACCCTCTGCGTTTTTGATATCGTTCGCCACTATCCCCACTTCGTATCGCTTCAATCGCAGAGATTTTCTTTAATTTTCCGGTAAAGACAACACACATTCCTGTCACAAACAATATTATCACAATACTACAAACTAGATTAATGACAGCAGTATTTGTACTGTCGCCTAAAACCATATTTTTGCTGACGCTATCCATCATACCCTTACCAAATGGAATGCTGATTAAAAATCCCACGATTGCTCCTGTCACCACCAGAGCAAAATACTTTACAAGATATATTTTTCGTATCGAAAAATTCCGCATCCCAATTGCTTTCATTACTCCGACTTCCCGATAATTTTCCTCCATTGTAAAACTAAGAGAAAACTTTAGAATCATAAGTGATATTAAAATCAGACAAAATCCAACTACAATTAGCAGTGCAGCAACAATCATATCAAACACATACAATAATGAATAAATACTGCGTTCAAAAGCGTTTACAAGAAACTTAAATTCTTGCTGGTTCATAGCGTCGAGAGTCTTTTTGGGATTGGTTGTATTATAACCATAAACTTCAATCTTTCTGTTTGTGCTGCCGGAAACCATTTTATTGTAATCGTCCTTACAGAAAATAAATCGCGCCATTCCGCTCATCTCATTTCCGTACATAATGTCTCTGCTTTGTATAGCAATTTGATAAGAATATGCTTTGTCAGAAATGTAAACCTCAATCTTGTCTCCAATATGAAGTGCATTTTTCTCCATCATCCATGATGTTACCGCGACTTCTCCAGGAGCAAGTGACAATTCATTTCCCTTATTATCAAGTGGTTTCGCATACTTGGAACCAATACTTGCCAGATAAAGACTTGCCCCATTTGTCTTGAGTGTACTTGTGGCATCGGCCTGCTTTATTGTAATATCCTCCGCTTTAATCTCACATAATTCTTCACAGTCATATTCTGTAATCTCACTACGACTTTTTATCCACTCTTGAAATTGTTCTCTTTCTGCACCACCGCCAAACACTACCATCACATCGCTAACATTGGCATATTCCATATATGTATTGAGTCCGTTTGTAACCAAATAAATATTATTGACGCTGCTGGCAAGGAATATTGTCGATAGTGTGATAAACAAAAACAAAATTACATTAATCCCTTTTTGCTTCATCAAATCTTTTTTCAGTATTTCAATCCACATATATTTCTTTTCTTGAGACTACTTTATAATAGTCCCTCTCCTTTCTTGGAAACTGTTCAAAAATAACCTTTGTGATATAGTCTTCAACAAGTTATTACCAAAGGTTATTAAGAACCGTTTATTTATCCATATTATAAGAAAAGAAATATTAAAAAATCCTTAATTGCTCTGAAAAAATCGATAAATTTCCTCCGCTACAACTGCTGTAATTCCAGGTACTTCTGAAATCTTAGTGGCATCTGCAGCACGCAGCTCTTCAATGGACTTAAAATATTTCATTAACGCTTTTCTGCGGCTGGGTCCCACACCTGGTATTTCCTCGAGTACAGAGTGTACCTGTGCTTTATTGCGAAGGGAACGATGATAGGTAATCGCAAAACGGTGCGCTTCATCTTGTATGCGCGTAATTAATTTAAAACCTTCACTGCGCGTATCAATTGGCAGCTCTACATTATTAAAATACAATCCTCTTGTGTGGTGATTTTCATCTTTCACCATACCACAGACTGGAATACTGATGCCTAACTCATCAAGCACTTGCAGTGCAACATTTACCTGACCGCGCCCACCGTCCATCAAAAGTAAGTCTGGAAACTTCGTAAAACTTCCAAAATCCTCCCCGACACTGTTTTCGTCCAACATCATTTCCTGACGCTCATCCAGACCATGTTGAAAACGTCTTGTCAAGACTTCGTACATGCAGGCATAGTCATCAGGACCTGCGACTGTTTTCATGCGAAATTTCCGGTAATCGCTGCGTTTAGGCTTCCCTTTCTCATACACGACCATAGAACCTACATTGGCAAACCCACTGGTATTTGAGATGTCAAATGCCTCCATGCGTGTTAGTGGGCTAACGCCAAGGATTTCCTCAATCTCCTTCACCGCCCCAATCGTTCTGCCTTCCTCGCGCTTAATGCGTTCTCGGTCTTGACTTAACACAAGTTGGGCATTTCTTGCTGCCAAATCCACAAGTCGTTCCTTTGTCCCCTTCTGTGGTACCCTTAAATAAACTCGCGTTCCCTTTCTATTGCTCAACCATCGCTCCACTAACTCCATATCTTCAATTGGCTCCTGCAATATGATTTCCCGCGGAATAAACGGTGTCCCCGCGTAAAACTGCTTGACAAAACTTGTCAAAATATTGTCCGCCGTAAGCTCCTCAATCTGTGTCATATAAAAATGTTCTCTGCCAATCAACTTGCCATTGCGTAGAAAAAACACTTGCACTACAGTCTCATTTCCATCGATTGCAAGTGCAATAATATCCTTGTCTTCTCCCACATTGTCGGACATTTTCTGTGTCTTGCTAACCTTTTTTACACTCTCAATTAAATCTCGATATCGAATTGCTTCCTCAAAATCCATTTTCTCTGAAGCCTGTTGCATTTTTTCCTTTAATTCTTTGATGACAGACTGTTGTTTTCCATTTAGGAAATCTATCGCTTTTTCAATTTGTTCTGCATATGCTTCTTTTGAGATTTCACCCTGACAGGGCGCACAACATTGTCCTATATGATAATTCAAACAGGGACGCTCCTTGCCACAGTCTTTTGGAAGTTTTCTGTTGCATGTCCGCAATTGATATAACTTGTTAATCAAATCAATACTTTCCTTTACGCCTCCATTAGTAAAAGGACCAAAATACTTTGCTTTGTCCTTCTTCATCTGATGCACTATCATAATACGTGGATAATCCTCTCCCAGTGTCACCTTAATATAGGGATATGTCTTATCATCTTTCAACAATGTATTATATTTGGGCAAATGCTCTTTGATTAAATTATTTTCTAACACTAACGCTTCTATCTCAGAATCTGTCACAATATACTCAAATCGTACAATCAAAGAGACCATCTTATCAATCTGTGGTCCACGCCCTATATTTTCCTTGAAATACGAACGCACACGATTATAAAGATTTTTTGCTTTCCCTACATAAAGAATAATATCATTAGCATCATGCATAATATAGACACCTGGTTTCTTGGGAAGCTTTTGAAGCTCCTCCTTTACATTAAATTCTTCACTGTCAGATTCATCCTCGCCTAATTCTATGACTTTTGATTGATTGGATTCAACTTCTATATTTTCAGATTCGATAATTTCAGATTGGTTGACTTCAAATTCGTTATTTTCGTCTATCTTTTGTTTTGTATCTGACATTTCTAATCACTCCTTTTCATCATCAATATTCTAATTAGGATATTATATTGATAAAGGGAGTACACGTTTGAAATCTATGTGTACTCCCTTCACTAAATTGTACGTTCAAAAACCTTTTTCTATCAATTCCTTTTCTACACTATCACACTTTTCTTACCATCGGTTCTCATTATTGTGATTACTGTTATTGCGATCTCCATTTACTGATCTGTCCCACAAAGCACCAAATCGAGATGTTTCTCCATTGTTGCCATTGTCTTCTGGCAGCGCTGCATTCTGTGAGGGCTGAGGATATTGCTGTTTTACTGTATTTTGCTGATTTTGTTGTGTTTCAAAATTAGGTACTTGCAAATTCTCATTTTGTTGTGTTGGATTCTGCAGTTCTTGTTGTGCAGAAATATTCTGCAACGTAACACTCTGATTTTGTTGTTCAATAATATTTTGTATCTGTGAGCCTTGCGATTGCTGTAAATTTACATTCTGGGAATGTTGTTGTACAGAAGCATTTTGCGATTGTTTCTGTTCCATCGCCGCTGGATTCCAGTCATATGCTGGTGGCATAGTCCATGATTTTTCTGGCGGTTGTGCTGTGAATGCTGGCTGCTGCATCTTGTCTGAAAATGCATTTTGTGTGGGTATTTGCGCCTCTTTTTTCTGCTCTACTACACCAACATTTTCCTTCAAAGTATCTAACTCCTTGGTTTCAATATCGTCCTTTTTCTCCTCTGGCTCCGGCAACCCCTTCGCTTCCCGATAAATCTTCATAAACTCTTTTCCAGTGATTGTCTCTTTCTCAATTAGGTGTACAGCAATTTTATCCATCACTTCACGGTTCTCACGCAGCATTGCAAGTGCTTCTTCATAGCACTCCTTAAGCATATTCATCACTTCTGTATCAATCTCAGCTGCCGTATTGTCTGCACAGTTAAGGGAACTTCTCCCCTCCAAATACTGGCTCTCAACTGTCTCAAGCCCCATCAGCCCAAACTTCTTACTCATACCATAGCGCGTAATCATTGAACGTGCAATACCTGTGGCTTTCTCAATATCATTTGAAGCGCCTGTTGTCACTGTGTCAAACACAATTTCTTCCGCAGCGCGTCCTCCCAAAAGGCCAACAATCATATCATGCAACTCATTCTGAGAATTGAGATATTTTTCATCTTCTGGGACATGCATCACATAGCCAAGTGCGCCCATTGTGCGGGGTACAATCGTAATCTTTTGCACTGGCTCAGAATTTTTCTGTAATGCGCTAATCAACGCATGACCAACCTCATGATAGGAGACAATTTTGCGCTCCTCTTTGCTCATAATACGGTCCTTTTTCTCCTTGCCGACAAGTACCACTTCCACCGCGTTAAATAAATCTTTCTGGCTGACAAATTCCCTGCCTTCCTTGACAGCATTGATTGCCGCTTCATTAATCATGTTGGCAAGGTCCGCACCCACTGCACCGCTTGTCGCAAGTGCAATCGCATCAAGATCCACAGTCTCATCCATCAACACATCTTTCGCATGTACTTTGAGAATATTGACACGTCCCTTTAAATCTGGCTTATCTACAATAATACGCCTATCAAAACGTCCTGGTCTTAAAAGCGCTTTATCAAGAATTTCTGGTCTATTGGTAGCAGCAAGAATAATAATTCCCTTCTTGCCATCAAAACCATCCATCTCAGAGAGCAACTGGTTTAAAGTCTGTTCGCGTTCCTCGTTGCCACCGCCGTATTTCGAGTCACGACTTCTACCGATAGCGTCAATCTCATCAATAAAAATAATGCATGGGGCGTTTTTTTCTGCCTCTTTAAATAAATCGCGCACGCGCGATGCACCGACACCGACATATAGCTCAATAAAATCAGAACCTGCAAGGGAAAAGAATGGAACCTTCGCTTCGCCTGCAACTGCCTTAGCAAGCATTGTTTTACCTGTACCAGGAGGTCCTACAAGCAATGCTCCTTTAGGAAGTTTTGCACCGATTTTGACATACCTGCCCGGATTATGCAAAAAGTCCACGACCTCCTGAAGCGATTCCTTTGCCTCATCCTCACCAGCAACATCGCGAAAAGTAATCCCTGTCTCTTTCTGCACATATACCTTTGCGGTACTCTTTCCCATACTAAATGCACCGCCACCACCTGTCATCTTGCGGAACAAAAGGCTCAAAAGTCCCCACATCAAAAGAATTGGCACTATATAATATAGAAGAGAAAGGATAATACCTGATCCATCTGGAACTGTTCCCCGAACTTCAATTCCCGCATCAAGTAGTCGTTGTGTAAGTGTCTCATCATCCTCTACCTTTCCAGTGATATATGTCACCCTGACCGCCGATGCTAACAAACTGTTGGGATTGTCTTTTTCCTGTGCGCTCGAAACTGGTTTAATCTCAATCTGGTTCGATTCTATCTTGACTGATTCAATTTTACCAGACTCAACCATCTCGATAAATTTATTGTACGAAATCTCAACAGTGGTAGCGCCTGTCACAGCACGAGTAAAATAACTAATACACAAAAGCGACAAGACTGCCGCTGTAATCATAATAATAATGCTTTGTTTCTTTGGGTCTTTTCCATTATTATTGTTATTCCCCCCATTGCCGCCGTTTCCGCCGTTTCCGGGTCCGCTATTATTTCGGTTGGAATTGTTGTCATAATTATTGACTTGATTATTGTCCATTTTCCTGTAGTATCCTTTCTAAATTTATGTCATACTAACCTCCATGATTCCGCTTCGCGGAATCTCAAATCAAGAGGAAAAACGCCTATCTTTAGCGTTTTTCGGCGTGAAATTAAAATTTCACGCCATCCATCAGGGCACTTCCTGATGCAAAGTGATGCCTATGTGAATAAATCGCAACTATAATTATAGGGTTTCAAAGGGCATAAATCAACATATTCTTTGTGATTTCTTTGTGAAAAGTTTCTAAAACACATTTTTACGGTGATAGATACCCTATTAACATACGCCGCTTATCTATAATTTATGTAATTACTACAATAAAACACGTTACAATTCACACCCATGCCATTTATCAGCCTATAGGTTACTCAGGTGTGAATTATAACAGATTTTGCACACAAAATGCTAAAGTTTTTAGCATTTTGGCGCATGATTCCCACTACTTTGGTGTGGGTGTGAAAAGTAACAAATAAAAAACATATCCGTGGCCAAGAGAAAGGAACTGTTCAGATGTGAAAAAGACAATGGAACAACTATTATTAAAAGTAGAAGACTTGACAATTGAATTTCATGACCATGATGTGCCAGAGCGTGTTGTAAATCATTTGAATATGGAGCTTCGACAGGGAGAAATCCTTGGGATTGTCGGGGAATCTGGTTCTGGAAAGTCCATGACAGCGATGGCGATTGCTGGGCTTTTACGGCGTCATGATATGAAAATGCAAGGGAAGATTCTGTTTGAGGGAAGGGAACTTTTGCATGAAAATCGAGAGGTGCTTCGACAGATTCAGGGCAATGAGATTGGTATTGTATTTCAAGAACCTATGACATCTTTGAATCCAGTAAAACGTATTGGATGGCAGGTGGAAGAAAGTCTTCGTATTCACAGACCAGAAATGGAAAAGGAGGCGCGCAATCGACGTGTGATTGAGGTGCTTGAGAATGTAGAGCTTGATAATCCGCAGCTTGTCTGTAAAAAGTATCCACATGAGCTTTCGGGTGGAATGAGGCAACGAGTGATGATTGCTTCAGCAATGATCTGTGAGCCAAAGCTTTTGATTGCAGATGAGCCAACTACCGCGCTCGATGTAACCATACAGTTGCAGATTGTCAAGCTTTTACAGCGTTTGAATCAAGAAAAACAGATGGCAGTTTTGTTTATCTCTCATGACTTAAGTCTTGTAAAACGCCTGTGTCACAAAATTATTGTAATGCATAATGGAAATATGGTGGAGACAGGAGCAACAGAAGAGATATTCTATCACCCGAAAGAGGAATATACAAAAGAATTGATTAATGCAATACCAAAACTTGAGAAGATTAGTTAAAGATACTTTTAATAACTATTTTAAGATTATTTTTGTGTGTTGGTTATATCAATATTTGAAATAAATTTGCGTTGTAAAAGAGATTAATAAAATAACGAATGAACAGGAAAAAAGTAATGTTAATTCAACGAGACCAGATTATAAAATCCGAAGATTTTGAGCAAATTGATATGGGGATGTACCAATGTGAAACTGAGGTGGTTCTTTGGGGAAATAGAACTAATATTTTGATTTCCTGTTGGGAGGAGTATGCAGCGTATGGATATGATGAGCAGGCTATTACACGATGTATAGATACGGCAGACACATATTTGGAATGGATAGCAGAACATAAAGAATATATTCAGAAGATTATTTTAGAGAATCACATGCTTCAAATGCAATATGGCTTTGCCATAACTGGTAAAACCCTAAGGAAAATTAAAATTCAAATTGATATACAAAATGGAATACCAAAAGAGGCATTCGCTTGGATATATATTGATACTGAGGCCTTTTTCTTTGAACATTGTCATTGTATAGAAGTAGCTATTTTTGTAAATGAGGAGGGAGTATATAAGGGAAAGGTAATAGAAAATATACACCAACTTTTGTTAGAAATTAGTAATGTATCGAAAGAGAAAGATGTAGAAGTTTCCGAATGGGCCAAAAAGAATGGGATTTTCTACGCATTTGATGATGAAGGCAATATGCTGGCGGTGGCGCAACAGCAATTTTGTGTGTCTATAGATCATAAATTGATTGAGGAAACAGCAGATAATAATACAAGAATACAGAGAAGTGCACTCTATTTTATTAGAGCAGAATGGAAAACAGAAGAATATATTGGAACGCGAGATGGGATTCCAATGCCTTTTGGATTTGTTACAAATAAACTTATCTGTAACAACAATATATTTATGATTATGTCTTCTTCAGGACATGAGATTGTTTCGGGAACTTTTTTTGTAATACAAGAAGCTTTGACTATGATAGAAATGCTTTATTGTTCGAGAGGAGTTACCGAGGAAGAAATCAATCAGTGTTATAATGTGTTTCTTGTTGAAGATCATCAAAAATATGTTGACCGATATTGTAAATGATAAGAAAAAGTTTTGTTAAAATCTGAGTGAAAGCAGGCATTTTTTGTATCAAGATGGAGGACGATATGGAAAAGATACTGAATGTAAAAGACTTAAATGTATATTACAAAAATAAAGGAAATTTGATGAATCGTTTTCGTGGAAGGTCGGAAGTATGTTTGCAACATGTCCTAAAGAATGTAAGTTTTGATATGAAAAAAGGGGAGGTGCTTGGTCTTGTCGGTGAGAGCGGCTGTGGAAAGACCTCGCTTGCCAAGGCAATTTTAGGGATGCAGAAGCAATATAATGGTACAATTACACTCGATTGCCCAAATCCACAAATGGTTTTTCAGGATCCATATAGTTCGCTCAATCCTTCTAAAAAGATTGGATGGATATTGGAGGAACCGCTTCGTATGAAAGACCGAAAGGAAAGGAACAAAGCAGGATTTTCTAAGGCGGAGCGCGCCAAGAAAGTTGATCAGATGCTTGCGCGCGTGGGGTTAGACAAAAAATTAAAAGAACATTACCCAACAGAACTTTCAGGGGGACAGCGGCAGCGCGTAGCAATTGCGGCGGCGCTTTTATGCGATACAAGTTTTCTGATTGCGGACGAGCCAGTGTCGGCGCTTGACGTGACAATACAGGCACAAATTGTCAAACTTTTATTAAATCTTCATAGAGAACTTGGAATTTCAATTCTCTTTATTTCGCATGACCTTCGTGTCGTATATCAAATGTGTGACAGGGTAATTATTATGAAAAATGGTGAGATTCTTGAGCAAGGCAAGGTTGAGGAGGTTTATGCAAATCCTGTTTCTGATTATACTCGTCTATTGCTCGAGGCGGCAAATTTATGAGGGAGGACACATTTTTATGCTAGAATGTTTTTACCCAAAAGAATACTTAGATTCTACGTATCTGATTGACTTTGAAAAAAAGTATGAACAGGGTTATAGGGGGATTATTTTTGACATTGACAATACGCTGGTGCCACATGGTCTTCCGGCAGATGAGCGCGCGATAGCGCTATTTTTGCGTTTAAAAAAAATAGGATATCAAGTAACTATGCTCTCCAACAACAAGGAGCCGCGCGTGAAAATGTTTTGTGATGTGGTGAATGCGCCATATATTTATAGAGCGGGGAAACCCAATCCAGAAAACTACAAAAAGGCAATGAGGAATATGGGGACGAATGAAAAAAATACTTTGTTTGTTGGCGACCAGATTTTCACAGATGTGTGGGGGGCAAACAAAGCAGGTATTTATTCTATTTTGGTAAAACCAATTCATCCAAAAGAAGAGATACAAATTGTCATAAAAAGGTATTTTGAAAAAATTGTATTAATTGCATATCAGAGATATATGCGCAAAAAACAAACAAATGTTTAATATTATCTTTTAAAAGACTAGGAATTTACAAGAAAAAATGGGGTATACCAAACAAGAAAATGAGAAACATATCCTATATTGAAGAGGAACGTGTAGATGGAGATTAACGGAAAAACGAAATTATATGGTATTATTGGAAATCCAATAGAGCATACGATGTCGCCACGCATTCACAGCACACTTGCAGATGCGTTGGGGATTGATATGGTATATGTACCTTTTCAAGTAGCAAAGGGACAACTTGAGGCAGCAATAAAGGGGGCATATGCGTTAAATATTTGCGGTATGAATATCACAGTGCCATACAAGAATGCTGTGATTCCTTTTTTGACACAAATCGATAAACGCGCGCAAATAGCAGGTTCTGTCAATACGCTTGTGCGTGACGAACGGGAAAACCAAGCTGGTTTTATCGGTTACAATACTGATATGAGTGGACTTTGGCGTGCTATGCAAGAAGATGGAATATCACTCAAAAATGAGCAAATTATTGTTCTTGGTGCAGGAGGTGTTGGGCGCGCGATAGCATTTTTGTGTGCAGACAGCGATGCGCAACAAGTTTATCTGCTTAACCGCAATGTTGCAAAGGCGGATGAGGTAGCTGCAAAAGTTAATAGCAGCCTTCGTCAATCCGGAAAAGATTGCGTGACAGCGATGGCACTTGCTGACTATAAGAAGCTTTTGACAGGGGCAGAAAATAGATATATTGTGCTCCAATGTACCAGTGTAGGACTTGCGCCAAATGTGGATGATGTAGTGATTGAGGATAATGATTTTTATCATTATGTAAAATTTGGATATGACCTAATTTATACACCTTGGGAGACTGAGTTTATGCGGTTCGTAACAGCAAATGGTGGTGTGGCATACAATGGGCTGAAAATGCTTCTATATCAGGGAATAGAGGCTTTTGAAATGTGGACAGGCTGTAAAGTGACCAAAGAACTTGCTGATAAGGTCTATAAAAAGCTTCAAGATGCAGTGGTGTGAGTAGGAATGGGGATTTTTATGGAAAATATTATTTTGACAGGTTACATGGGAAGCGGCAAAACAACAGTCGGAAAAAATCTCGCAAAGAAAAAAAAATATACGTTTGTCGATACAGATGAGATGATTGTAGAACAGCAGCATAAAAGTATTAATGAAATTTTTGCGATAGACGGTGAGCAGGCATTTCGGGATATGGAAACTGCATTACTGCGACAACTAATTGCTGAAAAAAAAGAACATATGGTTATCTCGACAGGAGGTGGAATGCCTCTGCGCGCAGAGAATAGGCAACTCTTGGCGCGCCTTGGAAAAGTTGTATATCTAAAAGCGAGTCCTCAAACAATTTATAATAGAATTAAAGGAGATACTACTAGACCACTTTTGCAATGCGAGAATCCAATGAAACGGATTGAGGAAATGATTGTAGCAAGGGAGCCTTTGTATGAGCAAGGTGCGATAATTGTGGTGGATGTCAATGTGTTAAGACAGTCGGAGACAACATTGAAAATTATAGAGAAATGTAAATAAAATCTTAAATTAGAAGGACTGATTATTATAAAGAAGGGATAGTAAAAATGAAACTATTGGTGATAAATGGACCAAATCTAAATTTTTTAGGAATTCGGGAAAAAGGTATTTATGGAACACAGGATTACCAATACCTTGTAGATATGATACAAAATAAAGCAAGGGAGACAAACTGTGAGATTGAATGTTTTCAGTCAAATCATGAAGGGGCCATTATCGATAGAATACAAGAGTCATATTTTGATGGGACAGAGGGCATTATTATTAATCCAGGCGCATTCACACATTATTCATATGCGATACGAGATGCACTTGCAAGTATCACAGTTCCCAAGGTAGAGATTCATATTTCCGATATTACACAGCGGGAAGAATTTCGACGTGTCTCTGTCACAAAAGAAGTGTGCGATCATCAAATTTATGGACAGGGACTAGAGGGATATCGAATGGCGATTGACTTTGTTCTTGCGAAATGTAAAAAATAATGGTTGAAATCTCACGCATTTTGTTATAAAATGATTAACGGATTTATAAACGTGAAAAGTGAATATTAGGAGGAACAATTTTTATGATATCAGCAGGCGATTTCAGAAATGGTATTACGATAGAATATGAGAACAGCATCTATCAGATTATCGAATTCCAGCATGTAAAGCCGGGTAAAGGTGCCGCATTTGTCAGAACAAAGCTTAAGAATATTATTAGTGGTGGTGTTGTGGAGAAGACTTTTCGACCAACTGAAAAGTGTCCACAGGCGCGTATTGATAGAAAAGAGATGCAATATTTGTATGCAGATGGTGATTTATTCTATTTTATGGATACAGAGAACTATGAACAGATTGGTCTCAATGCGGACAAGGTAGGCGATGCTCTTAAGTTTGTCAAGGAAAATGAGATGGTAAAAGTATGTTCGCATAATGGCAATGTATTTGCAATTGAGCCGCCTTTATTTGTAGAATTGACAATTACCGATACAGAACCAGGATTTAAGGGTGACACTGCAACAGGTGCGACAAAGCCGGCGACTGTTGAGACTGGTGCGACAGTGTATGTTCCATTATTTGTTGACACAAATGATGTGATTAAGATTGACACTAGAACAGGGGAATATCTGTCAAGAGTATAGTTAGTTTATCGTAATAAAACCAGAGAATGAGATAAGACAATGAGAGAAATGTTTTGTAGTATATTTTTCTTGTTGTCTTTTTTGTATGTGTGTAAATAGAAATCTTTATAAGAGTGTGCACCGATAGTACAGAATGGCAGGAGGGGATTAAAAAGATTTGTAAAAAAGGAGTATAAAGAATAATGGAGTTTTCAAATTTTACAATGTTAGTGAGAGAAGAAGTGGAAAAACGAACTGGAGAATGCTATAAAGTGCGGATTGATGATGTTCGCAAAAATAATGGCGTTGTGCTTAGAGGACTCACAGTAACGCAAAACGACAGTAATATTTCACCAACCATATATCTCAATAGTTATTACGAGGAGTATATTCGAGGAAGGGCCACGCTTATCAATGTTGTCAATGATGTAATGGACACTTATCACAGAAATAAGGTCAATCAAAGTGTAGATATGCGTTACTTTCTAAACTATGAAAGCGTGAGACAGAGAATTATCTATAAGCTTGTCAATACTGAGAAAAATAAGGAGTTATTAGCAGATATTCCACATATAGAATTTCTTGATTTGTCTATTGTTTTTCAGTGTCTTATTGCGCAGGAAGACTTTGGCAGAGCATCTATTTTAATTCATAATGTGCATTTAAAGTTATGGGAAGCATCCGTAGAAATGCTCTATCAATCAGCAAAAGAAAATACACAACAACTTCAGGGATATGAGATTAAAGGCATAACAGAGGTTTTGAGTGAGATTATGAAAGCGGAAGATTCAGAAAATTTTACGGAGGAAGACGGCATCTGTTCCTATTCAGGAAATGTACCCATGTATGTTTTAAGCAATAAAAGTAGGGTAGAAGGGGCTGCATGTATGCTGTATCCTAATCTAATTCAAGATTTTGCAGAGGCGATTCAAAGTAGTTTTTATATCATTCCATCTTCCATACATGAGTTGTTACTTTTGCCGACAAAACACTTTGAGGAGAGTCAGGAAATTAAGAGTATGATTCAAGAAATTAATGATACGCAGGTTAGTGTAGAGGAGATTCTTTCTTATTCACTGTATTTATACGACCGAGAAGAGCAAAAGATAATGAAGATTTAAGCAACTATGTAAGTTATTTTATAATTGCTATCTATAAGATATTGAAGTATAATAAATCAAGGTATCTCAGA
Organism: Lachnospiraceae bacterium; assembly: GCA_011959805.1. Classification (GTDB taxonomy): domain Bacteria; phylum Bacillota; class Clostridia; order Lachnospirales; family Lachnospiraceae; genus COE1. The sequence goes on along the minus strand of BLMC01000014.1, from coordinate 27,676 downwards.
AATCTTGACGCAATTTACCTTAGCTAAGGAAGATTACTACTTTTATAAGCGGTACAGATAATATAATTTTATCGCAAGAGAAGTACCATTTTTGACTGAGAAAAGCCTTCGGTAGGATTACAGCAGGCGTGCGAATTGGTTCTATGGAAACAGAGCTGGCACGCACGCCGCAGCAAGTTGATGCACAGGCAAAAGGAGTGAAAGACGAAATATGACACAAGTGTCAGAAAAAGACAAAAATTATTTGGAGATTGAACAAGATTTAAGAAAACGATATCGGAAAAATCTCTGGTGCAAATTTACCAAGGCAATACGAGAATACGAACTTGTGCAGGAGAAAGATAAAATTGCAGTTTGCATTTCAGGTGGTAAAGATTCTATGTTGATGGCAAAATTGTTTCAAGAACTCAAAAGACACAATAAGTTTGCGTTTGATATAGAATTTTTGGTGATGGACCCAGGTTACAGAACGGAAAATAGACAACTAATTGAACAAAATGCCAAACGCCTAAATATTCCACTGACTGTTTTTTCCTCTGATATCTTTGCATCAGTATATAATATAGAAAATTCTCCTTGTTATCTGTGCGCTAGAATGCGGCGTGGCTATCTGTACAGCAAAGCGCAGGAAATGGGTTGCAATAAGATTGCGTTAGGACATCACTTTGATGATGTGATTGAGACAATTTTGATGGGAATGTTGTATGGAGCACAAGTACAAACGATGATGCCAAAACTTCACAGTACAAATTTTGAAGGGATGGAGTTGATTCGACCGATGTATTTAATTCGGGAGGAACATATTGAAGCATGGCGGGATTATAACCACCTGCGTTTTTTGCAGTGCGCATGTAAATTTACAGAGAACAGCACTTTTCGCGGTGATTTGGAAAATACCTCAAAGCGTCGAGAAATTAAGCAACTAATTCGACATTTGAGGCAGATTAATCCTTTTGTGGAGAACAATATTTTTAAAAGTGTTGAGAATGTAAATTTAAGTACAGTAATCGCGTATAAACAGGATGGGAAGCGACATCATTTTCTAAGCAATTATAAAAAAACAGAAAATGAAAGTGCAAGTAGAGTGCTACAACAAAATACAGTATCTTTGGAACAGAAAGAAAAGCAAACAGATGTTTTAAGTATGACAACAGCGAACGAAAAATTGTTGCATTTAAAAAATTATTTGCGCGAACTTGGCAGTGTTGCGGTGGCGTTCTCAGGTGGAGTGGATTCAACATTCCTACTAAAAGTGGCACAAGATGTCCTTGGAGATAGAGCGATTGCAGTTACAGTGAAATCTTGTGTATTTCCAGTTCGGGAAGCTTCCGAGGCAGATTTCTTTTGTCGAAAAGAAGGGATTTTACAGTACCATTATGAGGCAGATGTGCTTGCAATTCATGGATTTGCGGAGAATCCTTTTGACCGCTGTTATCATTGCAAAAGGGAACTTTTTAGAGGGATTCAGAAAATTGCGCAAGCACATAAAATTGCATCTATAATTGAAGGCTCCAATATGGACGACTTGGGGGACTATCGTCCTGGGATGCGGGCTGTTGCGGAACTTGGCATTAAAAGTCCGTTGCAAGAGGTAAAACTATATAAAAAGGAAATTAGAGCACTCTCACAAGAGTATCAACTAGCTTCGTGGGATAAACCGTCTTATGCTTGCCTTGCGTCGCGCTTTGCGTATGGAGAAAAAATTACCACAGAAAAGCTTTCTATGGTTGAAAAGGCGGAACAATATTTGATAGAAAGCGGATTTGTGCAGATGCGTGTACGAGTACATGGCACCTTGGCACGAATTGAAATACCAGAAGTAGATTTTGACCGTATGATGCAAAAGGAAGTTCGACAAAAGGTAATCCAAAAACTAAAAGAATATGGTTTTGACTATATTACTTTTGATTTGCAAGGGTATCGCACAGGAAGTATGAATGAGGTATTAACGCAATGAACCAATTTTCCAGAACAGCGCTTTTGATAGGAGCGCAGGGAATAAAATGCCTTCAAAATGCCCGCGTGGCAGTGTTTGGAATTGGGGGTGTCGGTGGATATACAGTGGAAGCACTTGCGCGAAGTGGTATTGGAACACTGGATTTGATTGATGATGACAAGGTGTGTCTTACAAATCTTAATCGCCAGATTATCGCAGTGCACAGCACGATTGGCAGATATAAAGTAGAGGTGGCAAAAGAGCGAATATTGGATATCAATCCAAACATCAATGTCCATATCTATAAAACATTTTATATGCCCGAAACAGCAGGCCTCTTTGACTTTTCGCAATATGACTATGTGGTGGATGCCATAGATACTGTGACAGGAAAAATTCAACTTGTTTTGCAGGCGGAGAAAACACATACTCCAATCATTAGTTCTATGGGAGCTGGGAACAAAGTAGATCCGACTGCATTTAAAGTGGCGGACCTTTATAATACAAAAGTCTGTCCGCTGGCAAAAGTAATGCGTCGGGAGTTGAAGAAACGAGGGATTCAGAAATTAAAGGTCGTTTACTCGGAGGAAGTGCCAGCAATGTTGTCCGCCGATGTAATATTATCTGAGGAGATTTTGGACTGTGGTGTGGAAATGAAAAAGCGAATACCAGGAAGTATTGCTTTTGTCCCATCAGTGGTAGGGCTGATTCTAGCAGGTGAAGTGGTGAAAGATATTCTAAAAAGTGAGGCATGCAAGTTGACAGGGAGAGACGGCGATTATGGTATATGAAAAGCTGCTAAATGAAATCTATGCGGTTGTCTCCTTAAAATTTCTTTGGAAGGAGTATCAGCCATCTTTTGTGAAAAGTGAATCACCAGATTGGATTAATGAAACAATGAATTTAGGGCTAGAAGTTAGTCAGGCACTTTTGCCGGATGATGGGCAAACAAAAAATTTTATTGAGCAATATCTGGGCTGTAGGAAGGAAGAACTTCCGCCTGCTGCATTTGAACGTTATGGAGAACGGTTAAATTTTTATAACGGGCGATTTTGGGCAGTTCTGCCAGATAATATGACGCACCAAGATTACTTGTTTAAGGCAAAATATCGATTTGATAAAAAACTCGAGAAGTTGAATACAAATTATCAGCAGAAACGATACAATGGATTGTACCTTTTTCTGCACCCAATCGAGGAAAGCACAATGGATACTAAACATTTGTTTGAATATATGAAACAGCAGCAAAAAGAGTGCATACAGCATTTTGATTGGGTATTTTTGAACTGTAGAAAAGTGATTTATGTTTTTCGCTTTCTTGATAGTACGATAGAGTCAATTATACTGCCGCCAAATGCTGAAAGTTTCTTGATTACAGAAGCAGAATACTTGCGTTATTGTGGAGAGTGGCAAGATGGTACTTCACTCGATGAAGCTGCAGCACTTTTTGGGCATTGAAAAATTGAGAAAGGAAGATAGACAATGAATAAAAATGAATTTGCACCGACTCCTCCTATGGGCTGGAACAGTTATGACTACTATGATACAACAGTCAACGAGCAGCAGGTAAAGGCCAACGCGGACTATATGGCTGCGAATTTAAAGCAGTATGGTTGGGAGTATGTAGTGATTGATATTGAGTGGTATTCTAATGACGCTGGGACCAAAAGAGATCAGTTTCAGTATATTCCATTCGGGGATGATGAGATGGATGTATATGGCAGACTACAGCCTGCACCAGATAGATTTCCATCGTCGGTAGGCGGAAAGGGTTTTGCACCGCTTGCAGAGTATGTGCATAATCTGGGACTTAAATTTGGTATACACATTATGCGTGGGATTCCAAGAGGAGCAGCACAGAATCACTTGCCAATTTTCCAGAGTAATTTTACCGCGGATGAAGCAGCAGATGCGGCATCTATCTGTGTCTGGAATCCAGATATGTATGGAATTCGCGACAATACAGCAGGGCAGGCATATTATGATTCGATTATTTCTATGTATGCCGACTGGGGTGTGGATTTTATAAAATGTGATGATATTTGCGATAGCAGATTGTATCGGAAACCACTTGTATTTTCTGGCTGGCATGAGACAGAGATGTTACATCGAGCGATTACAAAATGTGGCAGACCTATTGTGTTGAGTCTATCACCTGGTCCAGCCCACATTGACCGTGCATGGCATTATGCACAGAATGCAAATATGTGGCGTATTACGGATGATTTATGGGATAAATGGGAGCTAATAAAAGAAATGTTTTGGCGCTGTGAGAATTGGCAAGACCATGTAAAAAAAGGATGTTATCCTGATTGTGATATGCTTCCGCTAGGGTATTTAGGAAAAGGTTTTGGACATGAGTGGAAGTGTGGTCTCACCCATGAGGAACAGCAGACAATGATGACATTGTGGTGTATGTTCCGTTCACCGTTGATGCTTGGTTGTGAGTTGACAAAGCTTGATGAATGGACACGGTCACTGATCACAAATCGCTCATTGCTCTCTTTATTAAAAGAGGACCGCCATGGCAGACAAATTGCAAGAACAGACGAGTATGCAATGTGGATAAACGAGAGCGAAAATGGTGGTGCTTTGTGTGTGGCATTGTTTAATTTAAAGGATTCTGCTGCAAAACTTTCTATTGATTTTAAGGAATTTGTAGAAGGTACTACAGAGGATGAGGAATTAGAGTTGTGGGATTTGTGGGAGGATTTTAAGGTACAGACAGAACATCAGATGATTGAAACACAGATACCGGCTCATGGAGTGAAAGTCTATCTATGTGCAGGCGCATAAGGAGGAAAAAGTATGTACCAAGAGATTGCAAAATTGATTTTGTATGGGGATATGGACAAAGATTGTATTTTGTACCAGTTTGGAGAGATTTTCCGGCGCTTTGACGAGAAGTCAAGTGCAAAACCTAAGCTGATTCAAGATATTTATACCCAGTTAAAAAGGCTTTTAATTGTGGCGACCGATTACGGGTTTAACTACAATCTCTGGCATAATTATCTTACGTTTTTTATGGTGACAAATGAGAATCCGTTTAGCATCACTTGCGAGAAGGTAGGTGCGAATGACGGGAGTGTCAATCATTTTGCAAAGAATGATTTTAGCGTGTTTAAAAATTTGTTTGACTTTGACTTTTCTATTATAGAAAAGGAGCTTGGTATAGATTGTTTTACACAATTATCAGATTACAAGGCAATTGACAAGAAAGAGTTGATGTATAATAAAAATGTGAGCGAAAAGATTATTGCATTAAGTACACAGTTAGAACAAGCGTCAAATGAGGATGCATTTTTTGATTGTGTGACAGCATTTTACAGGGATTTTGGTGTTGGAATGTTTGGGCTGAACAAGGCATTTCGTATTCGAGAAAAGGCTGAGGGAGCGATAGAATTTTTGCCCATTAATAATATGGACAAGGTGATGCTTGATGATCTTATTGGATATGAACTACAGAAGAAGAAATTAATTGATAACACGAAAGCGTTTGTGGAGGGTAGAAAGGCGAATAACGTATTGCTGTTTGGCGATAGTGGAACTGGAAAATCTACTAGTGTCAAAGCAATTGTGAATGCATTTTATCCACAAGGGCTTCGCATGATTGAAATTTATAAACATCAGTTTAAGGATTTGTCGAATGTTATAGCGCAGATTAAGAATCGAAATTATAAGTTTATTATTTATATGGATGATTTGTCATTTGAAGAGTTTGAGGTTGAATATAAGTTTCTTAAGGCAGTTATTGAAGGTGGAGTGGAGACAAAACCAGATAATATCTTGATTTATGCAACATCTAATCGCAGACATCTAATCAAGGAAACATGGAATGATCGAAGCGATATAGAGGTTGATAATGGTATGCATCGTTCGGATACGATGGAGGAGAAACTTTCACTTGTAAATCGTTTTGGCGTGACAATCAATTATGCAAAGCCTTCTCAGAAGGAGTATTTTCAGATTGTACTTGCACTTGCGCACAGACAAAAAATTGCAATGTCTGACGAAAAGTTAAAATCCGAAGCAAACAAGTGGGAGTTAAGTCACGGTGGTATTTCTGGGCGCACGGCACAACAGTTTGTTAATTATCTGGAGGGGTGCAGTTTGGCTATACAAAGTTAAAGATACAAAATGATATTGAGAATTTACACATAAAAGGCAATTTGTGTCTTTAACTTTATAGGCTTAACAGGAAATAAGTTGTCAGCAGTATAATCAGACACAGAATGAGTAGTTATGGCTAAACTGTTATTCTGGAGAAACAACAGTTTTGAATCAAGGCTTTACACACTTTGTAGAATCTGCTATGATTAGACTGTAATTTTTAGATCAGTTAAAAAATTAACAAAATCAAATTAGAGAAGGAATGTAACTGTTCAAGAACAGAACGATTACGAAGGATTAAGATTGACATGGGGATATCATCGATTTTATCGTTACTTAGCGGCGTGGCACTTTTCCTGTTTGGTATGTCTCTCATGGGAGATGGACTAAAAAAAGCAGCAGGAGAAAAACTGGAACTGATATTGTATAAGCTTACCAATACACCGATGAAAGGTGTTTTGCTGGGAACAGCAGTTACAGCAATTATACAGTCTTCTTCTGCTACAACAGTCATGGTGGTTGGTTTTGTAAACTCCGGCATGATGAAGGTTGCGCAGGCAATCGGTATCATAATGGGAGCCAATATTGGTACGAGTATTACGGGGTGGATTCTCTGCCTGTCTTATATCGAAGGGTCAGGAGGAATTGCACAGCTCTTGTCAACTACTACGATATCAGCAGTTGTCTCGATTATTGGTATTTTGTTTAAGATGATTTCCAAGAAAAGTACATACAAAAATATTGGAGATATTATGCTTGGATTTTCCATACTGATGTTTGGTATGCAGAGCATGAGCGGTGCGGTATCTCCACTAAAAGAGAATCCGCATTTTGTGAACATGTTGACAATGTTTTCCAATCCTTTTATGGGAATTTTAGTGGGGATTGCGTTTACAGCAGTATTGCAAAGCGCCTCTGCGTCCATTGGTATTTTGCAAGCATTGTCTGTGACAGGGGCGATTACGTTTGCCTCTGCATTTCCAATTACTCTTGGTATCGGTGTTGGCGCTGCGTGTCCAGTTTTGTTGTCGTCGATTGGAACAAACAAAAATGGAAAAAGAACAGCGCTAATTTATCTGATGAATGACTTGTTTGGTATGATTTTCTGGGCGGTAGTGTTCTACTCTGTCAACGCGATTGTTCAATTTGACTTTATGGAAATGACAATGAGTCCGATTGCCATTGCAATTCTTAATACAGTGTTTAGACTGGCAACAGTAATGATTTTATTTCCGTTTATTCGATGGATTGAAAAGTTAGTATTTACCCTTGTGAAAGATACTGAGGAAGATCGGGAAGAGCAAGCAGATTTTGATTTGCTAGAAGAGCGTTTCTTGAAATATCCTGCGCTTGCGATTCGACAAAGCCACACTGCGATTAATGGTATGGCGCGGAAAGCAAGAAAAAATATCGGGCGTGCAATGGGATTGTTTGAGAATTATTCAGAGGACCGATATAACAAGGTTCAGGAGAAAGAAAATCTGATTGACAAGTATGAGGATAAGTTGGGGACGTACCTAATGCAGTTAACAGGACGTGACATGACAGAGAATCAGTCCAAACAGGTATCTATTTTTTTACATACAATCAGTGATTTTGAGCGTTTGGGTGATCATGCAGTAAATTTATCAAGATCGGCAAATGAGCTTTACGAAAAGAGGATATCCTTTTCTGATGAGGCGACATCGGAGTTGGCTGTTTTAAGTGGTGCAGTTAGGGAAATTCTTGAGATTACAGTCAATTCTTTTTCGGAGGATGATGTGGAGCTTGCAACGCATGTCGAACCGTTGCGAGAACTGATCAATGTACTTTGCAATGAGTTGAAATCAAGGCATATTACAAGACTTCGGAATGGTAAGTGTGAGTTAAAACAAGGATTTGCATTTAATAATATTTTGACAGATTTTGAACGAATTGGCGCACACTGTTCTAATGTTGCGGTTGCACTCCTAGAATCCGAGGCAGAGGATTTTGACATTCACGAGTATCAGAAGGGGATTCGTGAGATGAATAATATGATATATCAAGAACTTTTTGAGGCATACGAGATGAAGTATAATATCAGTAAACTTAAAAAGATGAAGAAAAATAAAGATGGCAAATAGGGAACGGTAAAATCCCTATGCGATTTTTTACTGTCCGAGAAGGAGCAGGCACTTTATATGAGTAAAATCCGATATGAAAAGCTGGATGGTATCCGTGGGATAGCGTTACTCAATATGGTTCTATACCACATGGTATGGGACTTGGTTTATTTGTACCAATTTGACTGGCGTTGGTATCAGTCTGAGGGAGCATATATTTGGCAGCAGGGAATTTGTTGGACTTTTATTTTTTTATCTGGTTTTTGTTGGTCGTTAGGCGGTCATGCGTACAAACGAGGAATTATTGTTTTTCTTGGAGGAGCCATAATCACAGTTGTAACATTGTTTGCAATGCCACAAAACAGAGTGATTTTTGGTGTATTGACATTAATAGGTTCATGCATGTTGCTGATGCAATTATTAAATCGATGGATGCGAAAATTACCGCCAGTAATAGGAATAGTGGGGAGTGCTGGACTATTTTTGTTAACAAGAAATATCAATAGTGGATTTTTAGGATTTGAACACTGGAATATTGTACCATTACCTGAGATATTGTATAATAATATTTTTATGACATATCTTGGATTTACCCAGAAAGAATTTTATTCTACAGATTATTTTTCTCTATTTCCGTGGATATTTTTGTTTATGGCAGGATATTTTACATATCAGTTTGTCTCTGATAAAAAAGGAATGTTGTTTTTACAAAAAAGTGTATTGTATCCTATAGAATGGATAGGAAAGCATTCGTTTGAGATTTATATGGTACATCAGCCAGCGATTTATATAATATTGGAATTGATGCATCGATTTGGAATTTATTAGGATAAATTTGCATAAAACACAACATTTATTTAGAAATAGTGCAAGAAAGTTATTTGCTTTTAAGTAAGAAGAATAAATGCAAAATCGCAAATTCTTTTTGGAGGGTTGTCCAATGGCATATTTTCCTTTTTTTGTGGATATAGATGGACGAAATGGTTTGATTGTAGGAGGTGGCAAAATTGCGCTGCATAAACTGCAAAAATTACTGCCGTATGGACCTGTTTTAAAGATAGTGGCGCCAGAAATATCTGTAGATATGAAACAGACAGCGCTGGAAAATAATATTTGTGTGATAGAGCGATTATTTGAACGATCAGATTTGACGCAGATGTACTTTGTCATTGCGGCGTCAGATAATGCAGATGTAAATGCAGAGATTGGAAGGCTTTGCAGAGAACAAAATATTCTTGTCAATGTAGTAGATAATAAGGAGTTATGTAGTTTTTTATTTCCATCGCTTGTAAAGATGGGGAATCTTAGTATTGGCATTTCGACTGAGGGAACAAGTCCTGAGATAGCGGCGGAAATGAGAAGTAGGATTGCCTCTATGGTTCCGGCTGATATGGATGCAATTCTTATATATTTAGGAAGTTTGAGAACCTTAGCCAAAACATATATTGAGGAGGACAGCAAAAGAGCATTATTTCTAAAAGAGATGGCGAGAGTCTGTATGGACTGTAATGCAGTGTTTGATGAACAAGAGACAATGCGCAGGATGGAATCTTACATATATTGTGAAAAGACAAGTGCAACAAAAGTGTTGTTAGTTGGCGCAGGTTGTAGCAGTTTTGACTTGATTACAATGCGAGGGTTGCGTGCAATCCGACAGGCGCAGGTTCTTGTGTATGACGATTTGATTGACCAAAGACTTTTGGAACATGCCTCTGAGCGGTGTGAGCGAATTTATGTGGGCAAGCGCAGTGGTAAGCATAGTATGTCACAAGAGCAAATTAATACATTATTAGTACAGAAAGCGAAGGAAGGCAGTTTGGTCGTCCGTTTAAAAGGAGGAGATCCTTTTGTGTTTGGCAGAGGTATGGAAGAGATGCTTGCACTTCGTAGAGCAAATATTTGTGTAGAATATATTCCAGGTGTTACCTCGTGTATCACAATTCCGGCTCTTGCAGGAATTCCCGTGACACATAGGGAGATTAGCAGAAGCTTTCATGTAATTACAGGACATTTGGCAGGACGGGATTTGAGTGAAAATCTAGGACTTGATTTTGCGGTACTTGCTCAACTTGAGGGAACTTTAGTGTTCTTGATGGGGATTAGTCAGCTTCAACAAATTGTGGAAGGCTTAATTTGTGCTGGAAAGGAGTCTTCGACCCCGATAGCAGTGATTCATGGCAATTTTGATGCGTCAGTGGAAAGTGTGTGCGGAACGCTTACGGATATTATAGCGAAAGTGGAAGAATCAATGATTCAGAAACCAGCAGTGATTGTCATTGGCGCAGTTGTTGCGTTAATGTGCAAATGTCCATAAAGGTTCAAAAAGTGCGCGCAAAAGTATTGTTGTTGTACTCCAATTGAGAAAGCACATTTGTTTGTATCCAATTCGTTCTTTAATAAACAGGACCCGTTTCTATCAGTGGTGAGAACAATACAAGTTTGACGCAGTAGGCTATCAGGGTGCTGGCAGCGGTTACGAGTGGGATTGTGAGAACAATACAAGTTTGACGCAGTAGGGTATAATTTCCGACCTAGATAAGCCTCTGGCAGGATTGCAGACGTCGGAATTGATTTTATGTCAATAGACCTGGCGCGCACGCTGCAACAAGAATGCCAATCGCATTTTTGAAGATATTAAAAAAGAAAAAGTAAAGGAAGCATAAGAGATGAGATTAGATACAATATTACTAAAAAATGATGTAACTTTGTCCTTTGAGGTTTTTCCGCCAAAAGTTACAGCAAATTATGAGTCAGTGAAAGAGGCAGCATATGGGGTTGCAAAATTAAATCCAAGTTATATGAGTGTGACTTACGGTGCAGGCGGAAGTACAGGCGGAAACACGTTAAAGTTAGCAAAGGGAATACAGAGGGAATATGGTGTCACAACAATTGCGCATTTGACCTGTGTCGGCGCAACGAAGGAGGGAATTCGGCAGGCGCTCTCAGATATGAAAGAAGCAGGGATTGAAAATGTACTTGCACTGCGCGGCGATAGACCAAAGGATTTTGTTGGAGAGCCTTTTATAGATTACCATTATGCATCGGAGCTGGTAGAGGATATTCAAGAATTTGGCGGCATGTGTATTGGCGGCGCATGTTATCCTGAAGGGCATGTTGAGTCTGAGAACACACAGGAGGATATCCTGAATTTAAAGAAAAAAGTGGATGCAGGTTGTGCGTATCTAACTACACAGATGTTTTTTGATAATAATATTTTCTATAATTTTCTTTCGCGTGTGCGTGAAGCTGGGATTGGAGTTCCAATCATTCCAGGTATTATGCCAATAACCAGACCGACACAACTACACAGTGCAGTGAGATTATCTGGCTGTAATGTGCCAATGCGTTTTCGGAGTATTGTGGATTGTTTTGGCAAGAATCCAGAAGCGATGCAACAAGCGGGTATCATCTATGCTACAGACCAAATTATTGACTTGATTGCCAACGGAATCAAACATATTCATGTGTATTCTATGAATAAGCCCGAGGTTGTAAAAGGGATTCAGGAGAGTTTGTGCAAAATTATTTAGTTGTATTGTGATAAAATTTTTGTGTAATTAGAGAGGTATACAAATCAAAACATTATTTTCAAATGATTTTTAGAAATTATCAAGAAATAGCTGTTGAATAGAGTACAGGATTTTTCGGCGAGAATGCTGCTCGAAAATTAGACGCATAGCAAGATACACAACTGATTTTTGAGTGGTGTTATCAAAGAAAAAGACAAGCAATATTAAAAGTTATGTTTGAACAGTTTCTTAGATGTATGATTCGTATATTTTCAGCATAGATTATAGAAATATTAGATTTGATGGAAATAGAGATTTATGAGAAACATTTATGTTGGTGATGTTGGTGTCGCAGTACAATATTTACAATTGGCGTTAAAAAGGGCAGGATATCTAAATGAAATTACTGGTCAATTTGACAAAGAGACTTGTAATGCGCTAAAAGAATTTATGGGGGAAGGCGTTGGCTGCTATGTGGACAGGGCAGCATGGGCAAAGCTGACGCCGTATCTTAGAGGTTATACAACCCATGTGATTACCGCAGGAGAAACTTTGTGGGGAATAGCCGATACATACGATACATTGGTGTCAGCCATACTGACTGCAAATCCATCTCTTGACGCCTTGAAATTACAGATAGGAACGCGGATTTACGTTCCTTTTTCTTTTGCGCTAGTAGATGAAAGTGTACCATACACATCAAGTTTAACGGACTTGATATTGGAAGGCTTAAAAGTTCGTTATCCATTTTTAGTTTCAGGGTGTATTGGAAAGAGCGTTATGGGAAAAGAAGTGTGTTACTTACAGTTTGGCAAAGGACCAACACAGGTTAGTTACAATGCTTGCTTCCATGCGAATGAGTGGATAACAACGCCAATTTTATTGAAATTTGCAGAGGCGTATGCAAAGGCATATGCGGAGGGAGAAGACCTTTATGGAGAGGATACAGAAGCATTGTTTAATCAATATAGTTTGTTTTTAATTCCAATGGTTAATCCAGACGGAGCAGACCTTGTCAATGGAATGATTCGGAATGAGGAATATGTTGAGCAGACTATGGCAATCTCGTCAGACTATCCATCCATTCCTTATCCTGATGGTTGGAAGGCAAATATTAACGGCGTGGATTTGAATTTACAGTTTCCGGCAGGCTGGGAGAAGGCAAAAGAAATTAAATTTGCGCAGGGTTATACTTCACCAGCGCCAAGGGATTTTGTTGGAGAAGCGCCTCTGTCAGCAGTAGAGAGCATCAATATGTATCACTTTACAACCGCTCATGATTTTCGATTAATATTGGCATATCATACACAGGGGGAAGTTATCTATTGGAAATATCTTGATTATGAGCCAGAGCGCTCAAGACGTATTGCTGAATATTTTGGCAAGGTGAGCGGCTATCGAGTAGAGGAGACACCCTATGCGTCGGGGTATGCAGGTTATAAAGATTGGTTTATTGAGACGTATAATCGCCCTGGTTACACAATTGAGGCAGGACGCGGCACCAACCCCCTCAGCATGAGTCAGTTTCCTGAAATTTATGCTGATAATAGGCTGATTTTGGTAGGAGGAATGACACAGTTAGATTAGGTTTTGCTATCGTTTATCGAGTAGAATTTTGGATATTGGGGTAGGAACGAAAGTGATTTTTAGAGCCTGTAAGACTGTTTAGAAAAACGTTCCCATCCCAATTATTTTAGTTATGATGTTTTATGGAAAGTTAAGGTTTATACAACATCTTGCAACTGTGCTGTGTAGAGTCTGTAATAAGCTCCTTGCTTTGCCATTAATTCTATTGCGTTGCCTTCTTCTACAATACCGCCATTGTCAATGACAAAGATGCGGTCTGCCTTCTGAATTGTAGAGAGACGATGTGCAATGACAAAGGAAGTACGTCCTTTTAACAAGGCTTCAATGCCATCTTGAACCATTAGTTCTGTCTTAGTGTCAATGCTTGATGTCGCTTCGTCCAAAATTAGGATTTTTGGCATACTGACCATAGTCCTTGCAAATGCAAGAAGTTGCTTTTGTCCGACGGAAAGGCCACCGCCACGTTCTTCAAGTTTTGTGTCATAACCATCGGGCAGTTTTGTGATGAAATCATGTGCATGGACTGCTTTTGCAGCGGCAATGATTTCTTCGTCCGTGGCATCTAGTTTTCCATAGGCAATATTTTCACGAATTGTACCTGTAAACAGGAAATTATCTTGTGTCATAATTCCCATCTGGTGTCGTAGACTTTCAATGCTGACACTTTTAATATCGTGTCCATCAATTTTTATAGTTCCTTTTTGGATATCATAAAAACGGCTAATTAAGTTTACAATCGTCGTTTTTCCAGCACCTGTAGGTCCGACAAGGGCAATTGTTTCACCGGGATTGATATGAAAACTAACATTGTTCAAAACGTTTGTTCCTTCCTCATAGGAGAAACAAACATGCTCAAAGTCAACGGCTCCAATTATTGCAGGCATTTGTGTCACATTCTTTGCGTCAACAATTTCTGCGTTTGTATCCAGTATTTCAAAGATTCGTTCTGCCCCAGAAATATTTGTAATAAGTTGGTTGTAAAAGTTACTAAGGTTCATAATGGGTTGCCAGAACATAGAAATATAAGTTCCAAATGCGACAAGTGTACCAACAGATACAGTATCTAATCCAAGAATCATAATTCCTGTAAACCAGAGAGATACATTGCCAAGTCCCCAACAGAAATCAATGACAGAGCCAAATGCATCTGCGTAGAGCACTGCATTCATAAAGGAGCGTTGGTGTTCATTAACCAGCGTACGAAAGGTTTCTTTGGTTTCGTTTTCCGCAGTAAAACTTTGTATAATTCGGATACCTGATAAGTCTTCATGGACAAAGGCGTTGAGGTTGGAAGACTTTTTCCGAAAAATTTGCCAGCGTTTATGTGAGCGTATCTGTATAAATAACATGCCCATAATCATTAAAGGAATGCTGATTAGTGCAGCGGCAGCAAGCTTTGCATTTCGGACAAACATAATTCCAACAACTGCGCAGATTGTAATAAAATCTGGTATTAGGGTTGTGACACTGTTGGAAAGTACATCTTTTAGGGAATTGATATCACCAATAATGCGTGCAAGTATTTTTCCAGTGGGTCTACTATCAAAAAATTTAAAGTCAAGAGTCTGTATGTGTGTATAAAGTTGCTGACGGATTGTAACCAACACTTTATTACATACTTTTGCCATGATATACATGCGTGCTTTTACCAAAATAATAAGAATTGCGTTTAATATAAGTGCTATTACAACAAGGCGATACAAACCAATATAATCACCAGTTGAAATATGTTTGTCAATCGCAGATTCTATGATGAGTGGGTTTATCAAACTTACACACACACAATACGCCATAATTAGTAGCACTACAAAAATGGAAGCTTTGTGCGAGAGCAAGTAGGAGAACAGTCTGCCCAAAGTCTTAAGTTTGCTCACTTCATTTAGGTTTTCGTCTTCCTTATAGGAATTTACTGCCATAAATAATCTCCCCTTTCTAAATTTGCGAATGCCAATCGGCATTTTTGTTGTGGCGTGCGTGTCAGTTTTGCTGGTATACAGCCAATTGACACGCAATAAAATAAGGAATCACTATGATGCAGAATGCATAGGTTCTCCATACTGCGATACATAAGTGGTATAGTATAAGCCTTTTTGGGCTAGAAGTTCGTCATGTGTTCCGCGCTCTGCAATGGAGCCATTTTCAAGTACAAGGATTTCATCTGCGTGGCGCACAGCACTAATGCGGTGTGCGATTATCAATTTTGTGGTGTTTGGCAGCGCGTTTAACGTTTTTTGAATTTCGTGTTCTGTTTCCATATCCAATGCAGATGTGGAATCATCCATAATTAAAATAGGGGTATGTTTTGCAAAAGCTCTTGCAATACTAATGCGTTGTTTCTGTCCTCCAGAAAGTCCAACGCCACGTTCCCCAATAATGGTTTCATATTCGTCAGGCATCTTTTCAATAAAGCTGCTTGCCTGCGCATCTCTGGAAGCTTTGCGAACAATGGCTTCATCTATATATTCCTTTTTTCCAAGTTTTACATTCTCGTTGATGGTGTCAGAGAACAGAAATACGTCTTGCATAACAACGGAAATGCTACTCCGAAGTTGTTTTAAGGATAGTTCTCTAATGTCAATACCATCAAGGCGAATACAGCCATCAGTGGCGTCATATTGTCTTTGTAGCAGTTGAATTACAGACGTTTTTCCAGCACCGGTAGCGCCCATAATGCCGATTGTAGAACCTGCTTCTGCTTGGAATGTAATATCGTGCAAAATTTCATGTTGATCTTCTTTGTGAAAAGAAACATGCGAAAATTCAATTTTACCTTGAACATTATCTAAGTTTACTGGATTTTCTATTTCTCTAATGACAGGCATTTGTTCATATATTTTAGCAAGTTTCTTGTTGGAAGCAATGCCCGCCGAAAAGTCGTTTGATAGCCAGCCAAGCATTTCCATAGGCCATACAATGTTGTTGGAGTATTCAAGAAAAGCGCCAAGTACACCAAGCGTAATCGTTCCTTGAATTACAAGGCGCCCGCCAAGTAGAAGGATAATCATGGGCAATAGCTTTGAAATAATCTGTAAGTATGGATAATAGCGAACAAACACTTTTGACTGTTTCATGTTTAGTTCATAGTAACGTTGATTATGTGACAAGAATTTTTGAATTTCAAATTTTTCTCGCGCAAACGCCTTTACAGTACGCACGCCAGCGAGATTTTCTTCTGCAACAGTATTAAGGATTGCATTTTCTTCACTGATATCTTCGTAGATAGAGCCAAGATGGCGTTCCATACTGACCGCGATAAATGCGGACAAAATCATAGCAATTGTCGGTATGATTGCGAGCGACGCATGGAGTCGATACATACAGAAAAGCACTACACAAGTATGAAAAATGACTTCTATAATTAACATACTTACATAGGACAAAGTGTTCCATATTCTGTCAATATCGTCCTTTACACGTGCCATGAGCTCTCCAGTATTTGTCTTGTCAAAAAAGTTGCTGCTTAGGCTTTGAATATGGTCAAATAAATTTTTTCGCATATCTGATCCAATCGATGAGCCTACTGTATCAAAAAGATATTCTTTCGTGTATTGAAAAATACAGCGTCCCACACCAACAATTAGGATTCCCCCAAGTAAATAAGGTAATATGGACAAATTGCCGCCCAATATTACATCATCAATAATATGCATTGTGAGCATTGGCGCAAGCATATCAAGAGAGACACTGGCCAATAGCGATAAGACAGCAAAAAAGTAGTGCCACTTGTACTCCCAGATGTAAGTGGATAGTTTCTTTCTTGTTTGCATAAAAGATTGTTCCCTCCTCAAATTATAAATAATTGTAGAAAAATAATCGATGTAGAGCCACAAGTTATTTTCTTACAAATTTTAAGAATATTCCGGTGTATAATATAGCTAAAAGGTACAAAAAGACCCCATGGTAAAATTACCATGAGGTCTTTAATAATAGCGTTTTATTGTATCGCGCTTTTTATCAAATACAAAATACCCCGGAGATAATTTTACAATTGAAACATATAATAGATTCATTTATTGTTGCATTTCTAAACTGTTTAGACATTGTATTACCTCCTTTCTTGTCTGACATTTGTTATTCTTTCCAACAAATGCAATTATTGGTTACTTCATTAACCATACTCTTATTTTTGTTGGATGTCAACTTAAATTTTGTTTCTTTACAAATGTTTTTCTATAGAGTATGCTTAAAATTACAATATAAAACTTTTAAGGGGGACATATATGCAAATTGTAAAACGGGCAATTCAAAAAATTGGTATATTAATAGCACTGAATATAATATATTTATTATTTTTGTCAGGCTGTTTCTTGATTCCAACAGCTCCAATTGTTAAGAATGTTGAGAAATCTTTGGATATATGGGTTGATGTACAAGAAGGAACAGATACCCCTATTTTTGATAAAACAAATACTTTATACTGGGATAGCTATTCAGATATGATATGGGCTAATATGGTAACAGTTTCAGGAAAGAATCCTATTATACAGGCAATTAAGTTAGAGTATTATTCGGGAAATGATGCTCCTTGGGCGAATCTTGTTGCAGCAGTTTATTACCGAGATAGTGCTCCGAAACAAAATTATTCTCGCTATTGGAATATTAATGTAGGCGTTTTAAAGATTCTTTTTTCATTTTTGTCTTTGTCGGAGATTCGTTTTTTGATTTATTGGATTGTAACAGGCTTATTATTTTTTCTGATATATCGTATTTCAAAATTTCAGGGTGTTTATGGGTGCCTTCCCCTTATTGTGGCTTTTATGATGACTTTATTAGAACTACATGCTATATGTTTATCTTTTGTTGGGGATATACTTGTTACACTTGTGTTTATGATTATATTGACATACATTTGTTCTGATAAAATAAAGAACACCGTACATAGGGTTAGTCTGTTATTTATGATTATGGGATCTATGATATATGCAGTAGGGCCTTTAGTAGCACCTGTGTTATCTGTTGGAATGTGTCTTGTCTTATGGATACAGTTAGAAAATAGAAATGTCGATAAGAACATGTTATGGAGACAGATTGTTTTAAATACATTCTGGTGGATAATGGGGTATGGTTGCACTATGATATTAAAACAATTGTTGTCTAAAATTGTAATCGGAAAACAGGATGGAACAGAAGAAGCATTAATGTGGTTTGGGATAAATATGGGAATACAAGATAGACTTGATGTTTTAGGTGAAAAATTAATAAGGTGTTTAACACCAATGAAAATTAAACTTCCTATATTTTTTATTTTTATCGGAATTTTAATTTTTTTGTCTGTTCGATATAATTGTAAAAGCAGTAAAACGATACCACTTGTTTTTATTTCTATATATCCTGTGTTGTGGGTAATGATTGTGTCGAGACATTCTATACATTCATTTACTTCTAGTATTTTTGCAGTTTTGTTCTATGCTCTTATTAGCAATTTAATGAATCATATATCTTATAAAGAACATAAATATTAATAATATTTTTTCAGGAAGGGTTAGATAAAGTTATGGAATTTCTTTTTCTAGGTGGCGCTATGGAGATTGGCGCAAGCTGTATTTATGTAAAAGTTGCAGGGAAGCGCATTTTATTTGACAGCGGAATCCGTCAATCGAGTGGAAAGGACCCGTTGCCAGACTTTCGTACAATACAAGAACAAGGGGGATTAGATGCGATAGTAGTCAGCCATGCACATATGGATCATATTGGCACACTTCCAATTATTAGCAAGGCATATCCAAATGCGCGGATTTATATGACCGTTATGACAGCGGAGTTAACGCGAGTGCTACTTTATGATAGTTTGAAGATTATGGCATATCGAGAGGACGAAATACCGCATTATACAGAACAGGATGTGCTTGCAATGTTGGGGCGCGTCACGCCAGTGCGGTTTCAGATGGAACTTGAAATATTGAAACAAATGAAACTTACTTTTTATCCCGCAGGGCATATTGCTGGTGCAGCATGTGCATATCTTGTCACCGAAGAGGGAACGTTATTTTACTCAGGGGATTTTGCAGGGTTTTCGCAGCGCACAATAGAAGGAATACATATCCCAAAGTTGCGGCCAGATGTCGCTATTGTGGAGACAACCTATGGAAATAGGCTTCATGCAAACAGACAGGTCGAGGAGCGACGATTGGTAGAGTGCGTGCGAGAGTGCGTTAAAAACGGACAGAAGGTATTGATTCCAGCTTTTGCGTTAGGGCGTTCACAGGAAGTTTTGTTAATTTTGCGCGCCGCAATTCAAAATGAAGAAATTCCAGTAATTCCAATCTATGTGGATGGTATGGTACGCGATATCAATATTGTCTATACACGCAATCCAATATTTTTAAAAAATGCCCTTGGAAAGCGCATAATGCGAGGCGGTGAACCTTTTTATACAAAAGAAATCTTACCGGTAGCGCCTATGCAAAACAGAGAGGAACTTCTGAAGACAAAAGGACCGATTATTATTGTGTCCAGCTCTGGCATGTTGACAGGAGGGCCAAGCATGGAGTATGCAAAAAAACTGGTACAATCTGAAAATGCATGTATTATTATCACTGGATACCAAGATGAGGAGTCGCCAGGAAGACAGTTGTTAAATTTGTTAGAAAATAAGGAGGAGTGCAAAATTACATTGGATGGAACAACATTTCCTGTAAAATGTCGCGTTGAACAGGTGGGATTGTCTGCACATGGAGATAAATCGGAAATTACAGCATTGTTAGAACGCTTGTCTGCGCGTCATGTTTTTCTTGTGCATGGAAATGAGGAGACGATTTACGAGTATGGGAAGGAACTGGCGATAGAGGACTATCGTCGTCAGGTTTATCTGCCAGAGTGTGGTCATACATACAATGTAGAAATCCATAAGAAGCGCCAGCAGTTGAGTAACATTTTGCCATACACCATGCAAAAAAATATTCCATTTACAATAGAGGACGAAAAACTTTTATGGACTTTTTGGAAAGACAATTACAATGGCAGAAGGTTTTCCGTGTCGCAACTTGCGATAATCTGGCATGGACAGCAACAGGAAGATATTGTATTACAGAATATGCAGAATGTATTAATGCAAAGTCCTTACTTTTCACTCAATATGCGTCAGCTATTTTTGTTTGAGGCAAATACGCAGGAGGAAATTGAGAAAGCACTGGCGCCGAAAGCACAAACTATACAAGATGTGGAGATTCAAATTCAAGAAATTTTTGCAGAATTTTCCTATCGAAAGATTGGTTATTATCCAGAGAGGCAAGAAGCCGTTTTGCAGTTAGACTATCCAGACAACATTGATAGCGTGCTGTTTCAACAAAAAGCATCTGATTTTCAGCAAAGGATAGGTTGGACGATTAGCGTAAATCCTTCTATGAACCATACTGCAGCAGGAAGTTTGCTCTATGCTGCATTTGGCAGTAGGTTACAAAAGGTGTCCTATTATGTGGACAAAAAGCAATATTCTGTAACAGTGTCAGCTATGGAGGAGAATGACCGAGAAGTTGCAAAGACTTTCTTTCAACAAACTGGATGGAGTCTGTATATAAATGGAAAGTGTTTTAATGGTAAAAGTGCAGCGAAAGGTTCCACAATGAATGCAAGTATTTCGGTAAAGAAATCTGAGATGGAGTTTGTGCCAGAAAATACATCTGTGCAGCCAGTGGAACAGAACTTTGCGTTTTCTTGTATTGAACAAAGTTTTGCAGGGATTCCAGTTCAGATTGAAAAAAAGAGTATTCGGCAAGATGAGAGAGGAAAATATTTGGAGTTTAGTTTTATATCACCGATAGTTGGTATACGATATCGGCAAGAATTGCAGCAAATTGCAAACCAGATTGGCTGGCGGATACAGATTGCTGATAAGGTCAATCAGAATGCACTGTTTCAAATGATAAGGACACTCTGCGCAGAACATGAGATAACCCTTGCGAAAAATCCATCTTATTTACCAGACAAAAAGGTGATTACGGTGAAAATTGCAAAAGAAGTAGATAATGAGAGACAAGCAGCAATTGCAAATGCTTTTTTAGAAAAAACAGGGTGTGCGTGTGAGTTTGTGTGATGTTATATAATTCGTTTATTACTGCATGGGTACAAATTAGTTTTGTGCCAGTAAAGTTAATTTTGCTGTATGTCGAAGCAAAGAGTGCGAATGACATTCTTGCTTTGACAAAAATTTGGACAAGATTATTCTTATGAAACTGAGATAAAACCCATACAAAAATGATTGCGTAGAACTAGAAAAAAGTGTATACTTTATAAGAGTATCAAGTCATATTACTTCAAATACGATAGAAATAAATAAATAGCCTCTCGGAATCTCCCTTGCACCTGCTATTGTGGCAGATTTACCGTCATATGCACATAAATTTAATCAACGTACGTGCCACGTACGCCTCATAAATTTGTGCACATCTGACAAAAAATCTTCTCACAATATCAGGCACAAAAAGACTCCAAGAGTCTATATAATAGAAAAGGAGGAAATTTAAGGAATTAAAATTGGCATTAAAAGTGAGTAAATAGACTCAAAAGTATGTAAAATACAAGATATAGTTTGTGCTGACTTTATAGCAGGCAAAGGCATGGAAAGGATATTATTACTAGTTAAAACAGTCTGACAGAATAAAGATGCAGCAATTTTGTAGGTGCAATTGGTTAGTGGGTAAGACCCAAAAATAAGGGCAAAATAAAAAATCTAGGAAAGGAAAAGCGAATTAGATGAAAATTCACAAACGCACATTAGTAAGTGATTGTGAATTGGTACCGATGGCTTATTCGGGAATTTACGACTGTGGAGTGTACAAGAACCTGTGAGTAGTTGAACTTTAATCAAATTTACACGTTGAAGCAGTAATTACAAATCGTGAGATTGTAACAAATCATCTAGCATATACATGTTTGTATATGTTTTAGTAGCAGAGTAAGATATGAGCAAGAAAACAACAGTATTAATGATTCTTGACGGTTATGGATTAAACGAAACAACAGAGCATAATGCGGTGGCACTTGGCAAGACGCCCGTGATGGACAGGTTAATGAAGGAGTATCCATTTGTGAAGGGCAATGCGAGTGGAATGGCAGTAGGACTTCCAGATGGACAAATGGGTAATTCAGAAGTAGGCCATTTAAATATGGGTGCGGGTAGAATTGTGTACCAAGAGTTGACCAGAATTACAAAAGAGATTCAAGATGGAACCTTTTTTGAGAATCCAGCATTGATGGAGGCTGTTGAAAATTGTAAGGCGAAAAACACAGCGCTTCATTTGTTTGGGCTTTTATCAGACGGTGGTGTGCATAGTCATAACACGCATTTGTATGGATTGTTGGAACTGGCAAAAAGAAATGGACTTTCTGATGTTTATGTACACTGTTTTCTTGACGGGCGTGATACACCACCAGCATCAGGCAAGGGTTTTGCAGAAGCGCTTGAGGCGAAGATGGCAGAGATTGGCGTCGGAAAAATCGCGTCTGTAATGGGACGCTATTACGCGATGGATAGAGATAATAACTATGACCGTGTACAGAAAGCTTATGAGGCGCTGACAGAGGGCAAAGGGGAACAAGCTGTATCAGGACCAGCAGGAATACAACAGTCTTATGACAATGACAAGACAGACGAGTTTGTACTTCCAACAGTTGTGGCAGAGAATGGAAAAGCAATTACTACCATTAAAGATGGTGATTCTGTTATTTTCTTCAACTTCCGTCCAGACCGTGCAAGAGAGATTACCAGAGCTTTCTGTGATGATGATTTTAAGGGCTTTGACAGGAAGCGGCTTGACATCAAATATGTGTGCTTCTCAGACTATGACCCAACTATTCCCAATAAAACTGTTGCATTCCACAAGATTGCAGTGACGAATACATTTGGCGAGTGGCTTGCTGCAAATAACATGACACAGGCAAGAATCGCTGAGACAGAGAAATACGCGCATGTTACATTCTTCTTTAACGGTGGGGTGGAAGAACCAAACAAGGGTGAGGACAGAGTGCTTGTGCCGTCTCCAAAGGAAGTGGCAACCTATGATCAGAAGCCGGAAATGAGCGCCTATATTGTGTGTGATAAGCTCATAGAAGCGATTAAGTCTGGAAAGTATGATGTGATTATTATCAATTTTGCAAATCCAGATATGGTGGGACATACAGGTGTTGAGGAGGCTGCAATTAAGGCGGTAGAAGCTGTAGATGAGTGTGTTGGAAAAGCAGTGGAAGCGATTCTTGAGGTAAATGGTACAATGTTTATCTGCGCAGATCACGGCAATGCAGAGCAGCTTGTAGACTATGAGACAGGTGCACCGTTCACAGCGCATACAACGAACCCCGTTCCATTTATTCTTGTAAATTATGATTCAGCGTACACACTGCGCGAGGGCGGATGCCTTGCAGACATTGTTCCAACGTTAATTCAGACAATGGGAATGCAGCAGCCAGCAGAGATGACAGGTAAATCTTTGCTAGTGCGCAAATAATAATCAACTAGTACATTAAATATTAAATAACTGGCGCATTGACTTGTCTAATTGTTCGTCAATGCGCCAGTTATTATTATGGCCTATTCTTATGCCTTGTATATGAAACAATGATTTTACAGTTAATGTATCAGAACCTTAATTTTTAGTGTACTAGAAATAAATTTCTGCCTTGGAAAATCCCAAGGCAGAAAATAATTACTTAATCTTCTTCTTTTTTATCCAGCGCGAGCGCTTTTTCTTCATGCTTGATTTCCCAGTGAATTAAGAACGTTAAAATACTACGCAACAAAATAATTACACCAAGGATACCAAGTTCACCCCATTCGCGTACAATAACAGTACGCAACACTTCACTACCCATCTTAAATTCAAGCGACAGCGCGATGCCTTGCGCCAAATCTAATCGAATTCTGGCATCTTGTTTTATCCAATACCAAAAGCTTTTAATGGCAGTAAAGACAAGAATGGCAACACCAAATAGTTCTAAAAGAATCGTGCATATTTCTACAACATTCGTCAGCAACAATTCTAAAAGTTTTATTACAGAATGCATGAAATACCTCCAGTATCATTCAGAAAGTGTCTGATATTCATTTGTTAGAACTAATCTGGTACTCTTTACATTAGAATATACTTTTGCAAAATACAAGGATGCGATTGCCACTGTGATACAAAGAATCGTTGTAATTACACGTTTTTTGAGGGAAACATTTTTCAATTTGCTCATCTTTTTCTCCTATATTGTAAAGATAGTGTTATTTTTCATGGTTTAGCAATGCGTATATATTGTGTATTGCTAAACTATAATTCAGGAATGAAGGACAATTTTTGTGTACCAAAACTTTCCATATCGCCCTGAATTGGATTGATTAAAACTTATTGATATCTTTTATAAAATTAAGTAATAATTTATTATATCCTATTTTCAGGTTGTCCGCAACTTCTTTTGAAGATAGAGATTTTTAGCATTTATGACAGTTCTATGATGCATCAACAATCACAATACTAGAATCTCCTCGTCGTGCTTGCTCAACAGCAGCAGCAGATAATTTTTGGAATGAATTATAGGAGCTTGTGGCGCCTGTCAGTGCATCGATGGAACCTTTACCTTGGCCACTCTGCAATTGACCAGCATAGTAACGAGTGTATTCGTTTGGATAAGTGCCTTGTGCTTTAAGCATATTTTGCATGTAATTGCTGTCCCAGCTTTTGATAAAGCCACTGGCGTTTTTTGCATTGTACTCTACTGATACAATGCTACCGCCTTTAACCATAATAGTAATATATTCCTTCCAACCGTGGCTAAACTCGGCAGCTTGAGCGGTATAGTAACCATCTTGAAGTTCGGCTTCTGGTGTTTTATTACTACATGCTGTCAGGAGTGTTACAAGCAGCACTAAGAACAGCGATAAGCGCAATTTTCGTTTCATTTTTTATGCTCTCCTTTTAGTGTAAATTTTTTTACATGGGATTGCAGCACTTCAGCTTCTCGGGCTAACAATCCACTAGATTGTTCTATTCCACTGGCATTCTGGAGATTTTGGTCGGCTATGCCAGAGATTGTCTCGATTCTTTCATCCATGATAGACAGAGCGTTTTCTTGACCTTGAACAGCCGAGACAAGATGGTCGGAGATTGCGCTAATTTGATCAGAAACAGTAGCAATCGCATGAAGAGAATTAGCAGTGTCGGCAGTCAGTTTTACGCCTGTCTGAATAATAGAACTAGTGTGTGACACCATCTCTGTAGCATTCTGCGCGGCCTCGGCGCTTTTGGCAGCAAGATCTTTGACTTGGGCGGCTACGATTGCAAAACCTCTCCCAGCAGTTCCGGCACGACTTGCCTCTATTGAGGCGTTAAGTGCGAGAATGCTAGTCTGGAAAGCAATATCTTCAATCGCTTTGGCAATTTTTGTAATTTCTTCTGCGTTGGAATTAATATTGTCCATTGCACCGGAAAGAGAGAACATGTGATTGTTTGCATCTTGGATACACTGAGCAATTTCTGTTGTTTTGCTGCGGGTCTGACTAGTGCTCTCTGTGACATTAGACAGTTGCTTTTTCACATTTGATACTTCACATACCAATTCTTCTGTAGACTGATTCTGCTTCATGGAAGCTTGATGAAGTTGACTGGATTGGTCACTTAACTCCTCAGACATATGGGCAAGTCGCGCAGTAGCATTGCGAAAATCTGTGATTGTTTCGTTCATAGAGTGTATAATTGTACGTAGACTATTGCGAATCAAGGCAAAATCACCTTTATAGTCTACTTGGGGACTAACACAAAGATCACCATCTGCTACATGCGTCAATACCTGTTGAATATCCAATATGTAGTTGTTAATGCTTTCTACAGTGGTGCTTAATGTCAGAGTCAACACTTCCAACTCATCTCTGGAGCGGACTGGTGTCACTGTGGTGTGCAAGTCACCATTGGAAAACGATACCATACGAGATGTCACATTCTTGATTGGGCGCGAAATCGAATGTGCCAAATGCAAAACTAATAGGATAGAAAGTATCAATACTACGAATGTGGATGCGATTGCAACAAACATTGCACTGTTAATTGTATGGCTGTAATCAGATTCAGGGATATGTAAAACGAGAGACCATTGTGTGCCGCGGATAGGAGAAAATGCAACTAATATATGTTCTCCGTTAATAGGAAATTCTGCAGCACCAGTTTCACCGGCAGTAATGCGATTGAGCGTCTCTGCATTTTCACCGCCTAATTGAGATAATGTACTTTGGGCTAAAACAAGAGATTGGTCTGGATGACCAGTGATAATACCATTGTGATCAACCATATACGCTGTGCTGTGTCTGCCTAGATTAATACTACTGATAACATCATTGAGAGTGTCATACTTATAAACTCCTACGACATACAGAGTAGTCTCCCCATTTTCTTTTACAGGCATTCCCATTGTGATACCTAATTTTCCCTCAAAAACAGTAGATGAACTGGTGGTAAAATTGTCTGTTTCATGAAGGAGTGCAAAGAAGTCTTTTTCTAAGTCTTGTGGTGCTCCTTCGATGCCCTGAATCAATTGCCCATCTAAATTATATAAGGCGATGGTGTGCAACTCATAAATTTCAGCAGTTTCTGTTAAGAGCTCTGCACGATTTTTGTGCGTTGCTGTGGTATCCACAGTATTGTGATCAAGCATGACAGATTGCATACGAGGATTTCCGGCAAGGGTCATCATGCGGTCCGCAAGCATGTGAATATTTGCCTCAACCGTTTTTGCTGATTGTCGTGCCATAGGTTGTAAACTATCCAACAAGATGCTGGTTGCCAGATATTGCAAAGATAATGCCATTATTCCGCAACATACAATCACCAATATGAGGATATTAAAAATTGTGTTTTTTAATATTCTTCCATTAAGACTTCGTCTGAATTTCCGTCGTTGGAAGTTTGTGTTATTTCCCATCACGATATATTCTCTCCTTTTTGCATTATTAACAATAAATAAAAGCCCATGTATACTACTGGCAAAAATAAGAGTAATATCTTTCTACCAGTAAAATAAAGTGCTTTATTGTACAGTATAACACATATGGCACAAGAAAGGAAGCTATTTTCTTGTGAAATAATTATCATTTGTAGGTCGTTAATTAGCGTCTAAACAATAATTTTTGATTCTTGTGTTTATTTTGGAAGTCCTTGTTTCGGACTTGAAAAGATAACAAATAAATGTTAGAATAATCCATTGTAAAAGGTGTATATTGCGGTAAAAGGGATTAGAGAAAATATCCTGCGCCATTGGCTAGTTAGCCAAAAATGATTTTAAGAGGATATAGTAAAAGGGGTGGCTTATGAAATTTCTAGGAAATCGAAAACTTGCCACACGCATCAGCATTATAACCACTGTAATCACTTTTGGAGGAATGTTGTTGTTGTGGTTGATTGTATCAAATCGTGTTTCTGCTATGGTTGAGAGTAACATTACCAATCAAATGATAGATGCTGTAGAATCTAGGGCGTCTATCATAA
>BLMC01000013.1 GCA_011959805.1 Lachnospiraceae bacterium | reverse complement strand
GGGCATCGCTCAATTAGCTAATTTGATGATTTTGCGACACCCCCTTATGCGATATAGTTATTTTTGTAAGAAATATTTAATTGCTTGAATACAAAAATACTATAATTATAATTTAGAGAGGTATATTATGGGGATATTGTTGGAGGAAGTGGATGTTTATAATCTTATAAAGTCTATATTAAAACAGTTAGATCAAAATGGAAATTTAATAATGACTTTAGGTAGTTTGCTAGCAATTTTTATAGCTTTTATTAGTTTGATTAATAAAGTTATAGAATGTATAAAAAAAATAATTGTGCTAGTTCAAAAAAAGAGAGACTTAGAGAATTGGTATAACGAATTAGGTTATAATTTTAATGAGTTTACACAAAAATCCTTTAAATATTATATACCTACGCGAGGACAAGATATAGATCCTAGTAATTCTGAAGAAATAATTGATAGTAGAATTTACATTTCTCAAGAATTAATCCCTTATTTTATACAGAAAGATTTTGATGGAAATAAAAGTAAATATTATATAGTATTAGCAGACTCGGGAATGGGGAAGACTACATTTTTATATAATTTACATTTTTCATATTATAAAAAGAAATTTAAAAAATATGAAATTAGATTTGTTCCATTAGGTAAAAAAGATGTTTGTGTAGAAATTAAAAAAATAGAAAAAAAGTCTAATGTTATTTTGCTTTTAGACGGATTGGACGAAAATGAAGAAGCTATATCAAATTATGAAAGTTTCGTAAAAAAAATAGTAGATGAGACAATACAATTTCATACAGTTATAATAACTTGTAGAACACAATTTTTTCCAAGTCAACCAGATGAACCCAATCAAGTGGCGTCGTTTAGTATAAATACAAATGAAAAATTAATTCGATTTGAAAAAATTTATATTTCGCCATTTAATGATGAAGAAATAAATTTATACTTGAGAAAAAAATATAATATTATTTTTGAAAAAGATAAAATTGAAAGATCAGAAAGAATAATTGCTAATTGCCCAAAGTTAATGGTTAGACCTATGTTACTTGCATATATCGATGATTTAGTTATTGATAATACTATATCATATAATTCAGCATATGAAATTTATAAAGCGTTAGTTCATAAATGGGTAAATAGAGAAGCTATTGATAACAATGTATTATATGAGTTTTCTGAAAAAGTTGCAGAGTATATGTATAATAAAAAAATTATTTATATAAATGAAGAAGAAATTGAAAAAATTTGTAAAAATTTTGAAATGCAGTTAGAATATATTGAGGCAAAAACAAGATCATTACTTAATCGAGATGTAGGTGGGAACTATAAGTTTGCACATAAAAGCATATTAGAGTATTTTTTAGCAAAAAAAGCTTTTGATGATTTGGCATTTCGCAAAAAAGTTACATTAGATAGATTTAATGGGTACGATATGGTCAAGTTTTTTCTTTGGGAGTTGAGTAAGGTTGATTTTCAAAGTGTGTTGCAAAGGAATAATACAGTTTTAGAATCTTATACATTTAAATATTTACAACTACCTTATAATAATTTTGAAAAAAGAAGAATCATAAATTGTGATTTTGAAGGAAGTAATTTAGATGAAGGAAATTTTTCTGAGGTTATTTTTAAAACAGTAAGATTAAGCAATGTAAGTTTGCAAGGGGCAAACTTATCTCTAGTAGACTTAGTAGGAGCAGATTTGCAAAATGCCAATTTGAGAAAAGCTAATTTGCAAAATGCAGATCTCAGAGAAGCCAATTTAAGAGAAGCGGATTTGAGAGAAGCAAACCTAATAGAGGCTCATTTATGTGATGCAAATTTGAAATGGGCAGATTTTAGAGGTGCAGATTTGAGATTTGCAGATCTAAAGGGGGCAGATTTGAGGTTTGCAATAATAAACGAAAGTCAAGTTGGGGATATGAAAAAAAAATATAATATGCAAAATATAAAGGTATATGTTAAGACACTTGATAAAATAATTAATTATGAAGATTATTGTGCAACTATACAGTAACTATATTTTTAGAAATTAACACATTATTTTATCAGTTTCATTTAATACTTTTAGATTTTATGTTACTTTGAAAAATCATTCTGTAAGAATACGAGTCTATTCGTTATAGGAGTTTTACTGTTTAGTACATAAACTTTTAATAAGTGTTTTTATAAGAGGATATACTAATATAGAGTGGTAAATTATCTATAGAATTGAAACATACTCTACCTCCTGTTTGAGTAGTTCGTTCGATATCAAAATTTGAGGCGCAATATGTGTATAGAACTGCTGAGTGATTTATTAGATTAAAGCGTTTCAAATTAAATATAAACCCACAGATTTGTGTTACTCAGGTATCCTTCCTTCATAATTCGCCATAAACTTTTCCCTAGTTCTGATCGGCATAGTCCATTTTTTGGTCGCTTCAAAAGTTGCCAGATACAGCGCCTTCAATAACGCCTGGTTACTAGCAAACACACTTCTCTGCCGATTCAGTTTCCGGTATGTAACATATTGCGGTCTTTGTCTGCCACATATTTCATTGTATTGCGCACCTGATGGACAATGCAGCGCTGGTATTCCGTTTGAGGAAAGGCCGTGTTGATTGCCTCTTTTATTCTAGTTAGACCATCGACACATATGATAAAGATATCTTTCACACTACGGTTTTTGAAGCTGTTCAATACGGATAGCCAGTATTTCGCACTTTCAGTCTGACCTACCTCGATCGTCATTTCTCTAATTGTTCCTCCCAACAGATCTTTGAGGGCATCCTGAATATCTTCAGTGGTCTCAATATCGTATTCCTGAAGGAGCTGTTGAATAATGGCATGCTTGCCATCTGCCATTTGTACATGGTGTACTGGTTTCTTTTCTCTTTTTGCCATAATTTTAGGCCTCCTATGATTTTGATTTTATCGTAGAAGACCTAATATTACTTAAATAACTTTTACAGACTTTTTTCATAGTCTTTTTCTAAGTGCATCATTTACCTTCTGGATTTCATTTGCAGTTCCAATTACTTCCTGTTTTGCAGAAGAAGACTCTTTTGTCCATTCCTCTGCCCACTTGTCAACAAATTCGTTCCAATTATCGGTATCAATTGCACGTTCGTTTAATAGGGCAAGTACAGACTGTAGCTTATCTGCCATTACAACATCTCCACTTGCTTTATGGCTTTCCATTGCCTTGTCAAATATTATTATATATTTCAAGAAAATATTGCTGATATTATAAAAATTAATCAGAAAGAAGATGAAATTTATAAGTAGTTTAAACTCGAAAGATTGTGTATTAAATGGAACAAAATTTGTATCTTTTATTGTTGATAAAAGAAATTATTCTGAATATAATAGTAAAAATGTTTTTCCTAATAAGGAATTAGGCATGGAAGAAGAACTTTCAGCGATTTCAAATGAAGACGAGACAGCAGTTATTAAGTATTTATTGGAAGTAATGAGAAAGCATGGTATAATTACAGAAGATGAATATCACTCAGTTTTGTACAAATATAGTTAGGAAGTGTGAACATATGAGAGAGAAAAAATTGAGAGCAGTATTTTATGCAAGAGTAAGTACAGAAGAAGAAGAACAGTTAAATGCAATTGAAAAACAAATTGAAGAAAATCAAGAAATAATTAAGGCGAAAGGTTGGGTTTTAATTGATGAATACATAGATAAAGGGATAACAGGCACACAAGCAAAGAAAAGAAATGAATATCTTAGAATGCTTGATGACATTAAGAAAGATAAATTTGATATTATAGTAGTAAAAGATCAGTCTCGTCTACAGAGAAATACAATGGATTGGTACATATTTTTAAATGAAATTGTGCAAAATCAGAAAAAACTATATTTGTATTTGGAAAATACATTCTTTGATCCAAAAGATAAATTTATATTTGGTATAAAAGCAATGATGGCAGAGGAGTACAGCCGTGATTTGAGTAAAAAAGGAAATGCAGCAACGAAAAGAAGACAAGAAAAGGGAAAACCAATCATAACAAATCGTACATGGGGATTTAAAAATATAAATGGTGAAATTTCTATAGATGAAAAAGAAGTACAAATGATTAGACAGATATATCAATTATTTGCAGATGGATATGGTGGTCGTGTAGTGGCAAGGATATTAAGAGAAAGTGGCATAAGAAATAGAAATGGTAAGACATTATCAGAAAATACGATACGTGATATTGTCAAAAATCCACTCTATAAAGGAATTGTAGTAATGAATAAGGAACATTTTGATTTTGAAGCTAAGAGAATTATTAAGAATCCTGAAAGTGAGTGGATATATAGAGAAGGATTAGTGCCGCAAATAATTGATAGTGATTTGTGGGAAAAAGCAAATCGACAAATTAATAACCGAAAAACAGTGGACAGAAAACATAATGTTGGCATAAATAAAGGAAATAATATGTTATCATCAAAAATAATATGCGGTGAATGTGGTTCAAAATATTGGCGCAATAAACGGACACAAGGAATTTATTGGTATTGTAGTGAAGGTGCCCGATCTGGTAAGGTTAGAGAAAAAACAGGAATGAAATGTACATCTTTGAATTTAAAGGAAGATGAAATACTATCTCTAATACAAAAAATAGGAAATCAACTAATTGCGAAAGAGAAAAAAGAAAAAGTATTGAGCAACGCTATTATGAAGATTTATGAGGCACTTACAACTGTAGAGAGTAGAGAAAGTGCTGAGGATATTCAAGTACAACTAGAAAAACTTAACAATCGAAAAGACACACTTATGGATTTTTTATTAGATGGAACAATTACAAAAAGAGATTATGCATCAAAAATAGACAGTATTACAGAACAAATATCTTTGCTTAATGAGAAAAAAATAAAGGTACAGGAGAAGAACAAGGAAAATGAGGGATTATTTTCACGGCTAAATCAAGTTAGAAATTTGTTTCAAGAGGAAACAGAAAAGGGTATAGAAGTACCAATTATGTGTTCTCATATTGAGCAGATAAAGGTTTTTGAAAAGCGATTAGATGTTTATCTTGATTTCTTAAAAAGTATGGATCACCTTTCTGTAGAATGTGATAAAACGGGCAAAAATGGCGTTTACGATATGCCTACTTGTGTGGGTGGACTCCTATCCTGATGATGTGAAGATGATTCTTGCGGAGGGTCACGACCTTGGAAATCACAGTCAAAATCACAAAAATATGAGTCAGATATCCGATTCTGAAAAGGAAAAGGAACTTATGTCTGTGCATAATAAAGTCAAAGAACTCACAGGATATGATATGTTCTTGTTCCGACCACCATATGGCGATTATGATTCCAAATTGATTAAAGTTGCCAGAAAATGTAATTATTATCCAATTCAATGGGATGTGGACAGTCTTGATTGGAAAGATTATGGGGTAGAATCTATCATAAAAGAGGTTACACAAAATAAACATCTTGGGAATGGGTCAATTATTCTTTGTCATAATGGTGCCAAATATACTGCTGAAGCTTTAGAGACTCTTATCATAACTTTAAAAGATGCAGGCTATCAGTTTGTACCAGTTTCTGAATTGATTTATAGAGAACAGTATTATATGGATCATGAAGGAAGACAGCTTCCCAATAAACAATAATACAGATTTAAAAGACTCCCATTAGCTTTAACGAAGATTTTTTTAAAATGTATATAAAAAATCGAGCAGTTTCGTCTGCTCGATTTTTTGAATGCACACAGGTATCCATTAAGAAGAATGTCAGTACATCTGATGGCTACTGATGTGCACGTAAGCATATTTCCTACTTGATTACAAGTATTTAACAAATTAGTTTGCAGCCACCTCAGAAGTGGTTTCTTCTGTACTAGCTTCTTCTGTAGCAGTAGTATCTGTAGCTGCTTCCTCAGTTGTAAGTGTCTCAGTATTAGCCTCTTCTGTAGCAGTAGCATCTGTAGCAGCTTCCTCAGTTGTATTAGCCTCGGTGTTGTTTTCCTCAGCTGTAGCTGTCTCAGCGTCAACGGCTTCTGTTGCAGTAGTTTCAGGAACAACATCCTCAGTAGCAGGAATTGTAGACTCTTCAACAGGAGTTGTAGTTGGCTCAACAACAGCTGTTTCAACAGGAGCTGTCACATCATCATCTGCGGATGAACCACATGCTGTAAGCATTGCTGCGCCTAATGTAAGTGTCATAATTGTAGCTAAAATTCTTTTTTTCATAATAATCTCCTCCATGTTGCGCATTTGCGCATGCACTATGTAGTGCGAAATAAAATTTCAGGAATTCATTTTTTGTTTTTTATTCCTGTTGTGCCTTACAAGTGATTATTATACATGAATTTTTGCAAAGGTCAATAGAAAATTAAAAACTTTATTCATTTTATATTTACTTTATATTTACTGTACGTTCACAATTCATTCACAAATAGCGTCAAAAGTCACAAAATATTAGTTAAAATATAGGAAAAATGCCTTGAAATTGGGCACTTGTATCGAATAGGAAAGGAGTGTTATAATAGAAAAACACCAATTGAATATGAAAAAATCATACAATTTAAAAGATGTAAGATTTGAGCGAGGAGCACTTTATTCGCAAGTATGGAATAGCTTGCGGTAAAAGCGACGCGAGAATATCTCGTTATAATAGCGTTTTTAAGTATAGAAAAAAAGAGGTTGTTTATGAATAAAAAAAGATGTATAACAAGCATATTTCTTGTTATAATAATGTTTTTTTCTGCTTGTGTAGAGGAGAAAGAAGTGCCGACTATTATCTGGCAACAAAATGAGAACAGCAATAGTTCAATAGATAGCGTTTATGAAGGAATGCTTTCTGAGCCCACTGCTTACAGACAGAAAAATAACTATGATATGCTCAATGTGGCGACTTATATTACAAAAGTGAATGATATCTATTTTATTGTGGATTGTTATCATGACCAGATTATTTATAATAAGAATCTTACAGATCCATTGAATCAATGGAACGTGTTGACAAACGAAGTTCATTACGCACACACAATTGCATCAGATGGTTTTATGCTTCTTGTTGATGACACAGAAAATAATCGTCTATTGGTATTTCAGAGAATGGACAATGGCTATGCGCATACTCAGACCCTTGAGAACATTGGAATGCGTCCACATTATGTACAATATGATGCCCAAAATCAAGTGTTTATGGCATGGAGTTCAATCACAGGAGAGATGTATCTAGTCAAGAAGGCAGAAAATCCAGATGAACGTGGGATTTATTCGCTGTATGTGGATAAAATTTTAAAAATTGATGAATTGTATGGTGTTTATGTGCGTTCATTTACAGTTATGGAAGATGGTATTTATTTTGTGTCAGGACATAATAATCAAATGATTCTCAAAGCGATAATAAATGATAGCGGTGATGGTTTTGAGGTGCTTGCAAAATATCCAGTGACAGACCAGATTGCCGGAATGGTACAATTGATTAAGATTGATGACTATTATTATATTACAGTGTCCACTGACAATCAGGAGAATCAGGACTATGCAACGATACTTAGGACAGATAGACTTGAGAAACTTGCAGATGGGACATATGAGGAACTCTATGATCAATTTAATATCTCGCGGGGAACGCCATATTATATCACAGAAATTGAAGGTAGATATTACATGACGCATCATAGGACAAATGAGAATGTTATAGCTTTTGATATAACTGACAATCAGATTGAACATATTGAGGTGCTTTATTAATAATAGAGGTTCCTCATATATCATTTATTTATAATACACAAAAGGTGATACGATAAGTAGTGGCAGCGCATAAAAGGCAGCGTATACATATCGAAATTCGGTTGCAACTGGTGTTGCGATACATAATGTAACTATCAGCAGAAGAAAAGGTAGACAGACTAACGCACTTGCAGGTTTTCCCATGCGTAGGCTGAGTGCGGCAATTAGCAAAATTAGCCATAGTAAAAAGCCCATGCTCCACAGTAGCCCATACAAGGGTATTACTTGAGGGAGCTTGAACAATAACTCCTTTATTTTTATAATAACATTTCCTCGAATGATAGGTTGCCAACTAAGACCGAACTCATTTGGATAGATGCCATCTGCTAGACCAACTTCATAGTTTATATCAGGATACCAATAACCATTTGTTTGTGCCACATAGGCATCAAAATAAGCTTTTGGATGTTTGGTGCCAATAGAAAACCACTTTTTAAAAAATTCGCCTTTGTCTAATTCAAGTATATTACTTCCTTTTTGTCGAATCAGATTTTTGATATTGTCTGAGCAATCTGGCTGATATGCTGTTGGAATCTGTGTTAAATCCATTAGTTGATGAACATAGGCGGCCTCACTTTCGGTTAGAGATTCCCCGTTTGCAATAACGCGGGCAATCTGTTGTACCGGGATAGATAATGATTCCACAAAGTCTGCTTGCGGGATTTCATATACATGCATCACCGGATATTTGACAAATAGAACAAACGCCAGTATGGTAAGATGGATTGGCAGCATCACTTTGAGCCATTTGTGGTAGGTTATTAGAATTAGAAGAGCAGATACCACAAAAATATACCACCCGTTTGTGCGGAGTAGGCAAAGCAGAGTACCTGACAGGATATAGGGAATTAGCAAGGTAAAATATTCACTGATTCGCAGTTTTGGAATTGCGTCGGAGGAAGCGGCAAAACTACCTCGCAGTAAGAAACGCATTAGGGCTGCACAAAAAATCGTCATACAACCTGCAAATGGAATGTCTTTCCATATGGTAACACTGTATGCGCCATTGTAGGGCATTAACGCATAAAATCCTACAGTGATAAGCAGAACAGGCATAATAATATCTGCTTTTTGTAGCGTCCGAATGACATATCCGGCAGCAAGTGCCATAAAAATCATCTGCGCAATTGTGTATAGTGCCAGCCCTGTATGTGCATTGCCTGCGATGGAAAGCCCCATGTTGTAAAACATTCCAATAAGTGCTGTGTGCACGATAGAATGGTGATTGCTAAGGTTATAGGCACCAATGACCTGCGCATATTGATTTATGCTGTCAGGTGTCATGACACCAGGATATTCGTATAGAAAATAAGGCAGCCAGCACAGTAGACAGATTAGCGCTGCTAGATAGGGAATCCATGCATAGGAGTAGCCAGAACCAGTGAGCGAGATACTTGATGCCGCTTGCAAAAACCAGATGGACAGATAGTAGTAGACTATGAAAAGTCCTACGCCTGTCAATAGTAGAATACCTACACAAAAAAGTTTGCTAGTCATATCGCCCCATATTGTTTGATATGTTGCTGAAAGCGTAAAAATACTAAAAAGAAAACTGATGAGGACGGAAAGAGTCATATCCCCAGAGACAATATGGCTCTCGACCCGGTCACTGTGAAGTTTTGCAAATACATACAACAAAATCAAAAATAAAATGAGCGAACATGGGTTTTTGGTTGACATTCCTATGACTCGCATTATGGCAAAAAGCGACAAAAAAGTTTTGACAAAAATCTTGAGATAATACATATTGAACCTCCGCTTTAGTATAAGGATTTCAGATTCATGGAAAAATATACTATATTTTAATACTAGAATGAAATTCTTTTGGAGTCAACAGACATTGCATAAACTTCCAAAATTTGTTATGATGAAGGTGTTGTTCTGACAGAAGGCTATGAGATTCAAAAGATGGTACTTATGGAAGAGAACGATGATAGGATGTTGTTTTGATGAGTGGCACAAAGCAAATGGAAAAGGAGTAGCAGACAGTGATGAACTGGGAAAATCATGTACGGAAGGTAGTGCCTTATGTGGCGGGGGAACAGCCCAAGAATCAGAATGTAATTAAGCTAAATACAAATGAAAATCCATACGCTCCAGCGCCAGGCGTTGCGCAAGTGATACAAAACTTTGATTGTGAGATATTGCGTAAATATCCAGATCCCGATGTGTCTGTGCTTGTCGATGTGCTTGCAAAGTATCATGGACTAGATAGTAGTCAAGTGTTTGTGGGTGTCGGTTCTGACGATGTGCTCGCCATGTCTTTTCTGACATTTTTTAATTCCGGGAAACCTATCTTGTTCCCGGATATCACTTATTCATTTTATGATGTATGGGCAAACTTGTATAGGATACCCTATGAACGGCAGGCGCTGGATGATAATTTTTATATTAAAAAAGAAGATTACACGAAAAAAAACGGTGGAATTGTTCTTGCAAATCCCAATGCGCCGACAGGTATTATGACAGAATTATCGGTGCTTGAAGAGATTATCGCGGCAAATCAGGATGTGGTTGTTATTGTTGATGAGGCGTATGTTGATTTTGATGGAAAAAGTTGTGTACCATTTATTGAAAAATATGATAATTTGCTTGTAGTACAGACCTTTTCAAAATCACGTGCTTTGGCAGGAATGCGTATCGGTTATGCAATGGGCAATCCCAAATTGATTCAATACTTAAATGATGTAAAATTCTCTTTTAATTCGTATACTATGAATGCACTCACAATTGCGGTGGGTGTTGCATCGGTAGTGGACGAGGTGTATTTTAGGCAAAATATTGCGAAGGTGGTCGCGACAAGAGAACGCACCAAAATAGAGCTTGCAAAACTTGACTTTACCTTTGGCGATTCAAAGACAAATTTCATTTTTGCCACACATAAAATTGTTCCAGCGCAGGAGATTTTCGAGGCACTTCGCGCCAATCAAATCTACGTGCGACATTGGAATAAACCGCGCATTGCCAATTATCTTCGCATTTCGATAGGAACAGATGAGGAGATGGACAAGCTAATCACATTTCTTGAACAGTTTTTAAGCAAAGAAAAAATATAAAAAGAAAGGTTTATAGACTTAATTATGAAAGAAATTATCGTGAATATTTTGAGGGGTATGGTCATTGGCATTGCGAATGTGATTCCAGGTGTCAGTGGTGGAACAATGATGGTGTCAATGGGCATTTATGACAAATTGATTTTGGTATTGACACATTTTATCAAGCGTATGAAGGAGGCAATCGCGTTGCTGATTCCTATTGGAATTGGAATGCTGCTGTCAATTGCTATTTTTGCAAAAATATTTTCTGAAGTTTTATTTCCGCGATTTCCATTACAGACAAATCTATTTTTTATTGGTTTGATTCTAGGCGGACTACCTGTTATCTATGGAAAAGTGAAGGGAAACAGTATCAAGATTCCACAGATTCTTGCGTTTGTACTGTTTTTTGTTATGGTGGTTGGATTTGCTCTAATCGGTGAGGGTGGCGATGCAAATGCGGATATTTCTTTTAGTGTTGTCAATGTGCTAAAGCTCTTTGGCGTCGGTATTATTGCAGCGGCAACAATGGTAATTCCTGGCGTGAGCGGCTCAATGATAATGATGATTCTTGGTTACTACAATACGATTATTGATACTATCAACAACTTTATTAATGCGCTCAAAGATTTTAATATAACAGCGATGCTGGATACATTTGCTGTGTTGGTTCCGTTTGGAATCGGTGTAGTAGTTGGTATTGTCGCGGTAGCAAAGCTAATTGAGTTTATGTTAAAGAAGTACCCACTTGTAACATATTGGGCAATTATTGGGCTGATTGTAGCATCGCCGTTTGCGATTTTGATTATGATGGAAGTAGGTGCCATCGGGGTTGTGGAGATTCTTACAGGGGTTGTCCTGCTTGCAGTTGGTTTTTTTATCTCATTAAAATTAGGTGCGTAGTATTAGATTCTATATTAGACTTTTTGAAAGTAGCGAGGAGGTTAGAAAATGGAGGCGTATACAGGATTTGCTGAAGTTTATGATCAGTTGATGGATGAGACTCCCTATGAACAGTGGTGTAAGAATGTTATACACGAACTTGAAAAATATGCTATCCGAGATGGATTGGTGCTTGACCTTGGCTGTGGCACAGGGACGCTTACAGAGCTTCTTGCTGCGAAGGGATTTGATATGATTGGTGTGGATTGTTCTGAGGAGATGCTGAATATTGCCTGTGAAAAGAGAGTGCAGTCGGGGCATGATATCCTTTATCTGAATCAGGATATGCGGACCTTTGAGCTATATGGAACAGTGCGAGCAGTCGTGAGTGTGTGTGACAGCTTAAACTATTTACTGGAAAAGGAAGATTTGGTGGCATGTTTTCGGTTGGTCAATAATTATCTGGACCCTAAAGGAATTTTTTTCTTTGATTTTAACACAAGATATAAATATGAATCGGTTATTGGAAACAGTATTATTGCAGAGAATCGGGAAGATTGCAGTTTTATCTGGGAGAATTATTTTAATCCAAAGAACGGCATTAATGAATACGATTTAACTGTATTTGTAAAAGATAAGGAAGTATCGTTATCTAGTCAGGAACGTTTTATACGACTTCAGGAGGTTCATCTTCAACGCGGATATACAATAGAAGAAATGAAATTGTTGATAGAGGATTCTGGATTGGCATTTGTCAAGGCGTATGACGCGGATACACTAGAGGAAGTGACTGACAGAAGTGAGCGCATTTATTGTATTGCGCAGGAAAAAATGAAATAGATAAGAGGAGACGGGATATGAAAGATTATATTGTGCGGGCAACGGCGGCAAACGCACAGATTAGAGCTTTTGCGATGACTTCGCGGGCGCTGGTGGAGGAAGCGCGAAGGATTCATGATCTAAGTCCTGTGATTACGGCAGCTTTAGGGCGTTTGCTAACAGCAAGTGCTATGATGGGAAGTATGCTTAAAGGGGAGAAAGATGTGTTGACCTTACAGATTCATTGTGATGGACCTGTACGTGGACTTGCTGTCACAGCAGATGCGAAGGCAAATGTCAAAGGAACAGCGCTGGAGCCACAGGTAATGCTTCCGCCAAATACAATTGGAAAGTTAGATGTAGGTGGAGCTGTGGGAAATGGGATTTTGAGTGTTATTAAAGACATGGGATTAAAAGAACCTTATGTCGGCCAGACACAATTACAGACAGGTGAGATTGCAGAAGACCTCACATATTATTTTGCGACCTCTGAGCAAATTCCGTCTGCAGTTGGACTTGGTGTGCTGATGGATAAGGATAATACCGTAAAGCAGGCGGGTGGATTTATCATTCAATTAATGCCTTTTGCGGAGGATGAAACAATCAATTCTTTAGAAGAAAAGCTCAAGACAATGGATAGTGTCACCAATATTTTGGAGGCCGGGAATACTCCTGAACAGCTTCTTGAGCTTCTTCTAGGTGATTTGGGATTGGAAATAAACGATACACTGCAATCACAATATTATTGTGATTGCAGTCGTGAGCGTGTCGAGCGTGCTATCATCAGCATCGGAAAAAAAGATATTCAAGAGATGATTGACGATGGCAAGCAGGTGGAAGTTCGATGTCAATTTTGTGATAAAGTCTACAATTTTGAGATTGAGGACCTTGATAAAATGCTCACAGAAGTTAAAACATAAATCAATTCTTTTAGTATAGCGTTCCTGTTTCAGGACGGTCAGCATTTTCTGATACAATGGCTTTATCTAACGCAGAGGTGATTGCTTGCATTAAAAGCATTGAGGTATAACGGTTTTCCTCGCCGTAGCTGATATTTTCGATAGTTTGTTCGGACAATATAACTGCTGATAGTTCTGAAAGTGTCGGA
Organism: Lachnospiraceae bacterium; assembly: GCA_011959805.1. Lineage (GTDB taxonomy): Bacteria > Bacillota > Clostridia > Lachnospirales > Lachnospiraceae > COE1. The sequence continues at coordinate 41,948 of BLMC01000013.1, read as the reverse complement.
CTCATCAGCGGGTATAAGGTCGTCACGGATTCATCGAGGTTTGTCAGAGTAATAGAATTAATGTGGTTTTTGTCTACCGCAACTTGTAATTCCACGTTTGCTGTGCCAAGTAGCAGAGTGCTAGAATAAATGCCAGGAACATAAGTGTTTTGGGTACTTGTATTCGAGTCAGTCACAGTGCTGGAGGTCTGGTTTGTTCCAGCTGGGGTTGTGGTTTGAGAATTCGTGTTTGGCGCAGTCTGTGAGGGTGCCTGCGGTTTTTGTTCTGGCGTCTCCTCTGCATTCTGGGAAGGAACAGGAGTAGCAGTGTCTTTGGAAGGCATGAAAAGAGAGACTGCAACCATTATGATAAGTACACTTACAACCAGAAGCACAAGTGCATAGACAATTTCCTTTGAGCGAAGTACAACAATTTTGGTATTAGAGCTCATGTAACGACTCCATTTTTGTTCTTTTATATAATGGTATGAAGGTCATGCCCGGAATATGCTTTGGGGTTGACAAAAAGTATGAAAGGAAAAAGGGTTACAGATTATGGAAAAATATACAAAACAGGATATTATTGCAATGGTGGAGGAAGAAGACGTAGAATTTATCCGAATGCAGTTTACGGATATTGAGGGAAATTTTAAAAATGTGGCAATTACATCAAGCCAACTTGAAAAGGCGCTCAACAATGATTGTATGTTTGACTGTTCGCTTGTCAAGGGGATGCTGCCCACAGATAATGCGGACATGTTTCTATATCCAGATTTAGATACGTTCACAATCTTTCCGTGGAGACCTCAGCAGGGAAAGGTGGCACGCTTTATCTGCGATGTGTACCGCGCAGACCGCACGCCTTTTGAGAGCGACTGCCGTTATATCTTGAAAAAAGCGTTAAAAGAAGCAGCACAGATGGGATATACTTTTGAGGTGGGACCAGAGTGTGAGTTCTTTTTATTTAATGTAGATGAAAATGGTAGACCTACGACTAATACAAATGAGCAAGCGGGATTTTTTGACATGGGACCACTTGACAACGGCGAGAATGCTCGGCGCGATATTGTGCTTACTTTAGAGGATATGGGTTTTGAGGTGGAAGCATCACATCATGAAAAGGCACCGTCTCAACATGAGGTGGATTTTCGGTATGATGAGGCTCTCACAACAGCAGATAACATTATGACATTTAAACTCGTAGTTAAGACCATCGCCAAACATCATGGTCTACATGGAACTTTTATGCCAAAACCACGAAAGGAGTTCTGTGGTTCTGGTATGCACATTAATATGTCGTTGAGTAAGAATGGCAAAAATATTTTTAATGATCCTACTGATGAGAATGGACTGAGTAGGGAAGCCTATTATTTTATGGGGGGATTGATGAAGCATGTCAAGGGTATCTGTGCTGTGACAAATCCTTTGGTCAATTCGTACAAGCGACTGCGACCAGGTTTTGAAGCACCTGTGTATATTGCGTGGAGTACACTTGGCGCAAACACTTTGATTCGTGTGCCCAATATACGCGGGGAGCACACCAGAATTGAATTGAGAAGCCCGGACCCTTCGGCGAATCCTTATTTAGCGATTGCGGCATGCTTGATGGCAGGAATTGATGGTATTCGGAATCAGATTGAACCAGAAGATAAGGTGATGGACAATATCAATGTGATTTCGGAGGAGGAAGCAATAAAGCGCGATATTAGAAAGTTGCCTACTGATCTTCTTGAAGCGTGTGAGGAGATGAGACAAGATTCATTATTAAAGAAATTGCTTGGAGCACGAGTGTTTGAACAGTATTATGCGTCGAAGATTGCAGCGTGGAAGGAGTACGACGCGCAGGTAACAAGCTGGGAGATAGAATCTTATTTATATAAAATATAAGAACATCATTCCAAGACAGTGAAAAGTATGATACAGTTTCATAGGATTGGGAGGTGTGCGCTTGACAAATATTATAGTAGCTTTTGCCAAGATTGAGGATGCGAAAAGCATTAAGAATATTTTGGTAAAAAGCGGATTTAGCGTGACAGCAGTCTGCACCTCTGGCGCACAGGCATTGGGATATGCTGATGAATTTCAGGATGGGATTATCATATCCAGCTTTCGTTTGACGGATATGATTTGTATAGAATTAAAACACAATCTGCCAGAAGATTTTGAGATGGTGGTAATGGCGTCACAGCAAGTTTTGACAGAAGTGCAGGGTGATGGTATTATCGGTCTTATTATGCCGCTGAAAGTGCACGAGCTTGTCAGCACAGTTGATATGCTTTCACAGGGAATTGTCCGACGTAGAAAGAAGCGGCGAAAAAGACCAAAAGTACGCGATGAGAAAGAGATGGCCATTGTAGTGGAAGCAAAGAGGCTGTTGATGACGAGAAATAACATGACGGAGGAAGAGGCACATCGCTATCTGCAAAAGCACAGTATGGACAATGGCACGAATCTTGTAGAGACAGCGCAGATGCTTCTGGCATTAAAATGATAAAGAGGTGTAATGGAAGGAGATAGGAAGATGAATATCATTTTATTATCAGGTGGTTCAGGAAAACGTCTCTGGCCCCTGTCAAATGAAATCCGGTCAAAGCAATTTCTAAAGCTGCTTAGTGATGCAAAAGGCGGTCACGAATCTATGGTACAGCGTGTGTACCGACAAATTATACAGGCAGGAATCCATGCGAATATTGTTGTTGCAACATCGGCGACACAGGTAGAATCTATTAGAGGGCAGTTGCCGAATGATGTGGATGTCGTAGTGGAGCCAGAGCGTAGAAATACTTTTCCGGCAATTGTGCTTGCGACGTCGTATCTGGAATCGAAAAAACAGATGGACCCAGAGGAGACGGTCATTGTGCTTCCCGTAGACCCTTATGTGGATGTAGAATATTTTGAGACCTTCAAGAAGATGGATGCGCGCGTGCAACAAGGTGGTGTAGATATTGTGCTAATGGGTATTACACCGTCTTATCCTTCCGAAAAATACGGATATATTATACCAGGAGATGGTGGAAGTGTAACTGGTTTTAAAGAAAAGCCAAACGAGGCGTCAGCAAAATCCCTAATTGCACAGGGTGCGCTTTGGAATGCGGGTGTGTTTGCCTTTAAATTAAAATATTTGATGAAAATTGCGGATTATTATTTAGACAATCGGGAATTTGATGATGTGGTAAAACATTATGATAGCCTGAAAAAAGATAGCTTTGACTATGAGGTTGTCGAGAAAACAGACGCGCTTGCTGTTATTCCATACAATGGTGCGTGGAAGGATATTGGCACATGGAATACACTCACAGAAGAAATGCAGGAAAAAAGTATCGGCGATGTGATTATGGGGGAAGAGTGTATCAATACACATGTAATCAATGAGTTGTCGATTCCAGTTGTGGCGCTCGGCACACAAAATTTAGTGATTGCGGCAGGGCAAGACGGTATTTTAGTATCAGATAAGCACAAAAGTTCGTATATTAAGCCTTATGTGGAAAATATTGATAATCGTCCGATGTACGAAGAACGGCGCTGGGGAGAATATAAAGTATATGACTATAGTCAGTATGCTGATGGGACAAAATCTCTTACAAAACATGTCACCATTAATGCAGGGCAAGCGCAAGATTATCATATGCATCGTTATAAGGATGAGGTCATTACAGTGGCAAACGGCGAGGGAGAACTTGTTGTAGATGGATGCTTGATGAAACTATCTCGGGGTGATTCCATTTCGATTAGAAGGGGACAAAAACATGCGATTCGAGCATTTCAGGATTTACAACTTATCTCAGTACAAATCAGTGAGGACAACACAGAGGGAGACACAGAAGTGTTTGACTGGAGTTGGGCAGAGACATGAGCGGAAAATTTAAAACAAAAATACTTTTAGTTGGTTGAATAAGTAGTCCGCCTATAGCGGATAGGGAGATAAAACAATGAAATTTACAAAGATGCATGGGTGTGGAAATGATTATATCTATGTCAATGGTTTTGTGGAACAAATTGCTGCAAAATGTAAGCCAGAGCTAGTGCGGTGGCTTAGTGACAGGCATTTTGGAATAGGTGGAGATGGTGTAATTTTTATTAATCCGGGAAAAAGTGCCAACTTTGAGATGGAGATGTACAATGCCGATGGTACTAGAGCACAGATGTGCGGCAATGGAATCCGCTGTGTGGCAAAGTATGTATACGATTACGGATTGACAAATCAAACAAATATTACAATAGAAAGTTTTGGACAAGTAAAATATTTAACGCTTGTGCTGGGAGAGGATGGCAAAGTATCCACTGTAAGGGTTAATATGGGTGCTCCAATTCTGGCGGCGTCTCAAATTCCAGTAGTGTCTAAGAATGAACAAGTGGTTGATGAGGACATTACAGTAGATGGGAAGACTTTCAAAATGACCTGTGTGTCGATGGGAAATCCACATGCTGTTGTGTTCTTGCAGTGCGCAGTACAGAACTTTGACATTAAAAATTTTGATATTGAAAAAATAGGTCCGCATTTTGAGAATCATCCGCGATTTCCAGAACGGACCAATACTGAATTCGTGCAGGTCATTGACAAGAATAATGTACACATGCGTGTTTGGGAGCGTGGAACTGGAGAGACACTTGCCTGCGGAACGGGGTGTTGTGCAACAGTTGTCGCTTGTGTATTAAATGGACTAACTGATACAAAGGTTACAGTGAAGGTCCTTGGCGGGGAGATTTTGTGTGAGTGGGATAGGACCGAAAACATTGTGTATATGACAGGTCCGGCGGAAACAGTATTTGACGGTGAGATAAAGTTGCAGGAGGGAATGTGAAATGCTTTTCCCAAGTGAAGTTTTTTTGTTTGTATTCTTCCCGATTGTGCTAGTGGTCTACTATGCACTGCTAAGAAAGACAAAAACACTAAAAAATATTTTTCTGCTGGTGGCAAGTCTGTTTTTCTATGCATGGGGTGAGCCGACATATGTTTTTTTGATGATTGCAACAATTTTGATTAACTGGATTTTTGGGATTTATGTAGATGTGTTTCGCGAGAAAAAGGTAGTGGTCACAATATTGTTTGTGCTGTTAGTGGCAGTCAATATTGGTACGTTGGGATGGTTTAAGTACAGTGAATTTACAGTATTGCAGATAAATCGTTTTCTGCACACAAATATTCCAGTGCCAATTGTACCGCTGCCAATTGGTATTTCATTCTATACGTTTCAGGCAATGTCGTATGTGATTGATGTGTATCGGCGCCGTGGAAAGGTTCAGAAAAATCCGCTTCAGGTAGGGCTTTATATCGCACTGTTTCCTCAGTTGATTGCAGGACCAATCGTGCGTTATGAGACAATCGCGAATCAAATTGAACATCGGACTGAGACATTTTTGGATTTTTCGGCGGGTGTGACTAGATTTTGTATTGGTCTTGGTAAAAAAGTGTTGGTCGCAAACAATATGGCAGTGATTGCGGACAATGCATTTGGGCTAATTATCAACCATGAGTTTCAGGCATCTATGGGTATGGCATGGCTCGGCGCAATTGCATATACATTCCAAATCTTTTTTGATTTTTCTGGATATTCAGATATGGCAATTGGTCTTGGACAGATGTTTGGATTTCATTTTGAGGAGAACTTTAACTATCCTTATATTTCTAGGACTGTGTCGGAGTTTTGGCGCAGATGGCATATTTCAATGCAAACGTGGTTTCGGGATTACGTGTATTTTCCAATGGGCGGCAGCAGAGTTTCAAAACCGCGGTTAATTATAAATCTCTTTGTCGTGTGGCTTTTGACTGGAATGTGGCATGGTGCGAACTGGACTTTTATTGCATGGGGGCTAATGTATTTTATAATTCTGACAATAGAAAAAATGACAGGACTTGGCAAAAAAAATTACTGGTGGGGGCATTTATATACAATGGTGCTAGTTATCATTGGTTGGGTAATTTTTCGCTCAACAGGTATGGGAAATGCTTTTTTGTACATTAAGGCAATGTTTGGCATTGGCGCGAAGGGAATTATTGACAAGGCAGTCTGGGCATATATTGCTCAGAACTGGATATACTTTGTATTTGCAATTATTGGTTGTGCGCCGATTATGCCGCGGATTGATGAAAAATTGAAAAGCAACCAGATATGGCAAGCTGTCTATGCGGTTGGAATTGTGGCGTGTCTGGTGGTCAGTGTATCGTTTATCTGTAACAATGCGTACAACCCGTTTATATACTTTAATTTCTGATTGCTGATTTGGAAAGGACAGGAGATGAAATGAAAAACAGGGACAGATGGATTACGATTGCTTTTCTCATTTTTATATTGGCAATACCGCTTGTGACCATAGTGCGCAATTTGTTACCAAGCCAACAGCAAAACGAACTGACAGATGAGGAACAGGCAATTTTAGAGCAGAATGGAACCTTAGTTAATGGGGCGCAGACAGGTACGAAGAATGAAACAGAAGAGAACAGTCTACCAAAAGAGACTGGATTTACAAGATTGCAAAAAAGCATTAATCAATTTACGGATGGATTATTTGGGAGAACAAATTTGATTGGTTTTAATACAGAATTGACCTCACTACTTACTGGAGGGACATATATTGAATCTACACAAACTCTTATGGGAAAAAACAACATGTTTTTTTATAAGACAGAGCTGGATGGACACCCCATTTGGGATTATATGGGAATCAATCATTTCACAGAGGAGGAGATGTCGGCAATTGCAGCAAATCTTGCAGCGACAAGAGAACATCTTGCAGCGAGGAACATTGAGTTTTATACGATGTGTATTCCAAATAAAGAGATTATTTATGCAGAAAATATGCCTGATACTATCGCAAGAGTCAATGAGGTTTCCCGCGGGGAACAGTTGGCGAACTATCTGCATGAGAACACAGATTTGGTGTTTGTCTATCCCAAAGATGCACTTATGGCAAACAAGGACAAAGCACAACTCTATTACAGTACAGATTCCCATAGCAATCAGATTGGTGCATTTGTGAATATGCAAGAGTTTTTCAGAACAGTTTATGGTACTCATGCAGAAATGGACTCGGTTCGTTTCCGAACAGATGCGACAGACTATTCTGGCGATTTGGTTATGATGGCAGGTTTGACAGGTAAGTACAATATTGATACAGTGTATGTGTTTGAGCAGGAATCGGCGGACCAGGCACAGTATCATGACCAAGTATTATTGTATGTTGGGGATTCGTTTGGAGGATTTTTATCACAGATTTGCAAAGGATATTATAAAGAGGTTTATTGGGAGGATGCGCGGGGGTTTCAGTATAGTATGCTCGACCGTTATCAGCCAGATGTTGTAATTTGGGAGCGTGCAGAGCGTTACTGCGAGGTGTTTCAAGAACCAATTTTAATTAAATAGTCATTTGATAAAAAGAAATAAAAATAAGAAAAAATGTACCATAAAAATACGTAGGAAGAAACGTATATAAAGTACCAAAAGGGGGTTAGTGTGGAGGAGAAACAGTTCGATGCATGTATGGAGCGCATGAAATCCGGCGACAAAGGTGCATTACATGAAATTTATGAAACCTATCTTGGATACATTTATTCTATTGTGTTTCAGACAGTATCAAACCGTGAAGATGCAGAAGATGTCACCAGCGAATTTTTTATGAAGCTATGGCGGCTTGCAGATACATATCAAGGTGGGAACGGGCACCGTACATGGATGGCGACAATTGCGCGAAATATGGCAGTGGACCTTATAAGAAAAACAAAACGGGAAATTTTGATAGAGGATTTTGCGGACACTAGGACAGAAACAGTGTCGGATGCGTGTGTTGAGCAAGAGGTTCTTTCAGACATGAGTTTGCGGCAGGTGCTTGATACACTAAAACCCAGTGAACGGGAGGTCGTGCATCTAAAGATTATGGGAGAACTGACTTTTCAGGAGATAGCAGATATTCTTAAAATTCCACTTGGGACAGTAACTTGGCGATATCAGAGTGCGATCAAAAAGTTGAGGAGATACGGTTATGAGTAAGGATTTGGAAAAAGAATACAAGGCGCTCATGGACAGCGAAGTACCAGATTTGTGGGCACGAATCGAGTCGGGTTTGGATGAAAAGCCAGTGTGTTCCTATCAAAAGAATATTGACAGGAAAAAACAGTCTATAAAAATGTGGGCGGGATTAGTGGCAGCATGTGTGTGTATTGTTCTGAGTATTCCTGTTATGATAAGGCATCTGCTAGTCGGTGGTACCAAATCCTATACAACGAAACCCAATGATAATATAATCAATATGGAATGTGTACCAATGGCAGCAGAATATATAGCGGAAGAGGCAGCGGGAGAGATTAGCCCGGCAGCGCTGACTGATGATTCTAATAATGTTGTGGACGATACAAATGCAGCTTTGACAAGCGGTAATACAGAGGATGGATTGAATACAGTTACGTCAGATGATGCAACAATGGAATCAAATGTGATTGTATCAAACAAAGCAAGTAATTATTATGATACTAGTGTAGTGGAGGAAACAACAGAGCAGGAAGGAAATAGTTTCACTGTGACAGTCCAAATCCTTGACATTGATGTCCGTAGAAATAATGGTATAGTATATACAGCCAATGTAATTGCATCGGAGTATCCCATGGTACAGCCCAGCACTGAAATCAAAATTTTTAGCGCTGCATTAGCGGCGGAGGGTGTGATATCTTTGGAGAAGGCAGAGACTTATGAACTTACACTCAGCGATGATGTGCTAGATAGTAAGAACGATGTGCCCATTTATATGCTGCAGGCAGTGCAGTAAAGAACCCGTGATTTTGTCAGTATATTTTTATGCGCATAGCTACAGGCATTTAGAGAAAGATTGTCAGTATATCTGATGAAGCGTAAGTAGGGGAAAAGTTTTTCTATTACTCGATTGAATACTTATGAAAAAACAGGGTAACAATAGGAGTATCGAAGTATAACAGGGAATGGAAGGCTGAACTGTTATGTGTCTCAGATGTAATATCGAAGATTTTTGTAGAAGAAATTCGACAACTTATTTTAGAAAAAAGGAGAAAAATTGTTTATGAAAAAAAAGACAATAGTGAATAAAATAGGAATTGCTGCAATTATGATGGCGCTTTCCTTGTCAATGCTGACAGGTTGTGGAAAGAATAATGATAGAACTTCCGATGAGGTATCGACAGAGGAAAATGTAGATACGACAGGAATGGTCCATTTAAACAGTGGAGATGAGGTGTCTGCTTTTATGGATGAAGTATATGGGGGCGTGGCAGAGGACCTGCTCCCTATGGAAGTAATGACAACGGAGCTTAGTTTGGAGGACACAGATATGATTTCATATCATACGGGTCTGACAGACTTGGAAGGTATTGAGGGCATTTATTTGTCAGAGTCTATGATGTCCTCTACAGCGTATAGTGCTGTGTACATTAGAACCACAGATGAAGCGGATGCACAAGCGATTCGTCAGCAGCTTATGGACAATATTAATCCGGCAAAGTGGGTTTGCGTCACTGCGGAGCAACAGTACGCAGTTTTGCTTGGCAATGATATTTTTTTCGTTATGGGACATCAAGATACGGCATCTGCTGTGCTTGAAAAGGCAATTGCAGCAGCAGAATCGCGCAATATGAAGGTTTCTGATAAGCTTGAAAAGGCGAATCCAATATAATTAATAGGAGAGGCAACAATGCTTTTTTCCAGTATTACATTTTTATACTTATTTCTGCCATTTACCATATTGCTCTACTTCTTAATACCACAAAAAGGGCGGAATTTTGTACTGCTTGTGATGTCGCTTCTGTTCTATGCATGGGGAGAACCAGTGTATGTTCTCCTTATGCTTGCGCAGATTGTGGTCTCTTATGTGCTATTGTGGTTAGTGGATAAATTTAGAGCGTCGAGAGCAGTCAGAATATTTTATATTCTGTCTGTTTTTTTGCCGTTTGCAGCACTATTTTATTTTAAATATTTTCATTTTTTTATGGATACTATATTTGGGATCCAGACAAAGGCAATTGCGCTTCCAATAGGAATTTCCTTCTATACCTTTCAGATTGCGAGCTATTGCGTGGATGTGTACCGCGGCAGAGTAAAACGGCAGAGAAACCTTGTTACTTATGCAGCTTATGTAACGTTGTTCCCGCAGTTGGTAGCGGGACCGATTGTTCGTTACAGTGAGATTGAACAAACGCTTACACAAGGTATTGATTTCTCGTCATTTTACGAAAACTTTAAGCGGGGCGTGGTACGTTTTGCGGTTGGGATGGGCAAAAAAGTGCTTATAGCCAATGTTATCGGTGAGTTTGTGACAGAGGTTGTAGCCCTTGGAACGCGCAATCTCGCCCTGTCATGGGCATACGCTATTGCAGTGTCACTTCAAATTTATTTTGATTTTTCTGGATATTCTGATATGGCGATTGGGTTAGGAGGTATACTTGGCTTTCAATTTCCAGAGAATTTTAGATATCCGTTTATTTCTAGGAGTGTGACTGAATTTTGGAGACGATGGCATATCACGCTTGGCGCATGGTTTCGCGACTATGTTTATATTCCGATGGGCGGAAATAGAGTCAGTATGCCAAGGTGGATATTGAATATTCTTGTAGTCTGGCTTTTTACAGGATTGTGGCATGGAGCTGGCTGGAACTTTATCACATGGGGGCTTTTATTTGCAGTGCTTCTTGTTGTGGAAAAAGGTGTGGGAAAACTGTTTGGTGGCAAAAAGTACGCTGCAAATATTACAGATTTTGCTAAAGCAGTGATAGGCATTTTGAAACAAGGGTATGTGATTTTTGTGATTTTGGTAAGTTTCTTGATATTTCACAATGACAGCTTGTCCGGCGCTATAGCAGATATTCAGTCTTTGTTTGCACAGGGAAATTATATTGCACATAATATCGGAAGTATGGAGAAGGCAGTGTATGCGTATATACTGCGAAATCGAATCGTAATATTATGTGTCGGTCTAATTGGATCCACGCCATTACCGCTGTGGATTTGGACAAAGGTACAAGAATGGCTTCAAGGATACAGGATTGGAGATAGAGTGGTTTGCGTGTTGATGGATATGATGGTGTTAGGATTGATGGTACTATGCACTGCTTATTTGATTGACGGCTCATTTAATCCATTTTTATATTTTCGGTTTTAGTGTTTGCCGATATTGACGGAAAATTTTTGCTCATTTAATCAATGTATTGATTCAAGAGGTGGTTTCATGAAAGAATATAAATGGAAGCAGCGTATTACAATCTATGGTTTTGTTCTTTGTCTAGTGAGTATGATGGTGCTTATTGTGATTTCTCCAAAGGAGACTGTCTCTAGTGCGGAGCGTCGCCGTCTGGCAGAAAAGCCCGAACTCACGACAAAGAATCTGATAGACAAGTCCTTTATGGATGACACAGAGAAATATTTGCTTGACCATTTTCCATTTCGGGATAAGCTTCGGCGCATCAAAGCATATTTTGCCTATGATGTGTTGCAGCAGAAGGAAAACAATGATATTTATGTTGTAAACGGACATGCGGCAAAGCTTGAATATCCGCTAAATGAGGCGTCTATTAAGCGACTTGCTGTCAAGATGAAAGGGCTTCGGCAACAGTATTTTCCGGAACAGACAGCATGGTATGCTATCGTCCCGGACAAGAATTATTTTTTGGCAGAACAAAATGGTTTTCCCTCGATAGATTATGAGCGTATGGGCACTCTTTTGTCACAGGAATTAAGGGTAGACAATGCGCCGGACACTACGTTTCGATTTATGGATATTGTATCGGGATTGACAATTGAAGATTATTATCGTACAGATACACATTGGCGTCAGGAATGTATTCTTGATGTTGCGCGCTGTGTTGGTGATATGCTTGGAGTGGGAGAGGCTCTGTCATTTTCAGATAGTCAGTCCACATTTATAGAAAATGAAATCAAGAATTTTTATGGTGTTTATTATGGTCAGGCAGCGCTTCCTATGGAGCCAGATACAATTGTGTACCTTACAAGTGAAGTGACAGACGCCGCTCGTGTGTGGAGCTTAGAAGAGAATATGCAAAGTGGGAAAAATACTAAAACTGTGTTACTGCCAGATGAGGAAGGAGCAGTCTGGAAGAGTGTCTATCAGACAGAAAAGCTTGCAGATAGTAAGAGCCTTGACAAATATGATGTGTTTGTCGGCGGTGCTTCTTCTTTACAGATAATCAGAAGCCCAAAGGCGGCTACGCAGAAACGATTAATTTTGTTTCGCGATTCTTATACCAGTAGTCTTGCACCGCTTTTATTGGAAGCGTATAAAGAGATTGTATTAATTGACCTGCGCTATATTGATTCTATGCGAATTGGAACCTATGTAGATTTTGCAGAGGCAGATATTTTATTTTTGTACAATACATCCATTATCAATCATTCAGAGATGCTAAAATAAGTGTGAAGCAATACACAATTTTTCCTTGCTATATTCTGCAACAAAGTGTAAGATAAAAGTAACTGTTTTGTGTTGAAAGACCATTGTAATAGGAGTATTTTCACAATGCAGATTCATTAAAAATATTAGATAAAACTTCGAGACTGTTCAGAAATTTATAGATCAGATGTGGAACAACGCCTGCCTTTATAGACAGTGAGTGACTTATTGGTATCAGTGGCGGGATTTAATCTCCCATCTGATATGCCTTTGGCGGACGGTAGAAACACGCAGAAGAATGTATTATGCTGCGCAGTAAGAATGCTGATGGCATTTTTGAATGATATTTTTGCTATCAGTTATTTCTAAACAGTTTTTTAGGAGACAGGAGTTATGGAAAACAATATTTTAGAAAATAAATTAATGCGCAAAAAGGATTCTAATAAAAATCGATTTGAGGTGGAAGTAGAGGAAAAAATTGGTAGAAATGACGATTGCTGGTGTGGAAGTGGCAAAAAATACAAGAAATGTCACTGTTCTTTTGATGAAAAATTGGATGAGTACAGACGTAAGTGTATTTTAGTACCGCCGAGACGGATTATCAAAAATCCAGAACAAATCCAAGGGATTCGCGAAAGTGCAAAGATTAATATCGAAATATTAAACTATATAGACGAACATATTGAGGCGGGAATCACTACGCAAGAGATTGATAACTGGGTGAGCAGTATCACTAAAAAGCACAATGCAATTGCAGCAACTTTGAACTATGAGGGTTATCCCAAAAGTGTTTGTACTTCTATCAACAATGTTGTGTGTCACGGGATTCCATCTAAAAACGAAATCCTAACAGATGGTGATATTGTAAATGTAGATGCGTCTACCATTTACAAGGGGTATTTTTCAGATTCATCAAGAATGTATTGTATTGGAAATGTTTCTGCGGAGAAAAAGCGTCTTGTGGATATCACAAAGCAAAGTCTGGAAATTGGTTTGCAGTATATACAGCCGTGGAGAAAAATTGGAGATATGGGCGCTGCTATTCATGAGTTTGCCATGCAAAATGGTTACTCTGTAGTGCGGGAAATTGGTGGTCATGGTGTTGGCCTTGAGTTTCATGAGGACCCTTGGGTTAGCTATGTCTGCCAAAAGGATACCGGAATGCTGATGGTTCCGGGAATGGTTTTTACAATAGAGCCAATGATTAATATGGGAAAAGAGGATATTTATATCTCAGAGGAAGATGGCTGGACAGTCTACACAGAAGATGGGTTGCCCTCAGCACAATGGGAGATACAGGTTCTGGTCACAGAGGACGGATATGAGATTATTTCGTATTAAGAAATTATGAATCAATAATTGATGACTGTTTTGATGTTGTGAGTAGCAATCAGTTCTGAAAAAATTTTTTGGAAATGGCATGGATATATGACATGTCATTTTTTGATGTATATAAGTACCCAAAGGAAGTATGTCAGCAAGGTTGACAGGTCTCCAGTTAGCGGTAGAAAAAGAAGCGGTTTTCCTATTTGATTGCGTACAAGTGTCCAAAAAATCTGTCAGCGAGTAAATGGATATATAAAGTGCGTGGAAATTAGAGGAACTTTCTTTATAGGATGGAATCACCCAAACAAAGAATAGCACTATAAAGATGCTCTACTGGGATTTGGAAATTACATTATGGAGGTCATACATGTTTTTAAAAAAGGATTTCATTTTATTTGTAGGAATTATTTTGGTAGCAATCCTCGCGATGTTATTGATTTTGCCAACATGGACAAAAAACGGTGAGAAGATTTGTATTATGATAGATGGAACTCTATATGGAGAATACAGTCTTTCTCAAAATCAGACGATTATAGTGAATGAGCCATTAGGATATAACAAAATCATAATAGAAAATGGTGCTGTGTATATGGACGAGGCGGATTGCCCAGACAAATATTGCATGAAGTATAAACCAATCAAAAATAATAGTGAGACGATTATTTGCTTGCCACACAAATTGGTCCTAGAAGTAAAGGGGGAAAATAATGTTTCGCAAGTGGATGTGATTGTCCCATAATAATAGAATCGTTTCTTATACTAAGACAGAGGTGAATATGAAGATAAAGAATATAGCGTACTGTGCTATGCTGACCACACTAGCAATGATATTTGGTTATGTGGAAGCATTGATTCCATTTCAATTTGGCTTGCCAGGAATAAAACTTGGGGTTGCGAATATTGTCATTGTGATTGCATTATATTTGCTTCCAGCTGGGCAAGTATTTGCAATTCAAGGGATGCGTATTATACTTGTTTCTTTTTTGTTTGGAAATATGTCTATGATGCTGTACAGTTTGGCAGGAGGATTTTTGAGTTTGTCAATTATGTTGATTTTGAAGAAAACCAACTGGTTTTCTATGGTAGGAATCAGTGTTGTAGGAGGAGTAAGCCATAATATAGGACAGTTGATAGTTGCAGCTTTTGTAGTGCAAAACTTAAAAGTAGCATTCTATGTTCCGGCTTTGCTAATAGCAGGACTTATAACAGGTTGTTTAATAGGAATGTTGGCATATAAAATAAAACCAATTCTTGAACAGTATCTCAAGTAGAAAGATTCGGATAGTTAAAAAATTTGACAGGTGTACAGTACGAATGCTGCCAAACACCTGCCAATTTGTGAAAGAATTAATTAGTTAATTTTATGTAAAGTAATATCATCGATTGTTCCCCAACCTTTGGCGTTGCATTGGATGCGAATTCCAACTTTGAGTGTGCCATCAATGACGTTGATTGAGGAGATGGTAGGCTCTTGCCAATTTGCATACCCCTGTGCAGTAAAGGGGTCGGAAACGAATGTTTCATCAATGGAAGCATAGAGTTCCATCTGTGCAGTTTCATCAATATCACCGCCTTGAAAATATGCTTTTAATTCATAAGTTCCAGGTTCTAGGTTAGAAAATTCTTGTTCAATAGAAAAATCCATATCGGATTCTGACCAGAAATGGAAAGCATATTCGCCAGTATGTGCGTCAGTTTCTTTCTGCTGGAAATCAGTAGGATTTTTATCTCCTTCATAAGAAATTTTCCACATAGAAGTATCAGAATCCTCAAAGCTTGGATTAATAACATAGTTGTGTAGTTCTACAGTAACAATGCAACATGCTTCATTTGGTTTGTCTGATTCCGCAGCATCATCCAAGATTTTACCATCGATTTCATAAGTTCCAGCCTTGGAAGTATCAATATTTTTGACCTGTTCTTCATACCATTCGATGGGAAGAGCAGTATTCAATGTACGATTGTTGTAGATAACATCCACTGTTTCAGGCAATTGCAGTTGATCACCAATATTGCAAGTGACTGTTGGAGTTAAAACCAAATCGATTGCTGGCTCAGCATTTGTGCCATACTTTAACCATTTGAATGTATTTAGGGATTCTAACGGTTTTCCATCTGCGCCAAATAACGCTTGGTTATCCCAAGAACAACCACCATAATATTTTCCGGCATCGTTTGGATCATATGTTGCTGCATAGCTGCTTGCCCATCCAGAACCAAACTCTTCCCAAATCGGACTATTATTTGCAGTTGCATCACCCACGGCAATCCATGCACCTTCCCAGTAGAATACGCCGAGAGCACCTGCATCATTGGCTGTAGCACAGACATCGCGCAGCGCGGTGGATTGGCTTTGAACAGTGGCACCATACCCATCGATTAGGTCTGTTTCCCCGACACTGTTTCCCGAACCATCAGTATCTTTTGTAGTATAACAATAGGCTGTCTCGGCAATAAGCGTTTCCTTACCATATTTTTCTTGAATATTTTCCATAACCTTCTGAAGATTGTCAAAAGTACCATGCCAGTAAGGATAATAAGACAGTGCAAAAATATCATAGTCTACCTGAAAAGAAGAAAGCTTGTACAAAATAGAATCAATTCCATCATAGTCATTTGCATTAGTATAATGCAATGCAACTTTAATGTCTTTGTCATAATTTTTTGAAACTTCGCGCACTGCTTTGCTTCCGCTATTCATAAGTTTTGCAATATTTGGAATTTGTGTTTCTCCAGCCATGCCATTGTTAGTTTCGTTGCCAACCTGAATCATACTAACATCGACACCATTTTCTAAAAGTTGTGTTAAACTGTCTTTTGTAAATTGATATAAGGCATCGGATTTTTCCTCAAGAGATAAATCTACCCATGCTTTGGGACACATCTGCTTTGCTGGGTCAGCCCAGAAGTCAGAGTAATGAAAATCGATGCAGACTTTCATGCCGTTTTCCGTGGCGCGTTTTCCAAGTTCTATAGCAGTTGCAAGATCATTGTTCCCGCCACCATATCCATTACCATTTTCGTCATAAGGATCATTCCATATACGAATGCGTGCATAGTTGACACCAGCTTCTGCCATCGTAGTAAATACATCTTGCGCAACACCATCAGCATTCAGGTATTTTACTCCGCTTTTTTCTTCTGCAAGAATAGAAGACACATCCATTCCTCGAATAAAATTGTCTGACAAGTCTGGGATTGGTGCTACATAAATATCAGCATTTTCTACGGTAGTCGGTAGTGGAAAGGTAGTTGACTGCAATGATATTTGAGTTAGTGTTTCGGTGTCATCGGCAGTTTCAAAAATGGATGATTCAGAATTTATTGCTGTCGATTCAATGGACTCGACAGAGGTTGCATTTGTAGCAGTTTGGTCTGAGTTTGCTTTATCGCTGCATCCAGCCAAGGATAGGGTTGTGGTTAGAAGAACTGTAATGATTGCTTTCTTTTTCATGAAGGCCTCCTTTTTATACACAATGGGTACGTGAGTAAGAAAGATTTTTTCGCTACTCTTATTGAATGAATGTTATATTCAAAAGTGCCATCGGCATTCTTGTTGTGGCGCGCAAATCCGTGTTGCTGACAGAAAATCCATTTGCACGCTTGCAATTCTGCCAAGAGCGTGTCCTAGTCAAAGATTGTACTTTCACTAAGACAAAATTATATTTTACTTACCACTTTATGAAAGTGGAAGTATTCTCCGGCTAATATAATCATTATATCATAGAATATTACATTAAAATTTGCAAAATCAGAAACAAAACATGCAAATTCTTTCACAAATTTGTACAAAATGTGGTAAAATAAGATTACTAAAACATTTTTTGCGTATGCTTTAGAAAGAGAGGTATAAATTTATGAAAAGAGCAGCAGTGTTTTTCGGAACAGGTTATGAGGAGATAGAGGCACTTACAGTCGTGGATTTACTGCGACGCGCAGGTGTTGAGACAGTCTGTGTTGCGGTGGACAATGCACAAACTGTTATGGGAAAACATAAGATTACTGTGACAATGGATGCAGGAATTGATACTCTTGATTTTGATAACTTTGATATTCTTGTCTGTCCTGGAGGAATGCCCGGGACGAAAAAACTTGAGGAATGTGCGAAGTTGACAGAACAGCTTCGGAAATTTTATGAGTGTGGAAAGTTAATTGCAGCAATTTGTGCAGCGCCTAGTATTTTTGGTCATATGGGGTTGTTACATGAAAAGAAGGCTTGTATTTATCCTGGTATGGAGACAGAACTATTAGGAGCAGAGGTATGTTTTGATAAGGTAGTAAAATCAGGGAACGTTATCACAAGTCGCGGAATGGGAACAGCTATAGCATTTTCGCTAGAAATCATAGCGTCTTTATTAGACCAAAAGACAGCGGATGAACTAGGAGAACAGATTGTATACACAGAGGGGTGTTAAGAACAAATTGATTTGTAGTAAATATTTTGACAATTTAGATATTGGATGATATAATCATTTGTGCAATGTGTCAAGTTATATTCGACACAAATCAGGTGGATAGAAGGTTTCTCAAATGATAACAGAACAAGAATTTCAGAGAGTGGCTGCTTATGTAAAAAATAAATCTGGCATAAACTTAAATGAAAAGAAAGTTTTGGTTCAGGGAAGGCTTGATAATTATATGCAGCGAAAGGGATATAGCTCCTATAATGCGTTTATGGATCGTGTGGAGCGGTTTCCAACAGGACCAGAAGCGGAAGATCTGATGAATGCTCTCACGACAAACCATACATATTTTTGGAGGGAGTATGAACAGTTCTTGTATTTGAAGCAGACTGTTTTTCCAGAATTGAAATTGCGCACAGAAAGCACAAGAGACTGGCATATTTGGTGTGCTGCGTCCTCGACAGGGGAGGAGCCCTATACCCTTGCGATGCTCTGCAAGGATTTTCTTGGGTTAGAGCAGGCTGAGTGGGACACAAAGGTGCTCGCTACGGATATAGATACAAAGGTGCTTGAGAAAGCTGTGAAAGGTGTATATTCCAGAAATTCTGTGGAACAGTTGCCAAATCAATATGTACGCCGTTATTTTAAGCAAATTAATCAGGATGAATATTGCATAAAAGATGAGCTTAAAAGAGAAGTGCTGTTTCGACAGCTCAATCTGATGAATCCGTTGCCCTTTAGAAAACCACTTCATGTTGTGTTTATTAGAAATGTCATGATATATTTCGACGAGCCAACCAAGGAACGCTTATTAAACAATATTTATGAGAAGATGGCTCCCGGTGGATATCTTTTTATTGGTTCTACGGAGTCCATGAGCCAGAATAATACCCGATTCCAGTATGTAAGACCCTCCATATATAAAAAATAGCCTTTTGGAGTCTATCAAAAGTGATATAGGAGAAAGAATATGGAAAAGTTAAAGGTTTTATTGGTTGTGGGAGATCTGGAGATGCGCAGGCGCCTTGATGGGATATTAGGTGCAGATATAAATCTGGATATTGTAGCAGAAGCAAATAATGCTTATATGGCGCGAGATAAAATTATTGAATGCGAACCAGATGTAATGCTTTTGTGCCATGACCTTCCACGAATGTCGGGAATTACATTTTTGGAAAAGCTTATGCCACAGCGCAGCACTGCAACATTGGTCATAGCAGAGTCAAAGTATGAGGATGCTGCTTTTCAAGCAGGTGCAAGAGACTTTATCGCATGTGGAAAAAATTTTGATGTGCTTGAGCATGAGAATATCTGTAGTCGACTTAAAAAAATGGCTGGTGGAGAATGGCTTGCAGCAGCAAAAAAGATTGTTGTTCCAGCACTGACGCCGGCGTTAAAGTGTGCAAGTAATATGACAACAGGAATACACCCCGCAACGACGTCGATTATTGCAATCGGCGCTTCAACGGGAGGAACAGAAGCAATTGCTACGGTTGTTCGAGGACTAAGGAAGGATATTCCAGGGATTGTGATGGTACAACATATGCCAGAAGGCTATACTCAAATGTACGCGCATCGCTTGGACAATGAGGGTGAGGTTTCTGTAAAAGAAGCTGTTTCTGGAGATGTGGTAAAAACTGGTCAGATTCTTTTAGCACCGGGCGATAAGCAAATGCGTGTTGTAAAGATTAATGGCAGATTTCAGGTAGAATGCAAATATGGTCCGCGTGTAACAGGGCATTGCCCGTCAGTTGACGCACTTTTTGAATCTGTGGCTCGCGCAGCAGGAAAAGAGGCAATCGGTGTACTGATGACGGGAATGGGAAGCGATGGCGCTAAGGGACTATTGGCTATGAAAAATGCTGGCGCACGCACCATAGGTCAAGATGAAAAAACTTGTATTGTCTATGGGATGCCAAAAGTAGCATATGAGCTTGGAGCAGTAACTTGGCAGGTGCCATTGGAGCAGATTTCACACAAAATATATTATCTGTTGGACAAAAGGCAGTAGCAGAGTGAAACGATTAAAATAAAATTAGGAGGCAGAACTATGAGAATATTGATAGCAGAAGATGATTTTGCAAGCAGAAAGGCAATTTTAAAATTTTTGTCGGTCTATGGAGAATGTGATGTTACTGTAGATGGTATGGAAGCGATCGATGCTTTTATGATGGCGATTGAGGAGGAGGACCCTTATGATCTTGTCTGTCTGGATGTTATGATGCCAGTGATGGATGGCTATCAAGCACTTAAAAATATTCGTGATATCGAGCGGGAA
This sequence comes from Lachnospiraceae bacterium, assembly GCA_011959805.1. Classification (GTDB taxonomy): domain Bacteria; phylum Bacillota; class Clostridia; order Lachnospirales; family Lachnospiraceae; genus COE1. The sequence continues at coordinate 21,602 of BLMC01000013.1, read as the reverse complement.
CATAATGTGCCGCAAAGTGAGCAGGCAAAAGTAATTATGACAACAGCGCTAAACGAGGAGAAAAATGTTAAAATGGCGTTTGATTTGGGATGCACAGTGTACTGTGCAAAACCAATTGATGTAGATAAGCTAAGAGATATTTTGAATAAACTTGGCCTGACAGACTAATAGATTGTAGAGATTGATAAGGGGGAAATTTTTGTATGGATGAAAATAAAGAAGAACTAGAGCTTGCAGAGCAGGAAGATATTCGACAGGGAAAATATATGACTTTCTCCATTGGAAGTGATGTGTTTGGTATTGAACTTAAATATGTAAACGAGATAATACAGATGCAATCGATAGCGCCGATTCCAGAGGCAGAATCTTATATTAAGGGACTCATCAATCTACGAGGAAAGATTATACCAGTGATTGATGTCGCAATCCGGTTTGGAAAAGAGCTTTTTGAATACAACGATCGCACTTGCATTATTGTAGTAGATGTTCAAAACGTGGTAGTAGGGCTTATTGTTGAGACAATTTCGGAAGTCGTTTCCATTGAGGAGGAAGACATTTTGCCACCGCCAAGTGTCTCAAAAGCCAATGCGCAGGCAAAATTTATCCGTGGCATTGGAAAAATCGGTGACAGTGTTAAATTGTTGTTGGACCCAGTAAAACTGTTGAGCGATAATTCACTCGATTTTGTGGATAAGCAGGAAGAGGAAGAGGAAGAATAAATGCCAAAAAATCGTGAAGAATTTTTTTACTTTGTATTGAACAACAGTCAAGAATGCATTGTCAAGTATGATTCACACGGAAGTATCAATTATTGTAATGACAGACTTTTGGAGCTTACTGGATATACCGCAGGAGAGTTGATTGGAACATATGTTGGAGAACTGTTTTTAAATGTGTTTGTCAATGTAGATAATCATATTGAATTGACTGATGAATATAAGGATAAAGAAGTGATAGAAACTGCATTGTACCGGAAGAACAAAACCTGTTTTCCTGTAGAAATCAAAGTGGTATCCAAAGTTTTTGACGGGGTGGAAGTCATTATTTGCACAGCTGTTGATATGACGCGATATAAGGAGAGCATACAAAAAGTAGAGGAAACCACGATGCAGATGCAGGAGTCCATGAAGGCAAGGGATGCTTTTGTGGCGAATGTTACACATGAATTGCGTACACCAGTAAACGGAATCAAGGGCCATGCAGAGATTCTAATGGAGCAGGAACAGGATTTTCAGAAAATCAATTATATGAAGATGATTCTTGATTGTTGCACTACCATGGAAGGGATTATCAACAACATACTTGATTTTTCAAAACTTGAGGCAGGAAAATTTCAGTTGGATGAGAAGCCATTTTCATTTTATGATTTTATGTCAAAAATGGAGAAAATGTTTAATATGCTCACAATGAGAAAAGGGCTTCGTTTTACTCTTAATGTTGCGCAGGAAATTCCAGACAAAGTAATTGGCGATGAATTGCGACTGACGCAGATTTTGAACAATCTAGTGTCAAATGCAGTGAAATTTACAGAACAAGGCTATGTTGGGATTGAGGTATCTTTAAATACAAGAATTAATGATGAAATCGAGCTGTTTTTTCTAGTGGTGGACACTGGTATTGGACTTTCCCCGGAAGACAAGGATAAACTGTTTAAGAGTTTTTCCCAAGTAGATGCTTCGATTACCAGAAAATTTGGTGGCACAGGACTTGGACTTTCCATTACAAAAGAACTTGTAAATATGATGCATGGCAAGGTATGGGCAGAAGGAGAGAAGGGAAAAGGTTCCACTTTTTCCTTTACTGTGCGTTTAAGACAAGAGCAAGCACAGGAGACAACAGAGCAAGAGCCTTCTATTAGAAAATGGAAATATTCACATAATCTCAACAAAATTGCCGGAGAACAGGACTTAATGTATGAGCTGGGCAGCGAGATTAATGTTAGAGAATTGAAAAAATATTTTGAAAAACTCAATATCAGTATGGATATGGAAAATTGGCAAAAGGCAGAAAGTTTTGCTACAATGTTAAAACAGTTGCTCAGTGGCGGCTCGAAAGATTTGCAACGTCTGACGTTCCGAATGGAAATGTCAATTAGAAAGGCGGATTGTGACAAAGCGCGCGATTATGCGCAGAAAGTGAAAGAACAGCTATTGCTTGAGATAGAAGGGCTGGAGATATAATAATATGAATAAAACATCACAAAATAATAGTGAAATCAGTATCCTTGTCGTAGATGATGTTGAGGTAAACCTGATTATTTTGGAAGAAATTATCAAAAATATGGGGTATCAGGCATTGCTTGCTCAGAGTGTAAAGGAAGCACTGCAGATTATTGAGGATAGCGCGACGTTACCCAAGGTTATTTTGTCAGATATTTCCATGCCGGAAATTGATGGATTTACATTTTGTTCTATGTTGAAAAAAGACCCCTACACTAAAGAAATTCCAATCATTTTTATATCAGCGATGGATACTGCTTCGGATCTTAGCAAAGGGTTTGCACTGGGAGCGGTGGATTATATTCCAAAGCCGTTTGAGCAGACAGAAGTCGAGATGCGTATCTCCACACATCTTAAAATTTATACAATGCAGCGGGATCTTGAAGAGAATAATAGGCAGCTTAATCTTGTAGTAGCACGCCAGATGGAGAAATTGCGAATTGAACAGAAAAATATTATGACAGCACTGGCAAGGCTAGTAGAAAGCAGAGAAAATGTGTCGGGTACACATTATAAAAATATTTTGTACAACAGTCGTATTCTTGCGGAAGGGATGCAACTTTCGCCCAAATTTGAGGACGAAGTGACCGATGATTTTATCGATACAATTGAGTCTAGCGCAGGACTGCATGATATTGGAAAACTTATGATACCGGACCATATTCTTCTGAAAAATGCGCCGCTTAATGACGAGGAGCGCAGAATTATGTGTTCCCATGCAGAGCTTGGAGCCAAAACACTAAACGATATTTATGAGGGTGTTGAAAAAAATGATTTTATCGAGATGGCGATTGATATTGCGTGGTATCATCATGAGTGTTGGGATGGTTCTGGATATCCAAAAGGTTTGAAAGGCAATGAAATCCCGTTATCTGCACGTATTGTTAAAGTGGTGGATGTGTTTGATGCTATGATTAGTGAACGGCGGTATAAGAAACCGATCTCACTTGAACAGACGCTTGCATACATGCAGGAGAAAGCAGGAACGATATTTGACCCGGATATCATTCGTGTATTTTTGCGTATTTATCGTAATTTTAAAGGGATTCATCTCGAATGATAAATATGACAGTTTAGTAAAAATATACCATTCATAAAACTTTTTACTTCGTTAATACTAGGATTAAGACAAGCGAAGAAAACAAAAATAGCCAATGATGTTTATCGTATCATATGGCAGAAGCTTGTCTTTGAAGATAGATTGACGTAGAGAACAAAATTTGATTAACGGAGGTAAAAGTTATGTCAACACAGAACAGATCAAACAGAGTAGAGGTTCCAGAAGCAAAGGCAGCGTTGGATCGTTTTAAGACTGAGGTCGCATCAGAACTTGGTGTGAATTTAAAAGAAGGTTACAACGGTGATCTCACATCACGCGAGGCAGGAAGCATCGGCGGTGAGATGGTGAGAAGAATGGTAAAGAGCTATGAGGAGTCTTTAAACAAATAAGACAGATTCAAAGTGTAAGAAGAGATGTAGTTTCAATACTACATCTCTTTTTTGCTGTTTTTTACGGAATTTAAAAATTGTTCTTTTATTTTTTGAAAGCCTATGCTATAATTGTAAAATGACTGTAACTGTTACAAATGACAGGGTACGGATTGTACGTGAAAATATATTCATAGCAGATTGATTGCGTGATGTTCGAGGAGGAAATAGGACAAATGAGTTTACAGGTGGAAAAATTGGAAGGAAATATGGCTAAGCTTACAATAGAAGCGTCAGCGGAGGAATTTGAGAAAGCGGTGGAGAAGGCTTATCAAAAAAGTAAGGGTAAGGTTAGTATTCCAGGATTTCGCAAGGGTAAAGTGCCGCGGAAAATGATAGAACAGATGTATGGTAAAGAGATTTTCTTTGAGGATGCAGCAAATATTGCGATTCCTGAAGCATACGCGGCTGCTGTGGACGAATGTACGGAGGAGATTGTATCACAGCCCAAAATCGAGGTTGTGCAGCTCGAGGCAGGAAAACCCTTTATTTTTACAGCGGAAGTTGCATTGAAGCCAGATGTTACGCTTGGAAAATATAAGGGGATTGAGATTGATAAGATTGACATCGCTGTCACAGATGAGGAAATTGATGCTGCAATAGACAAGGAGCGAGAGAATAATGCTAGGACAATCTCTGTGGAGGATAGAGCAGTTCAAGATGGCGATATGACAACGTTGGATTTTGAAGGATTTGTGGACGGAAAATCGTTCGAGGGTGGAAAGGGTGAGAACTATCCATTGACGATTGGCTCAAATACGTTTATTCCAGGATTTGAGGAGCAGCTAATTGGCGCTGAGATTGACAGGGAAGTAGAAGTGAACGTAACATTCCCAGAAGATTATCAGGCGGAGGAGCTTGCTGGAAAGCCAGCTGTGTTTAAGTGCACAATTCGAGAGATTAAAGAGAAGGAACTGCCAACATTGGATGATGAGTTTGCAAGTGAAGTGTCGGAGTTTGACACGCTCGCTGAGTATCGGGAAGATGTAAAGAAAAATCTTGCTGAGAAAAAGGTGGAGGAAGCAAGAAGCAAAAAGGAAGAAATAGTAGTCAATGCGATTATTGAAGATGCACAGATGGATATTCCTGAGGCGATGCTTACAACACAACAGCAACAGATGGCGGATGAGTTTGCGCAGAGAATTCGGATGCAGGGAATCACAATCGAACAGTATTTCCAGTTTACTGGACTTACAAAGGAAGCATTTTTAGAGCAGATGAAGCCGCAGGCAGATCAGCGAATTAAGTATCGGCTTGTTTTGGAAGCAGTGGCAAAGGCTGAAAACCTAGAAGTGAGTGAGGAAGAGTATACAGAAGAGATCAAAAAAATGGCAGAGTCCTATCGTATGACAGAGGAGAAACTGACAGAGATGATCAGTACATTTGAAGAGAAAGCGATTAAGGAAGATCTTTGTGTTAAGAAAGCATTGGACTTTGTGGTTGAAAATGCAATTGAAAAGTAATTGGAATGGTATCGATAATTTTATACTAGAAAAATTCTAAAAAAAATATAATAATTGTGCAGATGATTTGCACAATTATTATATTTGCGTTATACTGAATTTAAAATATAAAGTGTTATAGAATTTAGTATAATTATAAAAATCGGAGGTAAATCCCATGAGTTTAGTACCATATGTCATTGAACAGACAAGTCGCGGGGAGCGTTCTTATGATATTTATTCAAGACTTCTAAAGGAACGAATTATATTTTTGGGAGAAGAAGTAAATGAAGTGACGGCGAGTTTAACCGTGGCGCAGTTGTTGTTTTTGGAGGCAGAGGACCCTGACAAGGATATCCAACTGTATATAAATAGTCCAGGTGGCTCTGTCACAGCGGGTATGGCAATCTATGATACCATGCGATATATTAAGTGTGATGTTTCTACTATCTGTATTGGAATGGCTGCTAGTATGGGGGCATTCTTGCTTGCAGGCGGCACAAAAGGGAAGCGTCTTGCACTTCCCAATGCAGAGATTATGATTCACCAGCCACTTGGCGGTGCACAGGGGCAGGCAACAGAGATTGAGATTGCTGCCAAACATATTTTGCGAACCAAACAGAAATTAAATAGTATCCTTGCAGAGAATTGTGGTCAGCCATATGATGTAATTGCGGCGGATACAGAACGTGACAATTGGAAGTCAGCTGAGGAAGCCATGCAATACGGACTGATTGATAAGGTAATCACTGATAGAGCTGACGTAGCAGAAAACTTATAGTTTGAGTTAAATAGATATAATTATGAGTAAAGGGAGAAAAAGGATGGCTGGAAAAAGCACTGAGGGAAGGGTAAGATGTTCTTTCTGCAACAAAACACAAGATCAGGTTCGGAAATTGATAGCAGGACCATCTGGTGTTTATATCTGTGATGAGTGTGTGGATATCTGTGCAGACATTATAGAGGAAGAGTATGAGGAGGAGCAGATCGAAGGTGGCATCGACATCAACCTCCTGAAGCCGGTCGAGATCAAAGAATTTCTCGATGAGTATGTGATTGGGCAGGAAGAGGCTAAAAAAGTATTGTCTGTAGCTGTCTATAATCATTATAAGCGTGTTATGGCGGAAAAAGACCTGGACGTTGAGTTACAAAAGAGCAATATTATAATGATTGGCCCGACTGGTTCCGGTAAAACATACCTAGCACAGACACTTGCCAAGATTATCAATGTTCCGTTTGCAATTGCGGACGCGACGACACTTACAGAGGCAGGTTATGTAGGTGAGGATGTTGAGAACATTCTTTTGAAGCTCATCCAGGCAGCTGACTATGATATTGAGCGTGCGCAGTATGGCATTATTTATATTGATGAGATTGATAAGATTACCAAAAAAAGTGAAAATGTCTCCATCACTAGAGATGTATCTGGAGAAGGGGTACAGCAGGCTCTGTTAAAGATTGTTGAAGGAACCGTGGCGAGTGTTCCTCCACAAGGAGGAAGAAAGCATCCACATCAGGAGTTAATACAGATTGATACCACAAACATTTTATTTATCTGTGGCGGTGCTTTTGATGGACTGGACAAGATTGTAGAGAATAGGCTTGACCGCAAGTCGATTGGCTTTAATAAAGATATTGCCGAAAAGACAACAAGACATGTCGGAGCAGTATTTAAGGAAGTGACACCTCAGGATTTGACAAAATATGGTCTTATCCCAGAGTTTGTTGGTAGAGTTCCAATCAACGTATCATTGGAAGGTCTCGATAAGAAAGCACTTGTGAGAATTTTAAGAGAGCCTAAGAGTGCTCTTATAAAACAATATCAGAAGTTGTTTGAATTTGATAATGTGAAGCTTTCTTTTGAGCCGGATGCGATTGAGGCGATTGCTGAGAAAGCGTTGGAAAGAAAGACAGGGGCCAGAGGTCTGCGCTCTATCATGGAGAGCATTATGATGGATGTGATGTATGAAATTCCTTCAGATGACACAATTGAAAGTTGTGTGATTACGAAGGAATCTGTAGAAGGAACAAGTCAGCCTTTTGTAGTACACCGTGAATCAATGCGTACAGAGCGTGAGAAAAAGGCGAGATAAATAAATGGATGGATTATAAGCGTCGCCTTATGTTAAGGCGGCGCTTTATGCCTGATTAGGAGAGGATATTATAGATGGAGCAGAGAACGACAGTATTACCTTTGGTGGCATTGCGAGGATTGACAGTAGTACCAGGTATGATCATGCATTTTGACTTAAACAGAGAGATGTCCAAAAAGGCAATTGAGCAGGCGCTTAATCATGAACAAAAAGTGCTTCTTGTACCGCAAGTGGATCCAGAGGAAGAAAATCCAGATGAAAATGGTTTATATAATGTATGTACAGTGGCAAATATCAGGCAGGTTACAAAGCTTCCAAATGATATTGATAGAGTGATGGTGGAAGCTGTGACAAGGGCGAATATTATAGCGTTAGAGAACAATGAAGGAAAGTATTTTAGCGCATCATATCAAGAGATTGATGACACAGCAGAAAATATTCCACAGCCTGAGAAAGAAGCGTTGGTGCGCACACTCAAGGAAGTATTTGACACGTATGTTAGATTTTTTCCTAAGATAGGAAAGAGCCTTGCAAAATATTTTAAAGAGGATTGTAGTCTGACAGTGCTGATAAATCAGATTTTGATGAACACTCCTTTTACGTACGAACAAAAGCAACAAGTATTGGAAATACAAGAGGTTACGAAACAGTGTGGCGAATTGGTATTGTTGATTATGAACGAGGCGCAGATTGCAGCGATACGTACACAGCTAGCAGTAAAGATTCGTGAAAAAATTGATAAAAATCAAAGAGATTATATTTTGCGGGAGCAGATGGAATATATACAGGAAGAGCTGGGAGACAAAAACCAGTATTCTGATGTAAAACATTATGAGGAAGCACTTGTCAAGTTAAAGGCAGATACAGAAGTAAAGGAAAAGATTAAGAAAGAGATTGCTAGATTTAAGACAATTATGGGTTCAAGCTCTGAGAGTGCAGTAGAGCGGGGATATATTGAAACTTTGTTGGAGCTTCCATGGAATAAAGCGTCAAAGGACAACAATGATATCAACAGAGCAGAGGAAATTTTAGAGAGAGATCACTATGGACTAGAGAAAGTTAAGGAACGTATTGTTGAGTATTTGGCGGTACGATGTCTAACCAGCAAAGGAGAAGCACCGATTTTGTGCTTGGTTGGACCACCGGGAACAGGAAAAACTTCTATTGCAAAATCAATTGCTGAGGCATTAAACAAAAAATATATTAGAATTTGTCTGGGCGGTGTACGAGATGAGGCAGAAATCAGAGGACATAGAAAAACTTATGTTGGGGCAATGCCAGGCCGTATTGCCAATGGTTTGAAGCAGGCGGGAGTATGCAATCCGCTTATGTTACTGGATGAGATTGACAAGGTTAGCAGTGATTATAAAGGAGATACATCGTCTGCTCTGTTAGAAGTGTTAGACCCTGAGCAGAACTGTCATTTCAGAGATCATTATGTGGAGCTACCACTTGATTTGTCTAAAGTTTTGTTTATTGCGACAGCAAATGACGCAGGTAATATCCCAAGACCGCTTTTGGACCGCATGGATATTATAGAAGTTACGAGTTATACAGCAAATGAAAAGTTTCATATTGCAAAAGAACATTTATGGGAAAAACAGTTAAAGAAAAATGGGCTGAAGGATTCACAACTGACTATCAGTGACAATGCGATGAAGGCAGTCATCGACCAGTATACAAAAGAGGCAGGTGTGCGGAATCTGGAGCGAAAATTAGGCACAGTCTGTAGAAAAGCAGCGCTAGAAATACTGAAAAGTAGACATGGGAAAAAAGGAAAACAGGTACAAGACAAAAATATTCGTGTCAATAGTCAAAAACTTGAAAAGTATCTTGGGAAACCCAAATATAGTGTAGATATGGCAAATGAAAAAGACGATGTGGGAATTGTCAGAGGACTTGCATGGACGAGCGTCGGTGGTGATACATTACAGATTGAAGTTAATATTATGCCTGGAAAGGGTGAGATAGAACTAACTGGAAAACTTGGTGATGTGATGAAAGAGTCCGCCATGACAGGAATTAGCTTTATTCGCTCTATTGCACCAAAATATAAAATCGCGCCAGAATTTTTTAAAGAAAACGATTTTCATATCCATATTCCAGAAGGGGCGGTGCCAAAGGATGGGCCGTCTGCCGGTATTACTATGGCAACAGCAGTATTGTCTGCGATTACAGATACGCCGGTCAAAGCTAAAGTTGCTATGACTGGTGAGATAACGCTGCGCGGAAGAGTGCTTCCAATCGGTGGGTTGAAAGAGAAGCTGTTAGCGGCAAAGACTGCAGGTATTACAACAGTGCTTGTGCCCGAAAAAAATGAAAAGGATGTGGCTGAGATTTCAAATGAGATTAAATCAGGTATGGAAATCTACTTAGTGGAATCTATGGATGATGTGATACCACTTGCTTTTGCACAGGAAATAAAGGTTAAAGGTACAAGGTCCAAAACAAAGACTGCAAATAGCAAACAGGAGAAATAGTAGATGGTTATTAAGAATGTTAATTTGGAGACTGTGATTGGTGTGACAAGTAAAATACCGCAAAATACAATGCCAGAGATTGCCTTTGCCGGGAAGAGTAATGTAGGAAAATCTTCGCTTATCAATGCGCTTATGAATCGCAAATCCTTGGCACGTACCAGTTCACAGCCGGGAAAGACACAGACAATCAATTTTTATAACATTAATGACACAATGTATTTTGTCGATCTTCCGGGATATGGTTATGCGAAGGTAAGCCAAGAAGAAAAAGAAAAATGGGGAAAAATGATAGAGAATTATTTGCGGCAGTCCAAAATGCTAAAGACAGTTTTCCTATTGGTTGATATTCGACATGATCCAGCAGCAAATGATAAGATTATGTTTGATTGGATTCTCTCAAATGGTTTTCATCCAGTCATCATAGCAACCAAGGCAGACAAAATTAAACGTAGTCAGTTATTAAAACAGATTAAAGTGGTGCGACAGGGACTTGATGTAGATAAAAATACAATAGTGATACCATTCTCGGCGCAAACTAAGCAAGGGCGGGAAGAGATTTATGAATTGATCGACCATATAATGGAGCAGCCGGAAGGAGAGTGCTGACTATGGAAAGAAAGACAATCGGAACAGAAAATCTCAAACTGATTGTAAATATATTGATTTCATTAGTGATTTTGTTGCTTTGCATTTTTCTAGTACCACGTATGGTTTTGTTTTTTATGCCTTTTGTGATTGGTTGGATTATTTCTTGTATTGCAAATCCGTTTGTAGTGTTTCTTGAGCGCAAACTAAAGATTAAGAGGAAGGCAGGAATTGTCGTTGTCATTGTGTGTGTAATTGCAGCAGTGATTGGAATAGGTTATGGACTTGGAGTTATACTTTGGAGACAGATTTCTGGATTTATACAAGAGATTCCGGCGATGTGGGAGATTGTGAAGCAGGATTTTGATGCATTTGGTGTGTGGATTGATCAAAATATTGGTGTTAGATCCTTAAAATTTGCGGACGCTTTAAACAATTTAGGAAATATTATAGGTGAGATGATAACCAATCTACCTAAGAGTTTTGATTTTCGTACTTTTGAGGGAATGGGCAGTATGGTTGGGAATATCGCCAGTGTCATTATCTCAATTATTATGTGTATGTTATCTGCCTATTTTTTTATTGCGGACCGTGAGTGGTTGGGAAATTTTTTGAATGGAGTGTTGCCTGAAAATATTACACATAAATATGACGTGTTTGCTTCAAGTTTAAAGCAGGCAGTTGGCGGTTATTTTAAGGCACAATTTCGCATTGAAATCTGGATGTATATATTGTTGCTGATTGGATTGACTGTGCTAAAAGTTCGCTATGGGCTGTTGATTGCACTGCTTATTGCATTTTTAGATTTTCTACCCTTCTTTGGAACGGGGATTGTTTTGATTCCTTGGGCACTTGTAAATGTGATTGGAGGCAATTATCTAAGAGCACTTGGATTTTTAATTATATGGGGTGTTGGCCAATTGTTTCGCCAGTTGATTCAGCCTAAAATTATGGGAGACTCCATTGGAATGGAGCCGATTCCTACACTGTTTTTGCTCTTTGTTGGCTATCGTCTGGCAGGAGTAGGTGGGATGCTAGTTGCTGTACCAATTGGTATTATTGTAGTGAATATGAATGAGGCAGGTTTTTTTGATACTCCAAAATATAGTGTACGGTTGTTGGTTCAAAATATTAATCAATTTCGACAATTGAATGAAGAGGAAATTAGGAAATTGGATGAGAGGAAAGAACAGGAAAGATAACTGAAAGAATGAGTAAAATGAGAAATTTTAAGATAACAATACAATATGAAGGCACTCGCTTTCAGGGCTGGCAGCGTCAAGATTCTACCTATAATACAATACAAGGAAAATTTGAGGCGATTCTTGCAAAGATGACAGGGCTTGATTTTGTGCAGGTTGATGGTTCTGGGCGAACCGATGCAGGCGTGCACGCGCTTGGACAAGTAGCCAATTTTAGAATTGATACAGGTAGGACTGCAAAGGAAATAATGGATTATCTCAATCAATATTTGCCAAAGGATATTGGAGTTATCGCAATTCAAGAGATGCCAGAACGGTTTCACAGCAGACTGAATGCGAAAGGAAAAACGTATTGTTATCGCATTTGGAACGCACCGATTCCTTGTGTTTTTGAACGAAGATATGTGTATGAGATGCCTGAAATACTAGATTTGGAGGCAATGAGAACCGCTGCTAATTACCTGATAGGAAAACATGACTTCAAGGCATTTACTTCCAACAAAAAAAGTAAAAAGTCTACTGTGCGCACAATCGATGCGGTGTCAATTAATAGAAATGGTAATGAAGTGATTATTTCCTATAGCGGTGATGGTTTTTTGTATCATATGGTACGGATTCTCACAGGAACTTTAATTGAAGTTGGCTTGGGACAGAGAAATCCTTCCTCTCTAAAAATACTTCTTGAAAAAGACGCTTCCAGAGATAGGGCAGGTGTATTAGTTCCAGCAAAGGGATTATGCTTGATGGAAGTACGATACTAATATGTCCTATCTTAATTTGTGTATAAAGTTTATATCTTTATACACAAAATTATACTAAAACAAATGGGATGCGTTTCATAACGACCGACAAAAGAGGGTAGGAAAAACTTTACAAAATAGTGGTAATTGATTACAATAAAAAGATAAAAAAGACATTTGCAGTATTTTGCGCTGGTGATAGCAGAAAGGATTAAAAATGAGCGACATAGAAAAAAACATAATAGAGACTTCCGCAGAGGAAAAGGAAGTCGTTTCAAGAAATTTTATTGAACAGTTAATTGACAAGGACTTGGCAGAAGGTGTTTATAATACTGTACACACACGATTCCCACCAGAACCAAACGGATACTTGCATATTGGACATGCTAAGGCGATTCTTGTTAATTATGAACTTGCAAAGAAGTATGGTGGTAAGTTTAATATGCGCTTTGACGATACAAATCCAACCAAGGAAGAGATTGAGTTTGTAGAGTCTATCAAGGCGGATGTTGAATGGCTTGGTGCGAACTGGGAGGACAGACTCTTTTTTGCCTCTGATTATTTTGAACAGATGTATGAATGTGCAGTAAAACTGATTCAGAAAGGAAAAGCATATGTGTCAGACTTGACAGCAGAGCAGATTAAGGAATATCGAGGAACCTTTACTGAGCCAGGGAAAGAAGATCCTTCAAGTAGTCGTTCTATTGAAGAAAATTTGCGGCTTTTTGAGGAAATGAAAAATGGGAAGTATGCGGACGGTGAAAAGGTGCTTCGCGCGCGCATCGACATTACTTCGCCCAATCTAAATATGAGAGATCCAGTTTTATATCGTGTGGCCCACATGACACATCACAATACAGGCGATAAGTGGTGTATTTATCCAATGTATGATTTTGCACATCCGATTGAGGATGCGATCGAGGGCATTACACATTCTATTTGCACATTGGAGTTCGAGGACCATAGACCGCTTTATGATTGGGTGGTGAGAGAGCTGGAATATCCACATCCACCAAGGCAGATAGAACAGGCAAAGTTGTATTTGACCAATGTTGTGACTGGAAAGCGCTACATTAAAAAGCTTGTGCAGGAAGGGATTGTTGACGGATGGGACGACCCAAGACTTGTTTCGATTGCAGCGTTGAAAAGACGTGGTTTTACGCCAGAGTCTATTCAAAAGTTTGTGGAGCTTTGTGGTGTTAGTAAGGCAAATTCTTCCACGGATTACGCGATGCTTGAATATTGCATTCGCGAAGATTTAAAGTTGAAAAAGTCGAGAATGATGGCTGCGCTTGACCCTGTAAAACTTGTGATTGACAATTATCCTGAAGGGCAGGTGGAGTATCTTGAGGTGCCTAATAATCTTGAGAATGCGTCTCTTGGTTCCAGACAAGTTCCATTTTGTAGAGAATTGTATATTGACAGAGATGATTTTATGGAGGAACCACCAAAGAAGTATTTCCGTTTATTTCCAGGAAATGAAGTGCGTTTGATGAGTGCGTATTTTGTAAAATGTGTCAGCTATGAAAAAGATGAGAATGGAATTGTAACTGTTGTGCACTGCACATATGACCCTGAGACAAAACAGGGCAGCGGTTTTACGGGGAGAAAGGTGAAGGGAACAATCCATTGGGTTCCAGCACCCTACGCAGTGAAAGCGGAGGTTAGGTTGTACGAGAATTTGATTGATGAGGAGAAAGGGGTATACAATGAGGATGGCTCACTCAATCTCAATCCTAATTCTTTGACAATATTAAAAGAATGTTATGTAGAACCAGCACTTAAGGAAGCCAAATCATATGATAGTTTTCAATTTGTGAGACAGGGATTTTTTAACGTAGATGCCAAAGATTCCAGACCAGATGCATTAGTATTTAATAGAATTGTATCCTTAAAGAGTTCGTTTGTATTGCCCAAATAAGGATATTTTGAAACTGTCCCCCAATAGCAAGAATTGCCATGCAGATAATTTTTGCACAGTTTTTTGGAAAGGAAAAATAAAATGAGATATAAATGTCTTATATTAGACCACGATGATACCGTTGTGAATAGCACTGCAACAATTCATTATCCAGCATTTTTGGAGGCGCTAAAAATACTTAGACCAGGCGTGACAATCTCGCTCGACGACTATTTTCGAGAAAACTTTGATCCAGGGTTTATCTCATACTGTGTGGACAAGCTTGGCATGACTGATCAGGAACTTGAAGTGGAAGTTGAATGCTGGCGAAATTATGTATCGGGGCACACAGCACAAGCATATACTGGAATAAAGGAGATTATTGAGCAGCAGAAGGCACTAGGGGGGATTGTTTGTGTGATATCACACTCTTATGATTTCAATATCCGAAGGGATTATGAGAGTAACCACCTTCCTCTTCCAGATATGGTCTTTGGCTGGGAATGTCTACCAGAACAGAGAAAACCTAGTACATATGCACTGGATATGATTGCACAAAAGTATAACTTAAAACCAGAAGAGATGGTTATGGTAGATGACCTAAAACCTGGATATGATATGGCCAAGGCTTATGGAGTACCCTTTGTCGGAGCAGGATGGGCGAATGAGATTCCAGAGATTCGGGAGTTTATGAGAAAAAACAGTGATGTGTACTTTACAAGTGTGAAAGAATTAGAACAGTTTTTATTCCAATAAAAAGTTGTGTAGTTTCCGAAACCTTCTTATTCTGCGTGCCCGTGTATTAGAGAAATGCGATGAAAGTAAAATACGGGTCACGCAGAAAATGGAAAGAAAAATCTTCTCTACTCGACTGACTTTACCTCAGAATCGTCAAAAAATTCTTCGGAGGTTTCTTCAGAATTAGAAGATTCTGCATAGGTAACAGAGACAGATCCTGTAGGAACATTCTCAGAAGTTGCTGCGTCAGAAGTTGGGGTAGAAGACATATTTACCTGTGTGTAGACAGGTTCAACAGAAGGGGAAGTCATCTCGCTGATGATTTCTTTTGCCTTATCAATTTTTTCCGATACATTAAGATGTTCCAATTTTTCTTTAGTCTTATCGAGTGTCTCGATTACTTTCTCACCAATAATTTCTTTTGCGTTGTCTATATCAATGGATACATATGGGCGGTTTTTGCTGCCTGTGGAATTTACAGAGTCAGAAGAGAAGTCTTCATCATCAAGATCCTCGTCAAAATCGTCAAAATCATCAAAGTCTTCAAGTTCATCCTCGGAAGAGGTTGTTTTCTTATGAAGATAATAGTAGGTTCCAGCAGCTGCAGCACCGGCGAGGGCACTGAATAAAACAAGTTTGCTAAATTTCTTAGCCATTTTGTGGTTCTCCTTTCCTGTTGCAGTTGTTTTATTGTATTAAAAGATAAATCTATTTTAATACTATTTTATGGAAATGAAAAGAGAATATGTAAAATTTTTTGCGCACATACAGAAATACGGATGTTAAGAGTATATTATTTTGTAACAAATCTAGTATAGATTACAATGCGAAAAAAATTGGTGAACAAATATTTGGATTTTCTTTGTTAGAGTCTGTACAAACATATGATTTTATGGTATCATTCAATCTGAATTATCAAGAGAAATTGTATGAAGTTTGCATCGTTTTAGTAAACTTTTTGCGATAGATTAATGGAGGTGAATTGAGTCCTATGTTGTTTAAACTACACAGTGAATATCAGCCTACCGGTGATCAGCCTGAGGCGATTGCAAAGCTTGTAAAAGGCTTTCAGGAAGGCAACCAATTCCAGACTTTACTAGGTGTTACGGGTTCTGGCAAAACTTTTACAATGGCAAATATTATACAAGCATTACAAAAGCCTACTTTGGTAATTGCGCACAATAAGACACTTGCCGGACAGCTTTATGGTGAATTTAAAGAATTTTTTCCTGAAAACGCAGTAGAATATTTTGTGTCCTACTAAGCGAAAGGACTTTTGAAACTACATCTAGTATTATTTGGTTTCATTTATACCATATATTGTGGACTAAATGGACTGTATGGAGGGAAAAAACAGGGTGGAATCATAGGAATTGTGAACAAAATTCGTCGTGGAAAGTATTTAAAAGAAGAATATAGGAGCTAAATGATGATCTACAAGGCATAGGAAATTTGTCTTGTAGATTTTTTTTACAGAAAACTATGAGAAATGAGGAAAACATTATGTCAGAATATCAATTAGAGATCAAACAGATTGTGGATTATCCACGCTGCCGGATCTACCGGCAGTTTATCCAGAACTTAATGGCAGACCGGAGCATTCGCACAAGCGGGGGTTCCGGCCTTTTTTACTATACGGTGCTTTGCAACTACGCAAATTTCCGTACCTCCTATCTCCGCATAGACGGTATCGGCTATACGGTATACCCCGGTGAATGGATCTGCACCGTGAAAGAACTTACAGCATGGTTCCGTACCCGTTTCCAGTGCCAGGCAGTTTCTATCCTGGATGAATTGCAGAAACGCCATCTTATATCCTATCTTTTCCTTGACCGGGGAAAGGTAGTCAAATATAAGGTGCGTGACTGGAAAAAACATAATACCGTGTTGGACTACAACTGCCCCTGTCAAAAGGATACAGGATTTTTCTTTATGCCGACTGTGATTGCAACAGAACTGGTCAGCGCCGGCCGCTGCTCTGAAATGGATATCCTGCTGGATCTGTGGATGTCTGCTGTCTACAATGACAGCCAGGTACAGGGTTCAGAAATTGGTCCCGTTGTCTATTTCCGTAATGGCACCGGCTCCCCGCTGGCCGCCTACAGTGAAATGGCTGTCCGTTGGGGCATCTCCAAAGCTACAACAGGGCGGATACTAAAAAAGCTTGCCGACATGGACTATATCTCTTTCATGTCATTCCCCGGAAGGACAGGCAGCGTGATCTATCTGCATAGCTACCTTTCTACCATGTTCCAGATATCAGATGTCCTTGTTGATAAAGAGGAGGTTGCCATGGTCCTGAAAATCAATCTTGCACTGCCGGATGAAACAGATTCACAGGAAGATTCTACTGTTACAGAGCATGAGATATGCGTTTCAGAGGAATTAACCAGCGTTTCAAAATCGAACATGGAAACTGTCATCACAAAAATGGCGCAAGTCCTTGATGCACAGGGCATTTCCTGTTTCCGGTGTCCCAAATCCATATATAAGTTATATCCTTTATCAGACGTCTGCAGGGAAGAGTATATATCCCACATACTGAAAGGTGCTGTACGGTTTGGAATGACTGTATCCTGTGGGGAGGATAAGCCAGTCTACACCTTTGAGCTGACGCTTTCCCCAACTGAAAAAAGCAGAGAAGGAGGTGCCAGGGCATGAAAAAGAATCAGGAAGAAATGAACATTGCCGATAACCCACTGTACCATGATACCTGGAAACTGCTGAAGAAATACAGGGATGTGGTGTGGAGTCTGGAGCTGTCCGTCCAGCAGGTGCGGAGCCGGTTTGAGATCGAATATGGGAGTTCCATTGAGGATTTCCTGGAGTCCGTCTATGTGGCCGGGATAGATCTGTCAGACCGCAGCATTGAGCACCATGCCAAATGTATCGAGCGGAGCCACCGGATGCTGAAACTTCTGGATACCTCTATCGACCTGCTCCGTACCAAGCATAAAAATGGGGAGAGCTATTACTGGCTGCTGTATTACTCCTTCCTCTCCCCGCAGCAGCTCCGAAATGTGGAGGAGATCATAGAGAAACTGCGCCCCCATATCCGGGATATCAGTTTCCGTACCTATTACCGCAGGAGGCGGGAGGCGATTGACGCACTCAGTTCTATCCTGTGGGGATATACGTCCAAAGACAGTATCGACATTCTGGAGAAGTTCTTTCCGGACGATAAGGAAGCCAGGGAAGAAAAATAAGTAGCTATAAGATATTTTTAGGTGATCAGGCCGGATTGGAGGAAATATATGATAACATTGACTGATGATGAAAAGAGGATGGTGTTCCAGCTGGAAGGCTGCCACAGGTATGATGCGATACAGGAGATCGCTGTGCTCTGCCGATATACTCGTGACCATGATATAAAAGCAACTGCAGAAAATTTGTTAAAGAAACTTCGTGAACTTTCGGAAGATGACTGCAGGGAGCTGATCTGCGACATTCAGAGAAATTATCACCTGCCCTGGAAAGCAAGGACCGTTGGGGAGATGATTGCTGTGGCAAGGCAGGAGTCCGGTGCCCAGAAGCTGGAAGGGCATGACATTATGGCACTGGAACGCTTTGACCCGGAAGTGAAGCATATGATTATATTTGATGTGCTTTCGAGAGAATCCCCCATAGGAGATAAAGGGCATAGGATGCGGCTGTTTCTGACAGAAGTGGGATATAAAAAGGCGTTGGAGAGTCAGGACAAGTCTTTTATTCGGATTTTGAACCATGCAAAAGTGGCACATCAGTATCTTGAAAAAGTCCTGAAAAGCCTGTAAAATCAATGTTTTCAAGGCCCGACAAGGCCACTTACTACACCATTTTGAAAGAGCCTTGAAATGACGCATAAAATCATCATAACTTTGATAGACATAGCATTACATCACAGTTCATCAGATAAATGCTGGCTCCTGTACTGGAATTTTTTAACCTGTATAGGAGTAACAGGATTTTTCTTGATAATAAGAGGAATCAATAATATCCGGATAACCCATCAGAACGGAAGGGATGTGGAAGAAGCCATGAGCGTGATTGCGACCTATATGGCATCTGCTACAAAGGACAAATATGATGAGATTGCCCAAAGCATCCGGTATGCTCTGGCATCCAGTGAATATGGAGAGGGCATAGAGAACTTTATCCAGTATATCCCCAATACCACTGAAACCTGTTATACCTATATGGACAACTATCAGGCGCAGGCACTTCTTGTCTGTGCCAATACGGAATAGTTCTATTCCTTAGACTTGTATGAGAAAGGGGAAAGTCCGGACAGCAACCGAGGGGGAACCATCATGAATTTTGGCTGTGATGAAGTCAGCTAGACCCACATTCACATTTCTCACAGCCCCAACAGACCGGATATGCTGGGATAGACCGTGGATGTGGTATTGTCAGTGTCCACAGGATGAAAACCCTATTCTGTGATGATTGCATCCGGAAGATTCTGGAAACGATGCAACACCAGCTGATAAAGGAATTTCTTATTTATGATACAGAGGAAAGAAAGTTTTATCCGATAGATAATGGAATGTCCATGCAGATAGGCGATTACAGTCTGGAGATTGAATACAAGAAGAGTGATTACAAAATTGACATAAATTATGCCAGTAAATAAAAAATCACCGTTGCAGAAACCGCAAATCGCCCATGAGGTGAAAAGAAAGCCTAAAACAAAGAGTAGATTCTATTTGATGTTGCGTATTGCAAGTTGAAAGATGCAAGGGCGTATGATATAATTAATCCGTAACAAATTCAAGTTAGGTATGCTATTTTTCCGAGAACTCTGTATTTATCTAGCTTTTCAAGGATTGGTATATCTAATAAAATTTGTTGGAGATTAATGTTAACTTGTATAGTTATACTTATTGCCATGCAATCAATTTAGGAGGACTGAATATGACAGTCAGTTATGATAAGCTTTGGGTTATTCTGAATGAAAGAAATATGATGAAAACAGATTTGGTTCGTGCAGCAAAGATTAGTACCAATGCAATGGCAAAGCTTGGACGAAATGAAGATGTACGAGTGGGCGTTTTGGTTAAGATTTGTTCTTGTCTTGGATGTACAATAGACGATGTCATGGATATTATTCCAGAAGAATAATAGTATCCTATTAATTCTAAATTACAGAGATTATAAGCAGAAAGAATGAGTTTGATAGTAAAATCTATGGTTATTATAGATACGATTGATCTTGACCAATAAGGAGAGGAACGGAATGGATAAAGCTTTTGATGCTGTTTTGCAAAGTGAGGTAGACGCTGCAGTTATTGCAAAATCCTCATATTGTTTTTTGGGAGAGCGATTTCGTTACCAATGTCTGTGTTGCGGTGAAGAAGTTTATCTTGCTGCAGCTGATAGCAGTGAGCGTTCTCCTCATTTTAGGCATCGAAAAGGAAATAATGATACAGAATGTGAACAATATCTTGGACAGTTGGACACAGTGGAACATTTAATACTTTTGAGAAGGCATAAACAGGGACATATAGAATTTTATTTTAACAGGGACAGAATGACATTCGAGATTTGTGCTTCTTTTACAGAAGAAGAACTTCAGGCGTATGAGAAAGAAAACAACAGGCTGATAGTATCTTCAAAATATTGCACTGATCCATTTCTCTCTATTCCTCTTAGTAAAGAAGTATTTGTTCCGGGCAGAAAAAGTTATTTTACCATCACGGAATTCTCAACGCAGTATATTGTCTCCTTTGATTCCGGGATTAATAGCTGTACATATCAGGATGTAATGAGAGATATGAAGAAAATCAATATATTCAGAGTTAGGACGCAAGATGAACACTGCAGGCATCAGACATCATCACTACTTTATACAAATACTGAATATATTGGCATATCTGAGTATGAAGAAACTATGCAGGAACTTTCAACTTTAGAGTATATCACCTCAGAAGAGCTGTTTTCTTTTGTCACAGAAAACAGGGTGTTTTATGGACTGAAGTTTTCTGTACAACAAGCAGAATTTTCTGTTCGGTATTTCTTTCAGAAGCATGATTATCAGATAGAAACATCAGAATCGTTTAGCATTTTATGGCCACCGATTTATGTTAGAAATTCGCGTTCAATATGTACTGGAGATACAGTATATGTTCATTCAAGCTTTGAATTGATTCCCCATGGAAATATAAATGTAGATGATGTTTTTGCCCGGGAAATCAACAGAGATGTGCTGAAACTTCATGTTGAAGATGAAATCATTATACATGAAAAGAATATTGATATATGTATCCAAAAGGAAAGAGAACTGGGGATGGAAACAGTTCTGGAAGAACCTGTGGCTATATATTCTGACAGATATACCATTCCTGATCAGTACGACTACTTTTTATTTGACCAGAATGGATGCACACGGTTGAATCCAGGTTCAAACGTATATCTTTCTGAATCGGATCGGATTGTAGGATATAAAAACGGACATATAAAAGCATATGTGTATGCGTGTTCAAAAGAAAAAATGGACACAGGACAACTTATAAATGATATAGTGAAATATCATCCACAGTCAGAAATATTTGAACCGGATGATTTCATGGATGTCACAACAGACGAAATAGTCTTAGCGTACTTGGAAAACTGTTATAGGAGCGGACGGATTAATACAGTCGTTAAACAATACATTAAGGAGGGACTGCTTTGAATTATTTGACAGACCTTACAAAAGACGAAATTAAGTATGTTTGTACTGTTATCCCGTTTAAGG
>BLMC01000012.1 GCA_011959805.1 Lachnospiraceae bacterium | reverse complement strand
CGCGCTTCGCAGCAAGAACGCCGATGGCGTTCTTGAATATAATGGAAACAATATTTTGTAAAGGAAGGGAAGTTCATGTTTTTCAGAATGATATCAGTGTTGTTGTGTAGCTGTCTCTTGGCGGTGAGTATACCACAAGTCAGTTATGGGGCAGAAGAAACGGCGATAGAGGAAGCTATGACAGAAAGCAGCATCGCACAAGATACAGAAGAATCAGAGGAGGAAGCACCTTCAGAGCCAGAGGCGTCCTCAGAAGATGAGGAAGAACCTTCAAGTGAAGAACTGTCGGACGAAGAACCTTCCAACGAAGAGTTTTCTTCAGAAGAATCTTCTGTAGAAGAATCTTCTAGCGAAGAACCTTCCAATAGTGAATCTTCTAGTGAAGATCTTTCCAGTACAGAGACTTCAAGCAGCGAAGAATCTTCCAGTACAGAGACGACAAGTAGTGAAGAATCTTCCAGCACAGAGACAACAAGCAGTGAGGAGTCTTCCAGCACAGAGACAACAAGCAGTGAGGAGTCTTCCAGCACAGAGACTACGGACAGTGAGGAATCCTCAGATACACAAGAAAGCACAGAAGAGGAGACATCAAAAGAACCTTCTAAAGAAGAAACAAAGGAAGAAGAGACAGAGGAAGAAGAAACAGAGGAGGAAGAGACGACCGACGAGGAGACAGAGGAAGAGGAAACCACAGAAGAGGAGACTACCACAGAGGAGGAATCGACAGAAAAGCAGATAGGAGTTGAAGTGGCAACATTGAAAGATACAGTGGAAATTAAAAATGGTGTATTCAATTCTGTTGTTTTAAAACACAAAAAAGCACAGTGGTTTCAATTTATTGCACCGGAAACAGGCTACTATAATTTTTGCATACAAGGAAGTAATGTAGGTGGTGTATCTGTGGCTATATATGACCGCCTTGTAGACGGAGTTAAATTGAAAGGGCAATCCTATCAAAATATGGTGCGATATGCACTCATATATCTGGAAAAAGGGCAGACTGTGTATCCACAGCTTTCTTATGAGGAGAGTGGTTCTGCGATAGGGAAAACGGTTCAATTTGGGATAACTGGGGTAACAATAGCATCTGTAGGGAAAACAAGTGGTGGTTATACAACAAACGCAGGTAATTTTACAGCGCAGATTGGTTGGAGGGCAGCTAGCAGAACAGTTTCCGCGGATATTAAACTTTCCGCTAGAAATGGCGCGGCCCTCGATGGGAGTTATTATTGGCAAATACGATATGGGAATAGTGAAAAGGGATATCAATATATAGAGGAACAAATTTTACCGGAAGTGAAAAAAGAACGTATGATTAATGCATTAAATGCAGGGACAGAGTACAATTTTACGATGTATCTAATCAATGCAAATACACTGGCGCTTGAGGCTGTTCTAATACCGGAAGGTAACCCAATCAAAATGCAGACAGGAAGTTCTCATGAGAATCTAATTTTTCGCAGTAAACGTGCAGGATATGATAGTGTTACGCTTGAGGTGGAGGCAGTGGAACCTGTGGCCAAATACAGCTATGGTCCGCTTGGAGAATATGATAAGGAAGTGACAGTACAACGTCAGATAAATGGTATTTCCAGTATTACAGTGACGGGACTTGAGCCAGCGCAGACCTATTATTTTGAGTTTTATAATCGAAATGGTGTTACGTTTGCATATACAACAGTAGATACAAAGGAATATCCAGCGGTGGTAAATTACAGCGCTAAGGCATCGGGACCAGACAGTGTTGCACTGAGAGCAGATATCACTGCATTTTCAGGAAAAGTTCCAGCGTATTTTAATCTGTGCTACGAGATTACGGACCAAAAGGGCAAACTGATTGTTTCCGATATAGAAAAACTTGCGACGAAAGACCGTGATAAGTGGTCAATTGTGGCGTCCATTTCTGATTTGGAGCACAGCACACCATATCTTGTTACCATGTGGATTAATGAGCCAGGTTATTCTGCACATTTTAAAGAAAAAACTTTAGAGGTAAAGACAGATGTGGCACCTTTTCCAGAAAGTGCATTGTCTGTCGCAATAAAACAGAGCAAAGAAAAAAGCACTAACGCAGAATATATGATTGCGATTGCGGAGGATGCTGTAGAGATAACAGGAAAATTAAAATATCGAATGAAAAATTCGCTTGGTGAGTATGAGACAAAGATAATTTATACCAAGAGTAGTACCGCCAAGGGAATCATTACTGGTTTGCAGGAAGGCGCTGCATATGAATATGAGGTGCGGATTGCTGGCATTGTAAAGCGCGGTACATTTCAGATGGGAAAAGCGCGGATTAATCCTCGTCTGACAGCGGACACAGGTGCATATGATTCTGCAATTTCTTATGGGTTGGATCAAACAGAACTGACAGAAGATAAGGGATATCATTATAAATTATATTATTATAATGAAGAGACAAAACTCTATGCTGAGCTTAGAACAAAGACGGAACTTACGACAGTCGAAAACTATACCATCTCTGTGCAGGTGGCTGATTATTTTACACTCTCGCCCGATACAGAATATGGTTTTAAATGGGAACTTTTTGAGGGTAATACACTTGTAAACACACAATATCAGCGAATTCATACAAAAAAGTCTGATGTGGCAGTTTCAATCACTGCAAATCTGTCAGAATCCATAACGTGCACCATCGCACTTAAAGGCAGAACAGAAAATATTACAAAGGATATTACTCTGTTTGCGTATGTTCAAGAAGAGAGTGGAACGTATTATAAAAATGGTTCTAGTTTTAACCTTTATGCATCAAAAGGGTATGAGATGACAGGATATACGATTTCTGGTCTGGTAGATGAACAAAGTTATACTGTTTTTTTTCGGGACATAAAAGGGAAAGAATATGGGACTTATACCTTTACTTTTGATGCAAAAATTGATGGTGTGCGTGTGAGCGCTGGCAATCAGATTGCAGGGGCACACAATATTACTTTACAGACACAGATTGAGGGAGAGCCGGCGCCGGGTTCGTATCTTGTACTATTTTTTAAGGAAAAGGATCAAGTAGATTGGGATATTCGGACTACATTGCTTGCAAAGGATCAGACGGAGTGTAATTTTGAACTTACAAGTTATCTGGGGGATGACGTGAATGCGGATACAGTGTATGAATTTGTGGCAGGTATTAGTAGTGAACAGTATCCGCCAATTACAGCTACACTAGACGGATATTGTTCGGGTGAGATATTGACACAGACAGATGGCAGAAGTCTTACAAATGTTATGGTAGCGAGTGGGTATTCTTATATTTCCATCAAAGCGATGATTACAAACAATCCAATCAATACCAGTTCGTATCTTTATGTATTTTATAGGGAAAAAGGAGCAGAGGACTGGATTAAGAGCAAAAAAAGTTATATTATTAGCAAGACAACTGGTGGAATGCTAACGTTTATCAATGGATTAAAACCTGGAACAGAGTATGAGTACAAAGTAGCGGTAAGTGACAGTGGTTATGATGTTATGCTTTCTGATATAGAGGAAGACAGGCAGGTGTCTGGAAGTATTATGACACAGATGCAGGAATTTTCATTGGATCTTATTAGTCAACCGTGGAGTGTTAGGTATGGTGCAACGCTGAAAGTCAAGGTAGATACAACTGCACAGGAAAAGAATTTGAAGGCGGTGTTGACCTTTGATAATAAAAAAACTAGAGAGTTGCTGCTGCCCTATACAAAAGATTACAGTGGAGTCTTGTATCTGGATGATTTGTCTCTTGGTGAACGTTGTACTGTAACCAGTGTAGAACTTCAAGTTATGGAAACTGTTACAGGTGAGTGCAGTTATGTGACGGTCGCCTCCTTTACCCCAGAGTGTACGATTACAGCACCGCCGCACAGTAGCCAGATGAGTCTTATTAGGGAATGGAAAAAAATAGAAAAGAAGCCCTATTTAAGCAGATTTGTACTGTATAATTATTAAAGAAATACCAATAATATAGAGAAGAAACAGCAAAGGTAGTCCTGTACATATTATGAAAAAAGGCAGGGAATCTATATGAACTTTTTATTGCGGGGGGACTATCAGAGAGTAGTGTTATATATTTTGACATCTGTGTCAGTCTTGCTCGCTTTAAAGTATCTTCTTCCCTATTTTTTGCCATTGCTTGTAGCATTGCTGATTGTGGTGCCTTTACAGCGATTTTGTCAACGCAAGGAAAAATCTGGGCAGAAGGGTTTTATGGCAGGAGGCATTCTATTTGGCATTATCTTGATTGTGGCACTTATCATTGTAGGGATTAGTACATTTTTGATTAGCAAAGCACGTGTGTTTGTGCAAAATGCAGATTTTTGGACGGATAGTATTGCACAATTGATTACAGATTTAAGTGTGACAATTGAGAATTTTTTTCAACTTCAAAGAGGGACAGTCGAACAGTGGTTTTTTGAAAGGGCAGCAGAATTGCGAGATGGTATTTCAAAATCGGGGGATGGGCTACTTACTGGAAGTTTGCGTTATCTGTCCGTGGCTGGACGTGCAGGTACATTTATTGTTGTGAGTTTTATCTGTGTTGTCTTGTTTGCACGAGAAATTGAAGGATGGCAGCAGGGACTTTTAAATCTTGCAGCAATTGAGCCAGCAATTGACCACATTTTATCGATTATTCTGCGCATTGGTAAAAAGCTGGGGGGGATGATTAAGACATATCTTAAAACACAGTCTATTATTCTTCTGTGTATTAGTATTACGGCGACAGTTGGTCTGTATTTAAGTGGCTCCAAAGAAGGTTGGTTTTATGGTCTCTTTGCCGGATTTATGGATTTTTTGCCGTTTATTGGAACAGGCATTGTGCTGATTCCGCTAGGGGTTATGAGTTTTCTAAAAGGTAGTATTGGCAGTGGTGTGGTTATTTTTCTAACATATTTTGCGTGCGTACTCATTCGAGAATTTTTAGAACCGAGGTTACTGGGAAATGGATTAAAATTTTCACCAGTGGCGATATTGATTTCTGTTTATGCAGGTATTATTTATTATGGAATTGGTGGTTTTATTCTAGGACCCATAACACTTTTAATTTTAGTGGAATTGGGTCGAGAAATTTTTATGCCAAAATATACGCAAGATGAAAGCGATAACAGTTCTATATAATTTCTTGCATTATAGATTTTATAAGACTCTTAAAAATTTTTCTTGAAAGACTTGACAAATTTGGTATAATTAAGATATATATTTTAATGGAATTTTAAGAAAAATTTAATGGAGGGTTTAAGGTGGCAACATTTACAATATCGGAGCTAGAAAGTATGATTGTCGTAAATATGGGAGATTACAAGACAGCCCGAGGAGAGAAGAAGTTAATGACAAAAGATTTGGGATCGTGTATTGGTGTTGCGCTGAGAGATCCGCACACAGGAGTGGGAGGATTGCTTCATGTTATGCTTCCTTATCATAGCACGACAAACAAAGAACACTTTGTTGCGGCAAAGTATGCAGATACAGGACTTGATGAGATGATTAGTAGCTTGGTGCAACAAGGGGCAAAGCGAAATCATTTGGTAGCTAAAATTGCGGGTGGTGCACATATGATTCGGTGTGAGCAGATACCTGAGAGCTCAGACATTTCTTCAAGAAATGTAAATGCAGTCAAACAAAAGCTTGCGGAGTTGCAGATACCACTGCTTGCTTCCGATGTAGGAGAATACTTTCCAAGAACTGTAGTGTTTGAGCCGGGGAGTGGCACATTTAGGATTCTTACACCAGGGAAGGCAGAGCGGACAATTTAGCGAATTTTATCTATAAAAAAGAAAGGCGGGAAATCGAATGGCAGAAGAGAAAAAAGAGTT
Organism: Lachnospiraceae bacterium; assembly: GCA_011959805.1. Taxonomy (GTDB): domain Bacteria; phylum Bacillota; class Clostridia; order Lachnospirales; family Lachnospiraceae; genus COE1. The sequence continues at coordinate 53,427 of BLMC01000012.1, read as the reverse complement.
AAATGAGATGGAACTTTTGGAACAAAATATTATTAAAAACTATAATGAATTGTTGAAGACTCTGCTGGAAGAAGGCGATATGGATACCTTAGAACAGGTGATTACAGATGATGCATATCGGTATAAATTGATGGATATGCATACTCGCAAACTAAGAAGTGAACATGAACTTTAAGCAACGAACAAAAAAAGACTTTTCTACTCAATTGTAATTTGTATAACAAAGCTAAATTTTTTCTTTTTATCAGTGGACAAGAATAGCTTTCACTACATATTTTTTCGATGTCTGTATACCAAAAAGCGTTTTCGATTGAAAACGCTTTTTTATGTAAGGAAGTAAATGCTATTGATTTAACAAAGAAAGAGCAAGTTTTCTTTTGTGATGGCGATACATGCTTGCAAAATGATTGTATACCCAGAAGCCTTCTACAAGGACGTGATTGAAGATGCCGATTTTTCCTTTTACAGTACCTTGATAGTATTCACCGCCATAATGAATGCTATTTTTATCTTTGACATACCTAATAAGTTCGGATTCACATGTGATATCAGACTCTAATTCTGTATAAGCAGTTCCTACACAATCAGGATGATGGGAATCACTTCCACCAAACATTGGCAGATTGTATTGAAAGGCAAGTCTGCGTGCCTCTATATTAGATTCCTGTGACTCGCAGGCATTAAAAGCTTCCAAAAAGTCGAATTGTTTCATAATCTCAGGATTTTTCTTATAAGCGCGTGTACGTGTAATGCTTAGATGGCGTTCTCCACACGGATGTGCAGGCCCGAGAATACCGCCATGTCTGTGAACGACATCTTGCAAAACTTTTACGGGAAGACCACGACATTCCATTAGAAGAAGTTTCACATTTTCAGGCAGGATTACAAGAATGTGTCCAGCATCAATCGTATCATACTCAATCCCTTTCAACACAACAAAATCTTTGATGGTATCCTTTAAAGAATCACGATATTTGCGAAAACCATTATACGAATCGTGATCTGTTACAAGCATACCTTGAAATCCCTTAGACTTTAAAAGCTGAATATACTCGGCAACTGGAATCTTACCATCCATAGACCCTTCCTTCGTGTGGCAGTGCATATCTAATTTCATAACAGGTAAACCCTCCAAAATATATAATAAAAATAATAAATAAAAACATTCGTAAGTTTACATTGTATTTGATTAATTCTCACTTATTTAGTGTACTTGAAATAAACAAAATAATCAAATATCATTTTATGGAAAAACTACAAAAAAATTTACAAAAATTTTAGAAAAGAATTGTTAATTTATTTTTGTTAATTTTTTCAAAAACAAGCATAGATATCATTATGTACATAAAAATAAATATATTTTCAAATATATCTGTTTAAATTTTATAAAATCTCCTTTAAAAAGTGCACCAATATGGATACTTTGTAATTCAAAAACAATGTTTCTTAAAAAAAATAAATACAGTTCCTTAAGATTTTATGAAGAATACAAAAGATGATAAATCCAAGTTGACTTTATACAATGCATACTCTATAATGGGGAAAAGTTCTACAGAGGGTATAGAATTAAAAAGTTGCATTGTGTAATAGTACATTTTGCATTGTGGAGGGAAATATTGTGAAAATAAAGAAAAATAGCATTTACAAATGGGGATCAGGATTGATTCTACAATATAAATCATTGGCTGTAATGATAATCTATGCTGTGGTTTATCTTGTGGCATTTTTCTATCTTGAGAGACGAGATGTAGCAGTGCATGAAATCAATTTTGGAATTGATGCGTATATTCCATTTTGTGAGGTATTTATAGTACCCTATTTATTGTGGTTTCCTTATGTGGCATTTATTGTAGTATTGATGTGCATTCGGGATAAGGAAGAAAGCGAGAAGTTGGTTGCATTTTTGATGGCAGGAATGACAATCTTTATCATTGTCTCAGCAGTATTCCCCAATGGACATAATTTAAGGCCAAAAACATTTGAACAGGATAATATTTTTATAGATTTGATTAGAAATCTTTATGCTACAGACACACCGACGAATATTCTTCCAAGCATTCACGTTTATAATTCTGTTGCGATTATGATTGCGGTATGGCGCAGCAAATGCTTTGCAAATCATCACATTGTGAAAGGGGCAATGTTTGTCCTTGGTGTGAGCATTATTTTTTCGACAGTGCTAATCAAACAGCATTCTATGCTTGATGTGTTACTTGCACTTTTACTGTCCGCAGTAATGTATTCTATCTGTTATAAAAGGACTACTGTCAGAGAGAAACGCGTATCTTCGGCAAGAAATCGAGTAGGAGAATAACAATTGTCTTCAAATTGCTATGTGAAATATGATAGGAACTATGCATAAAAATGCAGCTCAAATAGAGCTGCATTTTTGGGTTAAATAGTAAAATATTTTTAAACAATATTTCAATGAAGGACATTTACCGAATTATTGTCTATTACATAACGGGAAATATTATCGTAATTTTCCTCGGACATAATAAAAACTTTACGGCCACTTTTTAATGTGAGTGTGACGGTTTCATTGCCTTTATTTATCTCGTCGCATATTTGGTCAAAATTGTTTCTCAGAGTAGTGAAATCCATTTCTTTTAATGATTCTTTCATACTGGAATCCTCCTAATTCCTAATTTTAGGAACACTAACTATAAAAGGATATTTTCATAGTAATGTGTCTATGCGGCCTGCAATGGTGCACAATGGACATTTCCTAAGAGATGAAGGCAGCGCAGTCTCCGCGCAGGATACCTTTTTAATACTTTTAATATACATGGTTTTATATGCAAATTCAAGTTAAATTCAGAATTTTATATATATTATTGGAAAAATTAGCAAGTAGTACAAAAAGAAAGCAATTAAAAAGGAAAATTTATGCAATATTTTTTCTGGCTTAATAATTTTCACACAATTTTCTGTTTGTTTGCAGGAGCAAAATCTTCAAATATAAACAGGTCAAAACTTGGAGAAATTTTATCAAGTTCTTCCTGTGAACGGACAGTCCACGCAATACTCAAACTTTTGTAAAGTTTACGACAAATATTTCTTGAAAGCTCATTCTTATGTTTGCAATTGTACGCAATAAAATCAGGGGACGCATAACAGTTGCCGATTAGATGGGAGAGTAAAAAATAGGGGATATTTAATTTTTTCTTTGTAAAATCTTCAGAGAGCTGTCCTCGCACAATGTTTGGCCTGTGGATTTTGTACCAACGTACTGCTAGGGGATGAAAAGATTCGATGCAATACAACCCTTTATAATCAGAAAGAATATTGTCGCAAATACGGCAGAGCTTGTCTGCGTTTTTCTCAACTTTGTATTCGATAATTAAGGGAACGCGCCCGTCTATCATCTTTAGGATATCTGCGAAAGCAGGGATGCGCTCCTTTGTCCCGAGTAAACGAAACTGTTGCAACTCCTCAAAGGTATAATCTCTCAAATTTCCTTTAACACCACAAATACGATTTAAGGTATCGTCATGAAAGACTACTGGAATATCATCTTTAGTAAGATGTACGTCAAATTCGATTCCATAACCTAAATCTGCAGCACGTTTTATGGCGGCGTAAGAATTTTCTGGAATGCAATCTTCTGTTTTTTCAATATCTTTAGTAGTTTGTCCAATATTTTTGAGTCGTTGTATTGCGGCATTCATATTATGTAGTCCGCGGTGGGCATACATATGTCCAAAAAAAGGCTTGTAGTCCGGCCGGCCGTAAAGACGGGGCTTGATTGAAATCAAATATAAAATTGTCAGTGTGACAAAAGATAGCATAATTTTTAAAATAATGAAAAACATTCCCATAATAAAACCTCTTTAGCCCAAAGAAATATTAAAACAAGATAATCTTAAGTAGTACACAAAAATATGGATTAAAAAAAGATAAAATAATTTTTAAATCTACCTATTATATAGTACGCGCTTTAAAAACATTTGTAAACAGATAAATTTAGATTTAATGTATTTCACAGATGAAAAAATTGATTGTTGATAAGAATTAATAATATTATACAAAAGAGAGTTTAGAGAGAACGGGAATTTGTATATTTTCTACTCCGTTGCACACGGACGCGGAAAGGACCAGTGCCATGAAAGCAACCCGCGTCCAGTGTGATAATATTCTTGTTGTTTACATTTTTAGTCGTAGAATAGTGGCAATTTAGATTGGCCGAAAACAGAAATATTGTATTGGTGTGGTATAATTTTGAAAAAAATGATTGACATTCTGAAAGCATAAACGTATAATAATCTAGCATGTGTATAAAATATCGCATGTAATGTGCCTAATTGTTTTGGCATTTAGTTTTGAAAATAACAGGAGGTGAAAAAGAATGCCAACATTTAACCAATTAGTAAGAAAAGGACGTCAGGAAACAGTTAAGAAGTCTACTGCACCAGCGCTCCAGAGAGGATACAATTCTCTTAGAAAGAAGGCGACAGATACGTCTGCTCCTCAGAAGAGAGGCGTATGTACAGCAGTGAAGACCGCAACACCGAAGAAGCCGAATTCAGCGCTTAGAAAAATTGCCAGAGTTCGTCTTTCCAATGGTATGGAAGTGACAAGCTACATTCCAGGTGAGGGACACAACTTACAGGAGCATAGTGTTGTACTGATTAGAGGCGGCCGTGTTAAGGACTTACCAGGTACAAGATATCATATTATCAGAGGTACTCTTGATACTGCAGGAGTTGCTAACAGAAAACAGGCTCGCTCTAAGTATGGAGCTAAGAGACCAAAAGCAGGTAAATAACATGAAGAATCTTTGATTTTTCATGCGGCAAATTTGTGTCTCTGCACAAATTCAAAGGAATTTGGCAGCTGCATAAGATTCGCATGATTTACCATGTACCACAAAAAACTAATTAGTGTTGGGATTCTGATTGAACACCTTTTCAATAAATAAGGTCATAATGGAAAACCGCACGAACACAAAGTTTTAAAATGTGAGTACCGTTGATTTAATCAAATAGTGGATAGTTCGTTCTACAAAACGATTGTCACTATCAGTAATTAAGGAGGGAAGAATCGTGCCACGTAAAGGACATATTCAAAAAAGAGACGTATTAGCAGATCCTATTTACGGTAATAAAGTGGTTACCAAGCTCATCAATAACGTTATGTTGGATGGCAAGAAAGGTATAGCCCAGAAGATCGTATATGGAGCATTTTCCAGGGTGGAAGAGAAAGCACAGAAGCCAGCATTGGATGTATTTGAGTCTGCTATGAACAATATTATGCCGATGCTTGAATGTAAGGCAAGGCGTATTGGCGGTGCTACGTATCAAGTTCCGCTTGAAGTAAAGTCGGATCGCCGCCAGACATTAGGGCTTCGCTGGTTGGTATTTTTCGCACGTAAGAGAGGCGAAAAAACAATGGAAGAAAGACTTGCAAATGAGATTCTGGATGCATCAAATAACACAGGTGCAGCAGTGAAGAGAAAAGAAGATATGCACAAAATGGCAGAGGCAAACAAGGCTTTTGCACATTATCGTTTCTAAGTTTTTAAGGAGGAAATACTTTGGCTGGAAGAGAATATCCTTTAGAGAGAACCAGGAACATCGGTATTATGGCGCATATTGATGCTGGTAAGACTACTCTTACAGAGCGTATCTTATACTATACCGGTGTTAATTATAAGATTGGTGATACACATGAAGGTACTGCGACTATGGACTGGATGGAACAGGAGCAGGAGAGAGGTATTACAATCACATCAGCCGCTACGACATGTCACTGGACACATCAAGAGAATGCAAAGCCACAGGAAGGTGCTTTAGAGCATCGTATCAATATTATTGATACTCCAGGCCACGTGGATTTTACAGTGGAAGTTGAGCGATCTCTTCGTGTGTTGGACGGTGCTGTGGGCGTTTTCTGTGCAAAGGGTGGTGTGGAGCCACAATCAGAAAATGTATGGCGTCAGGCTGATACCTACAATGTACCTAGAATGGCTTTTATTAATAAGATGGATATATTAGGAGCTAATTTTTATGGTGCAGTAGACCAGATTCGGACAAGATTAGGAAAAAATGCGATTATTCTTCAGATACCAATTGGTAAGGAAGATGAATTTAAAGGAATCATTGATCTGATTGAAAATAAAGCTTATATTTATAATGATGATAAGGGCGATGACATTACGATTACAGAGATTCCGGCAGATATGGCGGATGATGCAGAACTTTATCGCTCAGAAATGATTGAGAAAGTTTGTGAGTTAGACGATGATTTGACAATGATGTACCTCGAAGGTGAGGAACCTACAATAGAGCAGCTTAAGGCAGCTTTGAGAAAAGGTACTTGTGAGTGTACAGCAGTTCCAGTTTGCTGTGGATCTGCATATAGAAATAAAGGTGTGCAAAAACTTCTTGATGCAATTCTTGACTATATGCCAGCACCTACAGACATTCCTTCTATTAAAGGAACAGATTTGGATGGAAATGAAGTTGAGCGTCACTCATCTGATGATGAGCCGTTCTCAGCACTTGCATTTAAAATTATGGCTGATCCATTTGTGGGTAAACTTGCATTTTTTAGAGTTTATTCAGGCACAATGAACTCAGGTTCTTATGTACTGAATGCCACAAAAGATAAGAAAGAGCGTGTGGGACGTATCTTGCAGATGCATGCAAACAAAAGACAGGAGTTAGATAAAGTTTACTCTGGTGATATTGCGGCAGCAGTTGGATTTAAGTTTACAACGACTGGAGATACAATCTGTGATGATCAGCATCCAGTAATTCTTGAGTCTATGGAATTCCCAGAGCCAGTTATTGAGCTTGCGATTGAGCCAAAAACAAAAGCTGGCCAGGGCAAGATGGGAGAAGCGCTTGCAAAGCTCGCAGAGGAAGATCCTACTTTCCGGGCACATACCAATCAGGAGACAGGACAGACCATTATTGCAGGTATGGGTGAGCTTCATCTTGAGATTATTGTGGACAGACTTCTTCGTGAATTTAAGGTTGAGGCAAACGTTGGTGCACCTCAGGTTGCTTACAAGGAGGCAATTACAAAAGAAGTGGAAGTTGATTCCAAGTATGCAAAGCAGTCAGGTGGACGTGGTCAGTATGGCCATTGTAAAGTTAGATTTGCGCCGATGGATGCAAACGGTGAGGAACTCTTTAAGTTTGAATCTTCTGTTGTTGGTGGTGCGATTCCTAAGGAATATATCCCAGCAGTTGGAGAAGGAATTGAGGAGGCAACGCACGCGGGTATTCTTGGTGGATTCCCTGTAGTAGGTGTCTATGCAAATGTATACGATGGTTCTTACCACGAGGTAGACTCTTCTGAAATGGCATTCCATATTGCAGGTTCCCTTGCATTTAAGGAAGCGATGCAGAAGGCGGCACCGGTACTTCTTGAGCCAATCATGAAGGTTGAGGTGACAATGCCAGAAGAGTATATGGGTGATGTGATTGGTGATATCAATTCACGTCGCGGACGTATTGAAGGTATGGATGACCTTGGCGGCGGAAAGATAGTTAGAGGTTATGTGCCTCTTGCAGAAATGTTTGGTTATTCTACTGATTTGCGTTCTAAGACACAAGGACGCGGAAACTACTCTATGTTCTTTGAAAAGTATGAGCAGGTTCCAAAGCAGGTACAAGAGAAGGTACTTGCGGCAAAAACGAAATAATTATTATTGTTTCAACCTTGCTTTTATAAGGTTTTTAGTCCTAAGGATAGACTACTTTGATTTGTACTTGGGTTACATGTTTGCTGTATGAAACAGTGTAATCCAAGTATATATAAAATTAGGATAGAAATTCAGAGAGAAAAGCAGTTATATAAAGACACCTAAAGAAACTGGTCAATTAAAGCTAATGTGTCCGAAGTACAAATAGAGAGAATAAATCTTTTCTGTGCAATTAGGAAGCTTTATATTATTAGGGTGTGAACAGTAATAAATAATTAGCTTTTGGGCAGTATTTTATAAATAGTGCTTGAAAAATTTTTATAGTTTGACTATAATGAAAATAGTTGGGTTAAGTTATAATTCATAGTAAGTTTTTAAGGAGGACTTTTAGAATGGCAAAGGCTAAATTTGAAAGAAGTAAACCCCATTGCAACATTGGTACAATTGGACATGTTGATCATGGTAAGACAACATTGACAGCTGCAATCACAAAGGTTTTGGCTGCTAGAGTTGCAGGTAATGTAGCTACAGATTTTGAAAATATTGACAAGGCACCGGAAGAGAGAGAGCGTGGTATCACAATTAATACTGCTCATGTTGAGTATGAGACAGAGAATAGACACTATGCACACGTTGACTGCCCGGGCCATGCTGACTATGTAAAGAACATGATCACAGGTGCTGCACAGATGGACGGTGCTATTCTTGTTGTTGCTGCAACAGATGGTGTAATGGCACAGACAAAGGAGCATATCCTTCTTTCTCGTCAGGTAGGTGTGCCTAAGATTGTTGTGTTCTTGAACAAGTGTGATATGGTTGATGACCCTGAGTTGATTGAACTTGTTGAGATGGAAGTAACAGAGCAGCTTGAGGAGTATGAGTTCACGGATTGCCCGATTATTAAGGGTTCTGCGTTGAAGGCTCTGGAAGATCCTAGCAGCGAGTGGGGCGACAAGATTATCGAGTTGATGAATACTGTTGATGAGCACATTCCTGAGCCTGTACGTGATACAGATAAGCCATTCCTTATGCCAATCGAGGATATCTTTACCATTACAGGACGTGGTACTGTTGCAACAGGACGTGTTGAGCGTGGTACACTTCATCTTAATGAGGAAGTTGAGATTGTTGGTATTAGCGAAGAGACAAAGAAGACAGTTTGTACAGGTATTGAAATGTTCAAAAAGCTTCTTGATGAGGCTCGCGCTGGTGATAACATTGGTGCATTGCTTCGTGGTGTTCAGAGAACAGAGATCCAGAGAGGACAGGTTCTTTCAAAACCAGGTACAGTTACATGCCACAAGAAATTTACCGCTCAAGTATACGTTTTGACAAAAGATGAAGGTGGTCGTCATACACCGTTCTTCAACAACTACAGACCTCAGTTCTATTTCAGAACAACAGATGTTACAGGTGTCTGCAATCTTCCAGATGGCACAGATATGTGTATGCCTGGTGACAATGTAGAGATGACAATTGAATTGATTCATCCAATCGCTATGGAGCAGGGACTTACATTCGCTATCCGTGAGGGTGGTAGAACTGTTGGATCTGGACGCGTGGCTACTATCATCGAGTAATTATAATTTATTCAGTAAAATCAAGGCTTTCGGGGATTTCTCCGAAAGCCTTTTTACATGAATAGCCACTTTAGAGGACTAAAGTGGCTACAAAATGGCTACGATATTTTATTCTTGCTCGGTAATGCCTGAATGAATAACACCTTCGTCAATCTTATACATTATCATACTGGCAAACATAAGCTGGCGCATTGCATCATCTTGAGATATATTTAGATTTTCATGTGCGACCGGATTTCTTAATGCAATCATAGCACCTTCTGCCATTTTCATAAAACCCAATTGAATATTTTGACCACTTTCAGTTTGCCTATCACAAAATTCTACGATAGGATTATTTGAAGAATAAACAGTTGTCATTGCTGTAGCGCCATCTGGAATGGGAGTGTTTGGACGAGCATTTGCGTAGATACGTTTTGTTCGTGCGTTAATTTCTTTAAAGGCATTTTCAGCTGCATCTGCATAAAATCCGGAGAGATATTGTCTTTTGGAAACTTTTTGGATCTTAGGGTGAATATAATTCCAAATATCATTGAAAGGCAGTTTTTGTTTTTCATATAAAGAAGTAATATAGCCGAAAGTCATTCCAAAAATAGCAGGATGCACACCTAACGGATTAAATAAACGATCTTTTAGGCGCATAAATTCTTTGCTATGAAAGGAATCAGTCTGTTCTATATCGTGGCTTAATTGTTTTAGCTCTTGTTTTACAGTAAGAATGGTTGGTTGAGAAAATTGCTGATTAGGAAACTGAGGATGCCTATCGGCTTTTGAAAACCAATTATAAAGAAAATCTAAATGCTCATTCATATGTATATACCCATAACAAATATAATGTTATCCTTTCCGTATTGGTTGATGTATTAAGCATCATACTATTATTATTTTATATCTTTTAAATCAGCGGCTCTTTCAGGAGAGGTATGATTTTTCTTCAGCATTTTTGCATATTCAAACAAATCACGTCTGGTTATATCGTCCAGTACATATAAATCCGCAATCAATTCATCTACCATAGGCAGCTCTGTGTAATCAAATTTTTTCAATATGTGGGCGGTGCGATCTGATATATAGGCGTTCTTGTGACTGTTGATATTCCGCTTTTCGCTGTCAGACGGAAGTGCTGGTAAGGTTTCGATATCGTCATAGGGGTTATCCTTGCAGATAGAACTGATGGGGATATCCAATATATTAGAAATTCTAAGTGCAGTGTCAAAACGGATAGCAGTGTCCCGCTGGATAATCGAATAAAGTGTTGTAGGCGCGATTTTCGCCTTTAGCGCAAGTTCTTTTACTGTCATGCCTTTGTTGTCTAAAATATCTTTTAGATTTTGACCGTAACCCATAAATATGTATTCCTTTCTGCTCAAATTTTTTATTTCATTCTCATAAACATAAACATTTCCTACATTATCTATATTTTCTTATAATAATCAAACGCATTTCTTCCGTTTTTTTAAATAAGTCATATGTCCTATATTCGTCATAATGCAATTTTTTAGCAACTTTTTGAAATGCTTTCTCCCGTTCATAATCATTTTCGATATAGATATAATCTAAGTAACATTGATGGCACCAATAATTTCTTATTTCCCTGATTTCATCTATCGTGTTGTATTCTTCTTCAGAAAATTCAGGCATATCATCACTATTGTCGAGTTCTTCAAGTTCTCTCGCTATCTTACCCAAGTTCATTTTCTCAACGGACTTTAGATTGTTGTTAAAATTTCCTTTGCACATTGCGGCATATATTATCTTCAAATTATTTTCTATACATTGAACTTGTTGAATTAGTTCGCTGTGTATAAGCTTAAATTGATCTCTATCCATTAATTCATCCATCCATTTCCTTATGCTATTTTCCTCATACAGTATACCGATTGCCACGTTAGTGACAAAAATAGAAAAGTTATCTTGTATATTATAACACTGCACAACACATTATGCAATTCGTAAATATCAAAAAATAATTTTAAAATAGTATTGACAAAATACGCAATGAGTAATAATATAAGATTAATCTAAATACGAAACGCGTAATTAGAGAAAATATAATGCGAAAGGAGAACTGACATGGAAAAGACAAACTATATGATGACTGTTGATGATGTCGCGCGGGAACTGGGCGTGTCAAAGCAGAAGGGGTATCGCATTATCCGTCAGCTTAACGAAGAATTGGCGGCTGCCGGATATATGACGGTACAGGCGAAAGTGCCACGTACATATTGGAGTGAAAGATTTTACTTCGGAAAAAGAAATATCGTATAAAGAAGGGAGTGATTGTGGAATGGCAGTGTCCAAAGATACAGAAAAAGGCACATGGACTTCACAAATATGGGTAGAGGACTGGCAGGGCAAGAAAAAGCATAAGAAAAAACGAGGATTTGCGAGTAAAAAAGAAGCCTTGGAATGGGAGCGTAATACGCTGTTGGCGTCAAAAACAGATATGAATATGAAGCTGACGGATTTCGTAGAGGTATATTTCAGGGATAAAGATGGCGAATTGAAACAGCGCACGATTCGGAATAAGCGTTATATGATTGAACATCACATTATTCCGCTGTTAGGTAATAAGGCTATGGATAATATAACACCAGCGGATATTATCCAGTGGCAGAATGAAATACGATCCAGAGGATTTAAGGAAACTTATCAGCGGATGCTCCAAAATCAGATGACGGCGTTATTTACTCATGCCACAAAAATTTACAACTTAAAAGATAATCCCTGCACGAAAGTAAAGCGCATGGGCAGAGCAGATGCAGATAAAAAGCAGTTACAATTCTGGACATTAGATGAATTTAATTGTTTTATAAACACCTTTGAAGATGGGAGCAAATATCATGTCTTGTTTGATTTGCTGTTTTATAGTGGCTGTAGGATTGGCGAAGCCCTAGCGCTCACAGCATCGGATATTGATACAGTAAACAAAAGAATATCAATTACTAAGACATACTTCCGGCACAAGGGAAAGGACGAGATTACAGAACCTAAAACAAGGGAATCTGTGCGGACGGTGATTATTCCTGAATTTCTGGCGGAAGAGTTAAAAGCATATATGGCATCTATGTATAAACTGCCCGCAGATGAAAGGATTTTTGCAGTTGTGCCGGAGGCAGTACAGCATGTGATGAAACGCCATGCAGATAAAGCGGGAGTCAAATATATCCGTGTCCACGACCTAAGACATTCAAGCTGCGCCTATCTCATACATCTTGGGGTTCAGCCTATGATTATTAAAGAACGTCTTGGACACAAAGATATCCGGATCACATTGAATACTTATGGGCATTTATATCCGTCAGAGCAGAAAAAGGTAGCGGATATGCTGGACAAGATGGCAGGAATAAAAGAAAATGCCCCTGCTGGTAACAAGGGCATTTCGGAGTAAGCAAAGCAGAGCCTTACTATACTCAGATTGCAAATTCAGTATAACAAAGGCTCTCTTTGAAGTAAATATCAAATTGCGAAAAGAGGGAAAGGATGGGATATAAAAAGACATTTCGGTATTCAACGGGAAATCCCATTGTGGATGAAGTTGGAACCATGAATTTTACAGGAAATGTAATTCCTATGGTGTGGTTTAAGACAATCAGATACCCGAATGGTGCACCACATAATAATGCGATTCACATTTTAGCTGATATCGTATATTGGTATCGACCAAAAGAAGAACGGGATGAGGAAAGCGGACAGTTAATTGGTATGAAAAAGAAATTCCGTGATGATTACCTACAGCGTAGCTATGATCAGATGGCAGACACTTTCGGATTGTCAAAGAAGCAGGCAACAGAGGCGGTAAAAGCTCTTGAGAAAATGGGAATTATCAAACGTATCTTCAAAACAATCCAAGTAAGGGGACAGATTTTGAATAATGTGCTGTTTATTGAGTTAATTCCCCAAAGGCTGTATGAAGTAACATTTCCGGAAGAGATTGAGGATAATACACTCTCACCGCCAAAGGAGATACCTTTATCTGTAGAAGGAGAGAGGGGTATTCTTGAAAAGAGGGAGGGTACTACTTCAAAGGTGACAGGTCTCTCCCTAAAAGGGGAGACAAATACAAAGAATACTATAGAGAATACTAATAAAGATTATCTATCCATCAATCAGGGAGAAGCAGATATGGATCAGATGGATACGATAGAGATTTATACGCAGATTGTAAAGGAAAATATAGATTATGAGAATCTGAAAGCAGATATGAAATATCAGTACGAATTGCTGGACGAGCTGGTAGAAATCATCGTTGATGTGGTGGCAGTACAGAGAAAAAGTATCCGTATCGGCGGTACAGATTATCCATATGAGTTAGTCAAGGGGAAATTTCTAAAGCTTGATTCAGAGCATATCCGTTATGTATTAGACAGCATGGAAAAGACCACCACTCATATAGCGAATATCAAGGCATATCTGCTGACAACACTTTATAATGCTCCGAATACGATTAGTAATTATTACAGTGCGGAAGTAAATTATTATGAGTACGGTAATGGAAGAAACGAGGTATAGACAGCAATCTTGTGTTGTAGATAGAAATTTTAAAAATTGGAGGAATTTATCATGCAGGAATTATATTATAACGGGAAATTGATTTTAGGCGTGGATCATGGATATGGCAACATGAAAACGGCACATAGGGTTTTTGCTGCCAGCGTGGAAAAAGAGGTGCAGTTGGGAGCGACGGCATTAGAGTACAAAGGAAAAGAATACGGAATCGGCGGCGGTCATAAGGAGTTTCAGGTACAGAAAATCAATGATGAGGATTATTGGATATTAACACTTGCGGCTGTTGCGGAAGAACTTAAATTCAGGGGAAAGAATGAGGCAGTTCTTCATTTAGCAGCCGGAGTTCCATTATTCTGGGTAAAGGAACAGAAAGAAAGTTTTCGGGAGTATCTGCTGTGTGAAAAGGATGTACATTTCAAGTATAACGGAGAATCCTATCATGTGGTTATTGCGGATGCGTCCATTCATCCACAGGGGTATGCCGCATTTATCAATTATGATGGAGATATCAGAGGGAATACCGTATTGGCGGATATCGGCAATGGGACGATGAATGTGGCATTTATGCAGAATGGAAAGCCTTTAGCGGGCAAAATCTTTACCGAACAGTTTGGCGTGTATCAGTGTATGAAAAAAGCAAGAAATGAGGTTATGCGAAACTGTCAGTGCGAGGTTCCGGATCATATTATTGAGGAAATATTCCGCAAAGGAACTGCGGATATTCCCGAACGATACATACAGGCAGTTTCAGAAGTGGCAAAGGATTATGTAATGCAGGTATTCAGTAAGCTGCGGGAATATGGCTATAATCCCGATCTGATGAAACTGTATGTAATAGGCGGTGGCGGCTGTTTGATAAAGAATTTTGCGGAGTATGATGCGGACAGAGTAGTGATTATTCAGGATATTTGTGCAACGGCAAAAGGGTATGAGGTATTGGCGTTACAGACCTTGAAACGGACACAGAGCAGAGGAAAGGCGTCATGATAAAGAATATCAATATCCGCTTCAATCTCGATAAAGAGGAACATAGGAAAGCATGGGATTATATGCAGACAATGGATAAGTCGGTGGAGAAGACTTATTCAAAAGTCATAATCAAGTCGCTTATCCGCTACTTTGAAAATGCGGATGCAGAGAATAAAGCGGAGATATCTGAAAGCTATTGGGAGCGTTTCAGAAGCGAGATGGGGAATCTGCTGCGAGGGCAAACTGCATTGCCTACGGTAGAAATGGGGAAATTGGCAGAAAAAGAGGACAATCATCTGCCAAAAATCAGTGAAGATGTGTTAGATGCACTGGAGGATTTATTTTGAGGAAAAAATAGCAGAAATAAGAGCAGTTTTAGCAGACAGGGCAATAAGTTGGGGAAATGGCTGATTTTTGGAACTGTGCAAAGAAATCGGGAAATATGTTTCTGGACTTGTTGCTCTCTTTGTTTAAGGTTTTTGGTAGAATATCAAGCACTGGATTCGGATATCCAAATGGTGATTTTGCATTGTTTATACATCTGCAAAATGGATATCCAATCCGCTTGTAGGGGAAATCCCCTAGCCCCTTATGAAATACATATAGAACGGAATGCGGAGCAAGAAAGCAATAACATCAATTTTGGACAATAAAACGATGGAGGTTGAGAATGGAAAAACGAAAACGTAGCAATCAGATTATTTTGCGCCTGAGTGATGATGAGAAATATATTTTGGATGCTAAATGTAAAAATACAGAATACAAGAACAAAAATGATTATTTGCGGCATTTGATTTTGTATGGATATACCTATTTTGTAGATTATTCGGAGTTGCATGACTACAATGTTAATCTAAGCAGAATCAGCAAAAGCCTAAATCAGATAGCGGCAAGGATAAGTTCTACGGGTAACACTTATCAGGATGATATAGAAGAAGTGAAGGAGCTGATGAAAGAGGTATGGCGTACACACGAATCCATGCTGTCAAAGCAACCGTACAGAAAGCATTAAAATATATCTGCAATCTGGAGAAAACTGACGGACAGATTCTAATAGATTCCTTTGCCTGTGGGATAGAAACAGCACATTATGATTTTATGGATGCATTATCAAAGTCTTCCGGCGTGGGTGATAAGCAGGCGTTTCATTTGATTCAGTCATTTGCACCCGGAGAAGTGGATTTTGATACGGCACATAAGGTGGGGATGGAACTGGCGGACAAGCTGTTGGAAGATAAATACAGTTATGTCATTGCAACGCACATAGATAAGGAACATTACCATAATCATATTATTTTTTGTGCAGTTGATAATGTAGAACATAAAAAATACAATGACTGCAAGCGTACTTACAGGCATATACGGAATCTGTCGGACGAACTGTGCAAGGAACATGGATTGTCGGTTATTATTCCGGCAGGGCAAAAAGGCATGACACATTATGAGCGGCAGATGGCAAAGGCGGGAACTTCGTGGAAAGCACAGATGAAATATGATATGGACAATGCCGTTCATGAAGCGTACAGCTATGAAGATTTTATCAGTCGGATGCAGACAAAAGGATACGAGGTGAAAGGGGAAACTTTTGGAGACAAGGCATTGAAATATTTGTCATTTTGCGCATTGGGACAGAGCCGATTTACACGTGTCAGTGAAAGAAATTTTGGTGTGGGATATACGAAAGAAGCAATCAGAGAGCGGATTAAAAAACGTGTAATGACACAGGAAAATTTTCCCGTAAAAAAGAAATTTCCCTTTCCGAAGCGACCAGATGCAAAGCGCACTTTGATTGATACGGATCAGGAGAAGTTTCAAGAGAATGGTGCGTTAAAACATTGGGCGGATATACAGAATTTAAAGATTGCTGCGGCGAGTTATGCAGAAGGTGGCTCTGTAGAGGAACTGGAATGGAAAATAGCAGAGAAAAACGCAACGGCAAAAGCGGCAAGAAGCGCGATTGTGGACTTAGAGCATGAGATGAAAGCAAAAGCAGAAATCCTAAAATATGCAAAACAGTATATGGCAAACAGGAAATACCAAAGAGGATATGAGAAAGCGAAGGATCAGGATGCCTATTTCCGAAGCCATGAAACACAGATTATTCTGTTTGGCGGCGCTGAAAATATGCTGAAGCGGTACGAGATAAAGACAACTTCGCTGGATGTGGAAAAGATGCAGGCGAAATATGATGCAATGACAGTGCAAAAAGCAAAGTTGAAAAAAACATACCAGACAGCAGAAAAAGAGGTGGTTGAAGCGGATAAGCAGTTGAAAAATATAAGGCAGTATTTAGGGATTGAGAGAGATAAACAGGAAAAAGAAAAAACTAATAAAAAGCATGATATTAGCTTATAAGAAAGAGAGAGGACAATACTATGAATTTAACGTATGAGAAATGTGGAGATTATTTGATACCGAACTTAATTTCTAATCCGGAACCGGAGGGAGAGTTGAGGAAATTTGGACTGATGAGGAAATCCTATTTGGAAAACCACAGGAGAGGTATTTATTCGGGATTGCTGTTGTCAGATGAATTAAAAAAACATTTACTTATGATACAGGAACAGGCAGAGGAAAGATTTGATTTGTTGGTGGAGCAGATGGCAAAGCGGGAGGGAGTGACGGAACAGTTAAAGGCGCAGAATCAGATGCTTTGGGTAAAGCGAATGAATAATATTCGGGCGAGGGCGGAGGAGATTGTGAGGGAAGAAATTATATTTGTATTATAAGAAGGTAGCTGCCGGCAATATTGTATCGGCAGCTATTTTCAGCTTTCATATTATTGCTTTATTGTCATGAACTGTATTGCGTTTTCATGATAAATCATTTATTATAGAGTATGGGAAGTATATTCTCATATTTGAGGAGTTTTATATGGAAAAATTAGTGGATTTTGAATGTTATCCCGTCAAAAAGGCATTAAAGATATTATTGCAGGATAAATCAACCAAAAAAAATATTATATGGGCAACAGATCCGCCAGACTTAGTCGGAATGGAGTACTCAGATAAAAGCCAAATTACAATCAGTCAGATTACATCTTTACCGGATGTGATTCAGCCAAGAATCAGTAAATTTTCAGAAGAACAGCAGGAGCGAACCAAAAAGAAAGGGGAAGTATTTACACCGGCATGGGTGTGTAATTTGATGAACAATTTGTGTGATGAAGAATGGTTTGGAAAGAAAGATGTGTTCAATCAGCAGGAAGACAGAATGTGGATTACAAATAAGGGAAAAATTGTGTTTCCAGAGACAAAGAACTGGATGCAATATGTGGATTCAAGGAGATTAGAGATTACATGTGGCGAAGCACCTTATTTGGTATCCAGATATGATGCATCAACAGGAGATTATATTAAACTACACAATCGCATTGGAATATTAGACCGTAAAATGCGTGTAGTGAATGAAAATACAGAGGACAAAGACGAGTGGTGTAACTGGACGACAAGGGCGTTTCAGAGCGTATATGGATATGAATATCAGGGAGATAATTTATTGCTTGCAAGAGCAAATCTTCTGTTGAGTTTTGTAGAATACTATTTTGAACGATGGAAGAATGAGCCGGAGGAAAAAGAGATATTAAGTATTGCTAATATTATTGCGTGGAATATATGGCAGATGGACGGACTGAAAGACACAGTTCCATTTGGAAAACCCTATGAGGAATTTCGACAAATAACAATGTTTGATTTATGCAAAGAGCAGGAACAAGAAGAGGAACAGGAAGCAGTACCATGTAAAATTTATGATTGGCGTGCTGGTAAATCTATACTATTTATATCGCTAAAGAAAGAAGGTCAATGAGATGAAATTTGATTTTGTTATAGGGAATCCACCCTATCAAGATGAAACACTTGGAGATAACAAAGGATTTGCACCGCCAGTTTATCATAAATTTTTAGAAGAGGCGTATAAAATAGCCAATACGGTTGAGATGATTCATCCCGCAAGATTTTTGTTTAATGCAGGTAGTACACCTAAACAATGGAATGAGCAGATGTTACAAGATCCGCATCTCAAAGTATTATATTTTGAGCAGGACAGTAGTAAGGTATTTAGTAATACGGATATTAAAGGCGGAGTTGTCATTACGCATCATGATAATGCAAAAGATTATGGTGCAATAAAAGTTTTTACTCCATATATGGAATTGAATTCTATTATAAATAAAGCTGCACCGAGGGAAGAAGCAGATAGCCTTATGAGTAAGGTATATATTCAAAATAAATTTAATCTTGAAGAACTTTACTTAGATTATCCTGAATTAAAAAATAACATTGGAAGTGACGGAAAGGATAAACGTTTTAGAAATAATATCTTCGATAAGATTCCACTATTTTCAGAAGAAAAGAATAGTGATGATGATGTAGCGGTTATTGGTGTTATTAATAATAAACGCCGATGGCGTTATTTGCCTGTAAAGTATGTAGACACTGAACATGAAAATTTGTATAAGTGGAAAGTATTGGTTGTTCGTGTAAATGGAACAGGGGCTTTGGGAGAGGTTTTAAGTAGTCCGATTATTGCCGCACCAAATGAAGGGTATACTCAGACTTTTATTGGAATTGGTGCCTTTGATAGTAAAGCAGAAGCAGAAAAAGCATTAAAATATGTAAAAAGTAAGTTTGCAAGGACAATGCTTGGAATACTAAAAATCACTCAAGACAATAATAAGGATACATGGAGAATGATTCCAATGCAAGATTTTAGCAACTCTTCTGATATTGATTGGTCAACATCCATAGCAGAAATAGACAAACAACTTTACAAAAAATATAATTTATCCAATGAAGAAATTGATTTTATTGAAACAAAAGTAAAGGAGATGGAGTAATGGCAGAAATCAAGCTAAAGACCACAAAGAAAATTGTGCCGATGATTTATGCTTACTCCACTCCTGAAATTGCGAGGCACAATGGCTGGACAAAGATTGGATATACAGAGCAGGGTGTTGAAAAACGCTTAAAGCAGCAGACACATACGGTAGATGTGCGATTTCATGAGGAATGGCGGGGAAATGCTATTTATGAAGATGGTACAGGAGAAGCATTTAAGGATACGGATTTTCATGCTTACTTACAGAAATTAGACATTGAGCGGGAAGAACATACAGAATGGTTTCATGTGAACGGTGCAGAATCGAAAGGGCATTTCTATGATTTTAAATCCAATCATGGAGTATTGGATCTTCCTGATACCGTTATGCCCTATCAGTTACGAAATGAACAGTTAGAGGCAGTTGAAAAGACGATAGACTATTTTAATGCTCATGAAAAGGGTGAGTTTTTATGGAATGCGAAGCCGCGATTTGGCAAAACACTTTCCGTATATGATTTTTGCAAGAAAACAAAAGCCAAAAATGTTTTAATCGTTACAAATCGTCCGGCAATTGCAAATAGCTGGTATTCAGATTATGTTCAGTTCTTGGGAGCAGAATCAGAATACTATTTTGTCAGTCATGTGGCGGCACTTGTAGGTAAACCATATGTTATGACGAGAAAAGAGTATATTCAAAAGATTATTATTGAAAATATTGAGCATGGTTGTATTGAATTTGTCAGTTTGCAGGATTTAAAAGGCTCTCTTTATTTTGGCGGTCAGTATGATAAGCTCGAAGAAGTCAGTGATGATCCGAAAAAGGGACAGACATGGGATGTTGTTGTGATTGATGAGGCACATGAAGGTGTTGATACCTATAAGACGGACATTGCATTTAATCGTATAAAAAGAAAATTTACACTCCATTTGTCGGGTACACCATTTAAAGCACTTGCAAATGATAAATTTTCAGAGGATGCAATCTATAATTGGACATATGCAGATGAACAAGAAGCAAAAAGAGAGTGGGTAGGCGAGATTGGAGATCAGAATCCATATGAAAACCTGCCTAAGTTAAATCTTTATACTTATCAGATGTCTGAAATCATTAAGGATGAATTACAGCAAGGTATAGAGATTGAGGGAGAAACGGAAGAATATGCTTTTGATTTGAATGTATTCTTTGAAACGCGAAATGAGAAGTTTGTACATGAGAGTTCTGTTGATAAATTTTTAGATGCCATGACTACACAACCGAAATTTCCATTTTCGACAGAAGAACTGCGGCAAGAGTTGAAGCATACATTTTGGCTCTTAAATCGGGTAGACAGTGCAAAAGCACTTGCTAAAAAACTGGAAGCACATCCTGTATTTGGCGAATATAAGATTATTCTTGCAGCAGGAGACGGGCGATTGGATGATGAGGATGATACAGAAAAATCATATGATAAGGTAGTTGACGCCATTCGCAAATATGAAAAGACGATTACCCTTTCAGTAGGGCAGTTGACTACAGGAATTACGATTCCTGAATGGACAGCGGTACTTATGCTCAGCAATATTAAAAGTCCTGCATTATATATGCAGGCAGCGTTTCGCTCACAAAATCCCTGTTTATTTTCAAATAATGGAGAGTTTTACCGGAAAGAGAACGCATATGTGTTTGATTTTGATCCGGCAAGGACTTTGATTATATATGAAAAGTTTGCAAATGACCTATCGACAGAAACTTCAGAGGGAAAAGGAGATTCTGATAAAAGGAAAGAGAATATTAAAAATCTATTGAATTTTTTCCCGGTTATAGGAGAAGATGAAACGGGAGAAATGGTAGAACTGGATGCTGAAAAAGTTCTCTCGATTCCAAGAAAAATCAAATCTCAGGAAGTAGTAAAGCGTGGATTTATGAGTGATTTTCTTTTTCAAAATATATCTAACGTATTCCATGCGCCACAGGAGGTCATTGACATTATCCAAAACTTTACTCCAATACAAGAGCAAAAGAGCAGAGTGGATATTACTCCATCAACAGGCAAAGAGTTGTCTTTGGACGAGAATGGGAACGTATCATTGGAAGAAGGGTATGTTATTGGTAAATCGGCTGAAATATTTGGTAATAAAATATTTGAAATAGTACCAGATTGCCTGCATACTGCCATAGATGAAATATCAGTGGAAAATGAGGAAGTTTCAGAAGAACCAATTGAGAAGTTTAAAAAGTTGCTTCATACACAGGCGGTAAAATCAATTGTAGAGACTGCAAAAGAAGAGTATGGCTCAGATATGAAAGTGTCTGATAAGAATCGTATTGAGAGCAAAATGAAAGAAGATGCAAATCGGCTTGTGGATAAAGCATATGCTGATTATTCGATTACCCAGAAGGTAATTGAAAAGGAACGACAAGAGCTGCTTGAAAATTGTGTAAGGGAATCTACCGACTGGTATGCGGTAAACAGAGATTATGATGAACGACAGAAGAAAGCAACGGAATCCTTAATTGCGACACTGAAAGATTCAGTGGATGAATTTGTAAAGTCTGCAAGTCAGGAAGTTGTTAAAACTGTGGAAACAAAGAAAAAAGAGCAGGAGAAGAAGGGATATGAGGACACGGTTCGAGATCATCTTCGAGGATTTTCAAGGACAATACCGTCATTTTTAATGGCGTATGGAGATGATACAGTAACTCTTGCAAATTTTGACCAGATTATACCAGATAATGTGTTTTTGGAAGTTACAAGCATTACATTAGAGCAATTCTGCTTTTTGCGTGATGGAGGTTCCTATATTAATGCTGTTACAGGAAAAAAAGAAATTTTTGAGGGCAAGCTCTTTGATCCGGTTGTGTTTGATGACTCTGTAAGAGAGTTTTTGCGTGTAAAAGAAAAACTGGCGGATTACTTTAATGAGGAAAACATAGAGGATATTTTTGATTACATACCGCCACAGAAAACGAATCAGATATTTACACCGAAGTGGGTTGTGAAGAAAATGGTCGATATGTTAGAGAAGGAAAATCCCGGATGTTTTGATGATGCAGAGAAAACATTTATAGATCCGTATATGAAATCGGGGATGTATATAACGGAAATTGTGAAACGTCTCTATCAAAGTGAAACAATGAGAAATCTGTATCCCGAAGATGAAGCGAGATTGCAGCATATTTTTGAAAACCAGGTGTATGGGTTGGCACCGACGGAGATTATTTATCGGATTGCGCTTAGCTATATTCTTGGGTTTGCAAAGGGAGATACGCTTATTAAGCATAATTTCCAACAGGTTGATGCACTGAAATATGCAAAAGAAGGAACTTTAGAACAGAAATTATCGGAGATTTATGGAGGGCAAAATAATGGCAAGGGCGAAAAAGGATAATGTGCCAGTCAGTGTGCGGTTGGAGAAAGGAATCTTCGAGAAATTAAGCAAATTTTGTGAAGATTCCGGACAACCAAAAACTGTGGCGGTGGAGAGGGCTTTGGAAATGTATATTGATGATTATTATGAGAAGATGGGTGGAATTGTAAACAATAAGGATATAAACAATAATATATATGGATAATAATTTTAATGAAAACATATACTCGATAGCTCTTGTGAGTAACTTTGAAAACAAAAAGGAAATGAATGAAAGATGAACTTGGTAAAAGATTATAAGCAATATTTTACCCCTCAAAAATTAGCAAAATATATGGTTAGTATTATTCCAGAAGAAATTATAACCAATGTTATAGATCTTTCAATGGGGGAATGTGGGTTATTGGAAGAGGCAAGGGAAAGATGGAATAATGCAGAGTTATACGGTGTGGATATAGATAAGATACTGATAAAAAAGATTCGGACAAAAAGTCCATATATTAATACATTTCATGGAGATAGCCTATCTTGTAAACTAGACAAATGGGACAAATATAATAATATTGTGACTGGAAGGGGTTTTGATTTAGCAATTGCGAACCCACCATTCAATTATTTTGATCAAAAATATGTATTAATACAGGATGCGCAAAGATATTTGTTGCCTATAGAAATTAGATTTTTATTAAAATATATAGATATTGTGCGTAGTAACGGATATATATGTATAATTTTGCCATATGGTTTTTTATCGTCCGATTCTTATGCTAAATTTAGAATGGAATTACTTAAAAAAGTGGAAATTTTAAAAATAGTTAAGATTTTTGATGGATGTTTTGAAAAAATAGATGCCGACACATGTTTGATTCTTATGAAGAAAAAAAATAAATGTGAAAAGAATATGCAAGGTGAAATTTGTATAGAATATTTAGATAGTAATTATAATACGTGTAATTTGGTGCGAGCCAATATAGAGGTGAGTAATCGTTGGGATATAGAATATCAAGATGTGCAGGAGAAAAATAGAGTGTTTGAAAATAACTCTCAGTATACTAAAACGAGTTTTAAGCAATATATCTATTCTTGTAGAAGAGGAAAAACTGTTACAAAACATAAAGAACTTGTTTGTAAGGATGGAAAAAGGTACATACATACTACAGATGTTAAAAAACTGTATATTGATAATAATACACCACGATTTGTGAATAACGATACACATTATTTTGATGACGCATTTTTACATGAAAAGGAATTGTTGATTGGCAGAGTAGGACGAGGATGCATAGGAAAGGTTGCAATTGTACATAAAAGATATCCAAGAATGACTTTTAGCGATTGTGTTTATGCGATATGCCTTCAAGATGTTAATCCATATTACATGGCTTTGTTTTTGGCTACTGATATCGGGCAAAGGCAACTGAAGGGGGCATCTAAAGGTTCATGTAGTAGATATATTACATGCGAGGAATTAAGCAACATAACCGTTTTTGTGCCTAATATAGAACAGCAAGATCAGTGGGCGAAGCAGTATATGAAAATATTGTCGCAATCTGGCAGAGCTAATAAAGAAATATTACTTAATGATTTAACTGAAAAATTGGACGAGGATATTAGAAGGAAGGGATAATATAAATGGCTTGGTCATCATTTGCGCATTTGCCTAATAACGTGGATGAATATATAAATATTTTGAATAAATTGCATGATGGGATGACATTAATAGACGTTGATGCTATAATAGCGGAAGTAAAAGGCAAAACTCGAGTTCAGCATCACTATAGGAGTAATTTATGCCATCTGGGACTTTTTGAAATTAGGGATAAATGTATTCTGTTAAATTATTCTCCAGAAGAAGTATCCGATGAAAGTATAAAACATATTTTAAAAGAGTGCGTAAAAAAAAATAGAAGTAAAGAGATAGGAACTATAAGGAAAATCATTAAAAAAAGTGAGTCGTATAATTTAGATATTATTGCTTCTGAAATTATGAAACAAGAGCCATATCTTGAAAAGCAGAATTTGATTAGGTGGATAAGGCCTATTGTTAGTCTATTAAAAATTGTAGATTGTTCAACAGATATTGATGAGAAACAAGAATATAAAGAGTGCCTGCAAAAGGCATATTTGAAAATAGCAAAAGGTTATGGTGATGCAATTGCGTTAGAGTTAATTGATAATATTCTTGTAAGAAATAAACCTCATAAAAATGTTGTGGAGACTTTGCAGATTGTTTTGAAAATACCAAATATAAAATATAAAATAGAACTTCTAATGAAGCCCGCATGGGCAAGTAAATGTAAAGCATATAAATTGAACGAGGATTTATTTACACATATAAAACTTAAAAAAGAATTATAGAATGTGAGGATGGATAAATGAGAAAGAAAATCACAGCAAATGATTGCAAGGCGATATTTAATGATAGATTCAATTCTTTGTCGAGTAAAGAATTAGGCATTGAACTAAAACATTTTGCTATGGGAACGGCACCTGAGAGTCCCTCACTTTTAGTAAATCAAGATGAACTTAAAAAAATTATAATTGAAAAGCTTTGCAATTTTTTTGATGAAAATAAGTCACAGGGGCTTGAAATTGTTTTTTTGAAAAGTAACTATGGAAATGGGAAATCACATTTTATTAGAACAATATATACATTTTTGAATGAATATGAGAATGTTATAGCCAAAATAGTTTCTTTAAAGCAAGAAGAAACAGATTTAAAAAAGAGAATTCTTGAAAGTGTTTCTCAAAAGAGAATTATGGAATGTGCAAATTATATCGTAGAAAGCGTTCAAGAAGAGGTAATTTCTGATGAAAGTATTGCTGTTGTCAATATGATAGTAGAAAAATATGAATTAGATATAAAATTGGCACGTTTACTGTATGAGATTGCAAGAGGTGAAAGCGTAGAAAGAAAAATTCAAGCAATTGCAATTTTAAAGAGAAATTATGAGGCAGATTATATAAAAAAGTTTAACCTGCAGAAACACGATTTGGATAGTGACTTTTATTATAATGTTATTCGTATAATTTTATACTATTTTCAACAAAGGGACTTATATCTTGTGGTTGTATTTGATGAATATGAGCATGTTTGTTTGTGGAAAGATAGTAAGGCTAGAAATAGTATGTATGAAGATATAAAGCTTTTTTCAGATAACATAAGAAAATTAGAAAATATGTTTATGGTTTTTGCTGAAAGTGATTCTGTAGATAATACCTTAGAATTTAAGGATGATCCAGCTTTTATGTCGAGAAAAGCAAGTATGACATATGAAATATCGGATCTTTCATCAGAAACAGAGGTAGATAGGCTGTTTAAGATGATATTGAAAAGGTATGAAAAATATTATAATCTTGCATTAGATAGATATATTGATGATATAAAGGAAATGATAAATGAAGATCCGCTAATTGGAGGAAAGACTAATTACCGAGCATATACGCAAGCAACAATGAGAGTATTAGACTTTTATAGGAATAAGCCTCCTAAATTAAAGAAGAAAAATAATGCGAAGAGTTTGAAGCAGAATATTAAGGTAGGAGCGGAAGATATAAATTTCGAAAATAAATGGTTGTGTGCTACATCAATATCAAAAAAAACTATATTATGTGATGTTATAAAGCAAGGAATAGAACAAGTTGGGGGGAGAGTATTATCAATTGCGAGGAAACAAGGTAAAATAGAAGTAGAGATAAATAATGATACACGAATAATATTTGTTATTTCGACAGATATTCCAAGTACAAAAGATTTGGATAAAAGAATGGATTCATTTGTATCTGAATCAATGCAAGAAGATGTCTTATATCCGTATTTTGATGAGTGTAAGAATTTGAAATATGAAAATGTTACTTTTTATGATAGTGATACTGTAATCACAATGGAAAGAAATCTTAATACTAAGGATCAAATATATGAGTCTTATGAAAATTTCTTAAAAGGATTAGATATAAGGAGCAAAAATGTACAAGAAAATTAGAGTAAAGCAAGGAGACTGCCCAGAAGCCTTTTTTAAGATAGGTGATTATGTTTTCGAAAAGGTTGATGAACAATGCAAGAGTACAGAAGTATATAAATATCAATTCCAAATTGAAATGTCAATAAAGTCAGAAATAGATGTACGATTATGGATTGAAGATATAATTTCACAAGTAAAGTTTTTGACAATTGCACCGGAAGAATTAAGAAAATATATACAATTATTTGAAGAAAATACAAATCCGAATGAAGAATGTCTGTTTCATGATTTTAGAACGAGGTTTATTGACTTTGCAGTAATTAAATATGAAGTAAATAAAGAAATGAAAGAGGATATTTTTCTTTATGGGTATAGCATGGATGAAAAATATGTATATATTGTAGTTAAGGCGTTTTCGTTGATAACTTTAAGTGAAGTATATACTTGTATTATTGAGAACTGTTTGGCACAAGATTTAAAATTTATTTTAGACGAGGATATTAGATGGATAAGATTAAATAGCTATAAAGTTAAAGATGATATACAAATGCCTTCTGCTCAAGATAAGGAATTTTTGAAAAAAACATTAGTACCAACAAATTTTGACACATTTTATAAGATTTTTAGACAAATTGATGCAGAGGGATTTTTAAGTAAAAAACTTTACCATGAATATCTGTATAGGGACGATAAACCATTAAAACAGGTTAGTAAATTCTTTTCGCCTTATTGGAAGCTTAGCAGTAGTATGCCAGAGAAAACAAAGAATATTTTATATTTACATGACGAGGTGCCGGAAGATGAGCATATTGATTCTTATGTATATGCGTTTAAGCCAGGTTTAATGAAGTATTATTTACAGAACTGGTTTGAAGATTTTACTTTAAGAGTTGTGCAGGATATGGATTGGGGTAGCTACAATGTGATGCATAGCATGAAGGGGTGCAGGTTTAATTTTTTTAATAATGATGATGAAAATAATGTGCGGGAGATTGATCTAATAATAGAAGTTCAAAAAAATAATTGTTCAAAAATAATAGCTATTGAATGTAAGAAAACCTTGTCTAGGAAAGAGATACAGATGACAAATAAGAAGAGCAAAGAAAAAGTTTTGGAAAGTGGTAATAACATTTTTGATGCATTTATACATATTGGTTGCTTTAAGGGGGATGTTGAATTTGATATACCTTTTAATGGTACAAGGGAAAAATATAAACAGGGAATTATAAATGCAGAAAGTGATAGTTATGATGCACCGTTTTACGCTTTTACCATTAAGTCAATTGGTGATTACCAAAAAAAGATATTATATATAATAGAGGAAATATTTAAAAATTGGTAATAATATGTTATATGGGAAATGTTATAGTGGCTACAAATTGGCTACAAAAAATTTGAAACTACAGAGAAAATCAATACTTTCAGAAAATATGATGATAGAAAACCCTGAAAACACGCCATCTGTCACACAAGGCTATCCCAACCTAATCCGTGAGGGCGGTAGAACTGTTGGTTCTGGTCGTGTGGCTACTATCATCGAGTAATTACAATTTATTCAATAAAATCAAGGCTTTCGGGGATTTCTCCGAAAGCCTTTTTATGTTGTGAAACAATTCAAAAATGCTCTGTGGTTCTAATATGGTTCTAAAAAATTTGTTCATCATTAAAATACATTCAAAATATCTTCTAATAGTTCTCTACTGGAATATTAAATGAATTCATCAAACTGTCTATCCATATGTTGTATTCATCACTGTCAATTTTTTCGCTTTCCAGTTCTTTATTCAATTCATTCCAACGAGATACAAGAGATGCAATCTGCGGACTTTCTATGTTAATAGATGCCACTAAGCGTCGGGTAGCTGTGTTGACAGAAGTGGAACATTCTACAGGAATACCTGCTCTTATCAATTCCATAATTACCTTTAAAATATCTGAATATGTGTTAATGCTCAATTCTTCGTTGGGTTTAATTGTGTATCCAAAAAATAGTTCTTCTTTAATACCAATAATGGAACAAAATTTTTGTATTACCTCCATAGGCGGTTCACTATAACCGTTTTCATAATTGGAATAAGTCGGAACAGACAGCTCCAACTTCGCAGCCATTTCTTTTTGAGACATATCAGCTCCCATACGGAAGGACTTCAAACGTTTGTCTACATGTAAATAATGCGCTATTCGCATATTCTCACCTCGCATTGGATTTTTAATTATTATACCACAATTTCAACAATAATAAATAGAAATATTCAAATTTTAATATTTTTGCTTGACATATCTAAAAACAAATATTATTATAAAAATACAAGAAATTAAATATTTCTATTAAAATTCAAATTTCAGGAGGATTGGATGAAAACAAATTATTTGATGGGTGCAGAAGATGTTGCAAATGAGTTGGGTGTTTCCAAAGGTCATGCGTATAAGGTAATACGACAGCTTAATGAAGAATTGGAAAAGTCCGGATTTATTGTGGTAACGGGGAAAATTCCCAGAGCATTTTGGGAAAAGAAGTTTTATGGTTATCAAACAGCATAAAGGAGGGAAAGAAAAATGCCGGCATACAAGGACGAAAAGAGGAATACTTGGCTTAGTCTGTTTTACTATGAGGATTGGCAGGGCAACAAGAAGAAAAAGCAGAAACGTGGGTTTAAAACAAAGAAAGAGGCGTTGGAGTGGGAAAATAATTTCAAATTATCTGCTAATGCCAATATGGATATGGCGTTGGGAGCATTTGTTGAGATTTATTTTCGTGATAAAGAGGGCGAGTTGAAGGAGCGTTCAATCAAGAATAAAAGGTATATGATAGAAGCGCATATTCTTCCTTACTTTGAAAATAAGAAAATGAATGAGATTACTCCGTCAGATATTATCCAGTGGCAGAACGCAATGAGGGAAAAAGGGTATGCACAGACCTATCTTCGTATGGTGCAAAATCAGATTACGGCATTATTCACTCATGCAAGCAGTATCTACAATTTGTCGAATAATCCATGCAAACGAGTGAAAAAGATGGGCAAGCCGGATGCTGATAAGCTGGACTTTTGGACAAAAGAGGAATACGACAAATTTATTGGCACGATTGAGGTTGGGAGCCGCTATTATGTGATTTTTGAAATTCTGTTCTGGACGGGAATTAGAGAAGGAGAGTTGCTTGCTTTAACAAAATCGGACGTAGATTTTCAGAACAACCGTATGAGCATCACAAAGACCTATTATCGGACGGAGCGGCGTGATGTAATTACAGCACCCAAAACGGAACAATCTGTGCGAGTGATTGAATTGCCGGAGTTCTTGACACAGGAAATAAAAGAATATGTAGATAAGTTATATGAGCTGCCGGATGATGAACGCATTTTCCCTATTGTGGCAGAAGCATTGCAGCACAAATTGAAGCGACAAGCGGAAAAAGCAGGAGTGAAAAAGATACGTGTCCATGATATTCGTCACAGCAGTGTAGCGTACCTTATCAATCAGGGCGTACAACCGTTGATTATTAAAGAACGGTTAGGGCATAAGGATATAAAAATCACATTGAACACGTATGGGCATTTGTATCCTAACCAACAAAGGCAAGTGGCGGATATGTTGAACCAACAAAAAATAAGCCCTAACAGCGGCAACTGTCAGGACTTATGATAACTGGAAAACCTCTGTTATCAGTAATCACAATACAAGTATAACAGAGGTTTTTTCCAACGACAATGATTTTTTGAAAATGGAGGGCATGATGGAAGAAACAAAAAGTGGGTTACAGATGATAAAAATGTCGGAGATACAGTCGCAGGAAGTTTCTTGGCTGTGGTATCCGTTTATCCCCTATGGAAAGCTGACAATCATTCAAGGCGATCCGGGCGATGGAAAAACAACGCTTGTGCTGAATATAGCGGCATGGCTATCAAAGGGAGAGGGGCTAGACAGTGAGATGAAATTATCTGAGCCAATGAATGTAATTTATCAGAGTGCTGAGGACGGTTTGGCAGATACGGTAAAACCGAGATTGGAGCTGGCAGGGGCAAATTGTGAGAGGATATTGGTTATTGATGAAAAGGAAAAATCTCTATCTATGGTTGATGAACGATTGGAAAGGGCGATTGTACAGACGAAAGCAAGAATGTTGATTTTAGATCCGATACAGGCATATCTTGGCGGCGGTATGGATATGAACAGAGCAAATGAAGCAAGGGATATGACAAAGAAATTGGGAGCATTAGCAGAGAAATATCAGTGTGCAATCGTTCTGATCGGTCACATGAATAAAGCAGCAGGAAATAAGGCTGCGTATCGGGGCATGGGTTCGATTGATTTCTTTGCAGTAGCAAGAAGCGTATTATTGGTTGGCAGGGTCGAAGGAGAACCAAATATTAGAGCAGTAGTGCAAATTAAAAATAACCTTGCTGCATTCGGACACCCGAAAGCATTTGCATTGTCGGAGGACGGTTTTCAATGGCTTGGAGATTATGAGATTACGGCTGATGAAGTCTTAGGCAGCATTGCCCCAAAAGCAAATAAAATGGAACAGGCGAAGCGATTGCTTAGGGAACTGGCTTTGACTTCTGATGCAATTCAGAGCAATGAGATTTTTGATATGGCGGACGAGCAGGGAATTTCAAAGAGGACATTGGAAAATGCAAAAAGGGAGCTTGGCATTCGGGCGAGGAAGATAAACAATTCTTGGTATTGGGAATTGGATAAGGTCAAGCCGGAATGAAAGGAAGAACGCAACAATGCAGACTATAAAGATTTTGCGGAGATGAATATTGCAAGGTTGCAAAATATATAGACTTTGCATTGTTGCGGACTTGATTGAGATGCGCTTTCGCATGGATGAAGCGAGTAGATGAAAAGGCGAAGTTATTTGCCAGCGTAAGCGTGGCAATGCTCCCGGCAGGGCGCAAAGGCACTTTTGATAGAGCGTAGCCTGTCGAAAGTGCTTTTGCGTTACTTTCGCAGAAAGTAACAAAGGCTGTGCCTATCGGCACAAATATAACAGATAAGAATAGAGAAGATAGGAAGGTGTGAGATTATTGGAGAGGACAATTAGCGGCATGATGGGAAAAGGTTCTGTCAGCCATAATATGAGGACTTTCAGCGCAAAGAATGTGGATAAGGAACGGAGCAAATATAATATGGAGTTCTGCCATTTAGATATTAAAAAGGTATATCACGAATTATTTGATGATGCGCTGGAACGTTACAATGCAAAGCAGAAACGGAGTGACCGGAAAATTGACAATTATTATGAGAAGATAAGGCAGAGCAAGCAAGAGAAATTATTTCACGAGGTTATTCTTCAGATTGGAAATAAAGATGATACGAACGCCAAAAGTGAAGAAGGGCAGCTTGCAAAAAATATACTGATAGAATTTATGGAAGATTTTCAGAAAAGAAATCCGAATCTATATGTGTTCTCGGCGCATCTGCATATGGATGAGGAAACGCCACACGTTCATATTGATTTTGTTCCTTTTATCCGTAACAGCAAGCGTGGACTTGATACGAGAGTATCACTGAAAGGCGCACTGGCAGAGCAGGGGTTTAAAGGCGGCACAAGAAGCGCAACGGAGTGGAATCAATGGATAGAATCAGAAAAGCAGGAACTTTCAAAAGTTGCGGAAAGATATGGGGTACGGTGGAAACAGTTGGGAACGCACAATAAGCATTTATCTGTATTAGATTTTGAGAAACAGGAGAGAGCGAAAGAAGTCGTAAATTTGGAAAAGGCGGTATCCAGTAATAAAGCGGAATTATCCCACATTATTTATCAGCAAGTCTTGGCTGAAAATGAAATGGAGAAGATAAAGCATGAGAATGAAGCTGTCCGGCAAGAAACAACAGAGCTTTCCGCAACCAATGATTTATTAAGGGAACAGGCGGTTGGATTGATAGAGAACAGAGAAAAGCTGATGTCTGATAATAAAGCATTGGAACAGCATCAGAAAAAGTTACAGCAGGATATTGAGAAAATGGCTGATTCTAAAGTAGCGTTGGAACGTAACATATATGCCTATGATGAAGATGCAAGATGGCAGTTGCCGGAGCCAACTGCGCTAATGAGCGCAAAGACTTATAGGGAAAAGAACGCTATGCCGCTTGTGGAAAGGCTGAAAGAAATTGTAAAAAGCCTTACGATAAAATGTGTCAACCTCATGGATCAGATTAAGCAGTTAAAGGCAAAAGTCACAAAACAGTCAGAGGATATTGATTTCTATAAAATTAAGGTACATCAGCAGTATGTAAAATTAGAACAGTTGCAGGAAAAAGCGGATGATTTTGAGCGTGTGAAACAATATGTTGGGGTAGACAAAATTGATATTATTGTGACAAATGCAAGGGAATTGGAACGAATCGCACAGAGTGAAAAACAGCAGAGCAGAGCGTATGGAATGGGCAGATAAGAAAGGACGGATTGATATGATGGATAATGGAAATTGGAGCGAACAGTATTCTATGGAAAATATTATGGGTTGTGAATATAACATGGATAACGGTTATGTGGAAGTTTATTATTCTGACGGCAATATTTTGCAGTTGAAATGTGAAGAAATAGAAGCTAATCTGCATACTACAAAACAATCGCTTGCGAAGCTGCATAAGTTGTTGGATGACAAGCCGATTGAATATGTTGCGATGGCATTGTCGGGAGAGCTGCAAGCCTATTGTGATATAGAAGCGGATATGGTAAAAGGGATGTTTGGCACAATTGTTCAGGGCTATTTGAAGCAGGGATACAGTAAAACTATGGCGGAGGCACTGGCAAGAGAATTTTTTAGGTATGAAAGTTGAGGGATAATATGACAGATACAGAGAAAAAAGTAATGTATGAGAAGCAGAATGAGTTAAAGGGGCAGAGAGAGAAGTTGGAACGGAATTTTATCTGGTAGAAGGTGAGGGAGGGAATGGTATTTCTATATCCTTTCGTAAGATGCTAATCTCTATATAAGGAATAGGTAATTTTTTAGACGTTGTAGATAAGAGACAGTATTTTTTCTTTTTATTGAAAATCATATAGACATGGTGCTAGCACCATGTAGCGAGGAAGGATTAATGGTGACATAATATTTAGAAACGATGTTTAAAGTTGATGGTTGCGGTACGTTGAATGTGGTATTTGAAAAATATCACTAATAGCGATAAAATATCTTGACTTTTTCTGCTTATGTGTTATACTGATAGTGCTTTAACAAATAGGTATATCCATCCAGAAGATGTAACGTGAGCAAATTGCTTGGAAGGGAAACCTTAAATTTAAACCGGGGAGCGAGTATCATGCGTGTTCCATATGGTATGTGCGCATTGTCACATCACATACTGCAGTATGGTATATAGCGTTCTCAAAGCGTGTGGATGGAACACGCTTTAATGATTGATTAGTTTGTGATTTGAAAAAAGACCTTGATTCGAATTCCTTTCTTGGATGGCGTCTTTGATTATAAAGATGAGAAAGGGGGCGAAACTATGAAAAGGTTTTGCAGAAAAGTTAAAGTATTTTTCAAATCCGGCATTGAAACGGTGGTGGCATTCTGTAGAAATAACAAGAAATCAATCGTAAGATTGGTTGGCAAATTTGTTATCTATGTTTGCAAAACCATTATTGAGTTGATTTTAGATAACTTGTTTTAATGCCAACTAATCTATTTTTTATGCATAGATGGAGAAGGGAAAATCTATGGTTGGAGAAGCGCTTAGATTATTACGAATTTTTAATGGATATAAATCCGCTGAATTAGCTGAGAAACTTGGAATTTCTCAAAGTTATGTTTCGGAAATAGAAAATAATAAAAAACAGCCGACAATGGATATATTAGATAAGTATGCCAGCGTATTTGAAATGAAAAAATCAACATTATTATTATTTGCAGAAGCTTTGGAAAATGATGTTGAAGCACAAAATGATAAAAAACAGAAAGTGGCATTAGCGGGAATGAAATTATTGAAAATACTTGAAAGAGTTGGTAAGTTTGAAGATGAATAAATGTTATCCAATAGAGAACAGTCCATTGTATCGGTTGAGGAATAGAAGAAGGCTAGCAGAATTTTTAAATCTGCCTAAAAACTATTTTAAGGAAGAACATACTTATTGTTATAATGAATTTTCAAGACCGAAGCCCAATGGAGATGGAGAAAGACATTTTACTGTACCACCAGAAGATTTAAAGGATATACAAAAACATATTTGTAAATTATTTAAACGAATTATAACGCCGGAATGGGTAATATCAGGTAAAAAATCATGTAGCTATATTACAAATGCAGAGGTGCATTTAAAACATAGATTTGTGAAAACAATGGATATATCAAAGTTTTATGATTCAGCACAGCGAAGCAGAATCTATCAAATGTTTTCACAAACTTTTAATATGGCATCTGATATTGCGTGGATTATGACAGAGTTAGTGACATATAATGGAAAATTGCCAACAGGAAGCCCATCTAGCCAACTAATTATATACTGGACATACTGTGGTATGTTTCAGAGAATAAATGAATTAGCAGAAGAATATAATTGCTATTTTTCGCTTTACGTAGATGATATGACATTTTCTTCTGATTTTCCGATTAAAGCCATCTTGAGAGATGGGGTCTCCGATGTATTAAGAAAGAACGGATTATTGGCAAAAAGTAAAAAGGATCATTATTATCAGGTAAACGATTTTAAGGTTGTTACCGGAGTTGGAATAAAGCAGGGGAAAAAGCTTGTGCTTAATAGTAAGCGTAAACAAATAATAGAGTTATATGCAAAATGTAAAAAAAGCAGTAATATATATCAAATTGAAAAGCTTAACGGAACCTTATGTTCGCTAAGACAAATAGAACCAGATATCTTTCCGGAAATATATAGGTACGTCCATAGCTATGAGCAGGAGCTAAAGAAATTATCAAGAGACAGATTTTATAGGTCTAAAAGGGAAAAAGGTAGGTATCTTTCTAAGCACATACATAATGTTGGCATTAATACAGAACAAGGATTTGATTAATTGAAAAGAA
The DNA here is from genome assembly GCA_011959805.1 of Lachnospiraceae bacterium. Classification (GTDB taxonomy): domain Bacteria; phylum Bacillota; class Clostridia; order Lachnospirales; family Lachnospiraceae; genus COE1. Next base: position 17,593 of record BLMC01000012.1, on the reverse strand, counting down.
GGTAAACGATGTTAGATTGCATTATTGAACGTACAAACAGATATATTGATGATATGCCGAAAAAAGAGCGTAAAAAATATGGTCAGTTTTTTACAAGTAAAGAGACAGCACGATTTATGGCTGGACTATATACTATTCCTGAAAATTTGTTCAAGATTCGCATTTTAGACGCAGGGGCAGGTTCAGGTATATTGTCGTGTGCGCTTTTAGAACGATTGGAGCGGATGGATTCTATTCAGACGATAGAATTAACTTGCTATGAAAATGACGATAACATTTTGGGATTGTTAAAAGAGAACTTGCATACTTGTCAGGTAAACTCTAAAAAAGACATACAAATTCATATTGTCACAGATAATTATATTACAAGTCAGTATTTGGACTTCAATCATATGTTGGGCGGCAATTTCGATCCTAAGAAATATGATTTTGTTATTGGTAATCCTCCATATATGAAGATACCTAAAGATGCGCCGGAAGCAACAGCTATGCCAGACGTATGTTATGGCGCACCCAATTTATATTTTATTTTTGCAGCAATGGGATTGTTTAATCTTGATAGTGAAGGGGAGATGGTGTATATTATCCCTCGTTCATGGACTTCTGGGGCTTATTTTAAGCGATTTAGACAGTATTTTTTAACAGAAGGGAAATTAGAACATATTCATCTATTTGTAAGCAGAAATAAGGTGTTTGATAAAGAAGATGTCTTGCAGGAAACAATCATTATAAAAGTAAAAAGGACAAACCAAACGCCAGAAGAGGTTACGATCACTTCTTCACAATCAAACAGTGATTTTGCTGATCTAACTTCGCTGACAGTGCCGTATAGCCTGGTAGTTTCGGGAGATGATTATTATGTTTATTTAGTAACAGATGAAAAAGAAGTTTCAGTGTTGAAACGATTACATAGATTTGATAAAACATTGCCGGATATTGGGTTAAAAATGAAAACGGGCTTGACGGTTGATTTTCGTAATCGTGAGATACTTCGTGATGATGCGGAGGACGGTGCAATTCCACTCTTTTATTCGCAGCATATTAAGCAAGGAGAAGTACAATTTCCCATTCAGAAGGAACACGAGTATATGGTGACAGAGCAAAAGGGATTGATGCAGGATAATCGGAATTATTTGTTTGTCAAACGTTTTACTGCAAAAGAAGAAAGGCGCAGATTGCAGTGTGGTGTATATTTATCAAAGAAATATCCTCAGTATAAGAAAATCAGCACACAGAATAAGATAAATTTTGTAGATGGATTGATAACGGAAATGTCAGAATGTCTTGTGTATGGATTATATGTAATTTTTAATTCTACACTTTACGATGAATATTATAGAATACTAAATGGTTCAACGCAGGTAAATTCAACAGAAATAAACGCAATGCCTGTGCCTGATTTAGAAAGCATACAGGAAATGGGCAGGAAACTAATGAAAAGTAATGATATGTCAGAAAATAACTGTAATATGATATTGGAGGGATACTGTGGATAAAATTGATGAGGCAAGAGAACTTCTGAAAATGCTAGGAATGCCTAAAGCGCAGCAGGCAGATATTTGCTGTTATGTGCTGTTGGCAATGGCAGGGATAAAGCCGGATACATTATGGAAAGATGCTGGAAATGAGTGGATTCGTATCCATGATATTATCCAATTTGCGAATACATATTATGGATCAACTTATGCGGAAAACAGCAGGGAAACTTTTCGTAAACAGGCATTACATCATTTTCGCAATGCCGCACTTGTAGAGGATAATGGAAAAGCCACAAACAGTCCTAATTACAGGTACAGGCTTACAGAAGAAACATTGCAGATGGTAAGGACATTTCAAACATCAGAATGGCAAAAGTCTGTAAGTCGATTTTTGGAATATCATGAAAAACTGGTAGACATGTATGCTTCAAAAAAGAAAATGACAATGATGCCGGTGCGCATCAATGGAGCAGATTTTCAATTTTCTATAGGCAGACACAATGAACTGCAAAAGGCTATTATTGGGGAATTTGCGCCACGATTTGCGCCCAATTCAGAATGTTTGTATGTTGGTGATACCATAGAGAAAGATTTGGTAAAGAATGTTGATAAGTTAAAAGAATTGGGATTTGAAATAACTTTGCATGACAAGATGCCGGATGTGGTTTTGTACAGAGAAGATAAAGACTGGATATATTTTGTTGAATCAGTGACTTCCGTAGGTCCGATGGACGCTAAAAGAATATTGGAAATAACTGAAATGACAAAGAGTGTAGCGGCAGGGAAAATCTTTGTGACAGCATTTCTTGATTTTAAGACTTATAAGAGATTTTCAGAAAATTTGGCATGGGAAACGGAAGTCTGGATTGCGGAGATGCCGGAGCATATGATACATTTGAATGGGGATAAGTTTTTAGGACCGAGATAGAAATTATATAGAAATATGTTGGATGTTTAGAGGTTAATAGGTTAAGAGGAGAAGAACGTGAAAGAAGATAAAATACCAAAGGTTTTTATATCCTATTCTTGGAGCAGTGATGATATAACTATGCCATTAGCTGAGCGCTTGGTGTCACATGGGGTAGATGTTGTTTTGGATAAATGGGATTTAAAGGAAGGGCAAGATAAATATGCTTTTATGGAGCAGTGCGTCAATAACTCAGAAGTTGACAAAGTTCTTATAGTCTGTGATCAAAAGTATGCAGATAAAGCTAATAATAGAAAAGGGGGAGTAGGTGATGAAACAGCTATTATTTCAACTGAAATATATGGAAAAGTAAATCAAGAAAAATTTATTCCTATTATTGCGGAGTGTGATGAGGAAGGAAATCCGTATGTTCCTGTCTATATTAAATCAAGGATTTATGTTGATTTATCAAATGCGGAACAGTATGAAGCAGAATATGAAAAATTATTACGGAATATATATGAAAAACCATTATTTAAAAAACCTAAATTGGGATTCAAACCGGAGTGGCTAGAGGAAGATAGTGTAAACCTTTTCCCTTTGCAGGATTTAGTTCGGCAGTTAAAAGGAAGTAGCGATGTTAGAAAACAGAATCTAATAATCAGACGATTTATTGATCAGTATATTGAAATATTAAAATCCTATTACGATAAAGACTTAAATGCTGGACAACAAGTATATGAAACATGGATGAAGACAAAAAATGTTCGAGATTACTTTTTAGACTTTTTGGATGCTCTTTTAGAAACTGATTGTGATATGGGAAGGTTATTGTGCGAAATATTTGAAAGATTTTACAATACGCTTACTTGTGTTAAGACTTTTAATGACAAAGCAAATTCTTATGGCGACATAGAGTGCGATGTTTTCAAAACGCTTATTTGGGAACTGTTTATCTGTACAGTAACATTTTTAAGACATTTTGAAGATTATGAAACATTGAATAAAGTATTAAGTAATACATATTTTTTGATTGATTCAGGATTTGGCGGTTCTTTTAAACCAACAAATTATGCAAGATTTAGACACTACAGCAGACCTATAGAGGAATATTACAAACCGGAATCAGAGAAAAAAGATTTATTTACTTTGATGGGAAATACATTATGCTGTGAAAGAGAAAAATATCCAATATATACAAAGGAAACATTAGCCCAGGCAGACTTATTCCTTTATCAAGTATTTAATGCCTTTGATTTGGTAAGTGAGAGTACATCATATAGAGATAGTTGTTGGTTTCCGACGTGTTATGTTTATGCTGGAGAAAGAATGTATGAGTGGGAAAAGATGAAATCTCGAAAATATTGTGAAAAAATGTATGTTTTGTTTGGAGTTGAAAATGTTGAAAAACTTAAAAACGTAATATCAAAATGTACTTATGAACGAGATATGCATTATAGAGGAAGTTTTGATGCTGCATTAGCTATTTTGAATTATATAAAAATTGAGGACATAGGAAGTATAAATTGAGGGTAATTCTGAAAATGCTATAATTATTTTGTGGTTCTATTTTGGTTCTAAAAAATTTGAAAGTCTCAAATAATACGGTCGAAATAGGAGAATATAAAGACAAAATCCAATGAAATATATGAAAAAGTATTGTGATTATGTTCCCTACGAATCGTGAGGGTGGTAGAACAGTTGGTTCTGGTCGTGTGGCTACTATCATCGAGTAATTAGTAAAAAGCTAGATTTTATGGGGCTTTCCGAGAAATCGGGAAGCCCTTTTTGAAACTTTGCAACAGTGAAAATGTGTAAAACGGTGCCTAAACGGTGCCATAAAAAGAACTCCGATGAAAATGGTGCCAAGTTTCATCGGAGTTTGTATTTTTACCAACCTTTTATTTGCTTTACTTGTTCTGCCCGCTCTTTGTCTTTGTGATACTGTAATTTGAACTGTATCGTTTCCACTACTTCCTTTCTTGCTTCATCGTCTAACTGATAAAATGAAGTCAACAGGTTATCCACATCGGGCATACTATTTTTTCCAAACAGATACATAAGCGGATATAGTGAATTTTTTAAATATACCTTTACCCGGTTTCCGTCAAGAGCCCCATTCAGTCCATCGGGGAGCGTGGGATATATTTCTTCTTCTGTAATAGCGCCGGAGAACGGACTGGCGGCGCATATCTCATTCACATCAATTTCTAATTCATTTGCCAACCGTAAAGCAAAGTCAAATCGGATATTGGAATCCTTTTGGATAATAGAATATAGTGTTGTAGCACTAATTCCCGTAGCCTTTGCAATCTGACGAACATTTGTATTCTTACTATCAAGTATTTCTTTCAGCTTCTTTCCATCACCCATAGTGACCTCCTATTTTCATATGTTGAATAATTACGAAAAACATAAATCTTATTAATTATCATACCACATATACGAAAAACATAAAAGAGAAAAATAGAAAAAATGTAAATACGAAGTTCGTAAAAATGTTTTTACGAAATGTTGACATTATATGTATAAGGTGATAATATGAATATACGAAATTCGTATAGATATAAAATACAAATATTGTAATGAGTTTCTAAAAGGGGAAAGGAGGACAAACGTGTGGCAAACTACCGTTATATGATGAGTGCGGAAGATATAGCCAAAGAGTTAAATTGTTCAAAATCTCATGCCTACAAGATTGTAAAAGAACTGAACAGGGAACTTGCAGGACAGGGGTATATTACAATGGCAGGACGTATTCCGAGGGCGTTTTGGGCAAAGAAAATGTACGGTTATGAGTTATCAATAAGCTAAGGAAAGGAGCGTGACAGTATGGCTTATAAGGAGAAAGACACAAAAAAGTGGTCGGCGCAATGGTTTGAAACAACGGCAAAAGGAGAGAAGAAAAAGCGGAGAAAGAAGGGATTTGAAACAAAAAGAGAAGCGTTAGAGTATGAGCGGCAAAAGAAATTGAGCAGTAGCCGAAGCATGGATATGAAGTTGAGCGAATTTATGGAGGTCTATTTTGAGGATAAGCAGAATGAGTTAAAAGACCGCACCATGAAGAATAAACGGTATATGATGGAGCAACACATTATTCCGTATTTTGGCGAACAGATGTTAAGTGAGATTACCGCTTCACAAATTATACAGTGGCAGAACGAAATGCAGACAAAGGGATTTTCGGAAAGCTATTTGAGAATGATACAAAATCAGTTGACTTGTATATTTACTCATGCGTCACGCATTTATGATTTGCACACAAATCCGTGTAAGAAAGTGAAGCGTATGGGAAATTCCGATTCAAGAAGTTTGGACTTTTGGACAACAGAGGAATATCAGCGATTTATTCAGACGATTGAGCCGGGAACACGATATTATTTAATCTTTGAAATCCTCTTTTGGACGGGCTGTAGGATTGGCGAATTATTAGCTTTGACAAAAGGCGATATAAGTATTGAAAATAATCAAATCAGCATTACCAAAACTTATTATCGCACTGGCAGGCAGGACGTTATTACAGAACCGAAAACAAAGCAGTCGGTAAGAACCATTGAAATCCCGGAGTTTTTGAAAAAGGAGATTAAAGACTTTGTTGACGGTCACTATGGTATGCCGGACGATGAAAGACTTTTCCCAATCGTGCAGGAAGCGGTACAGCATAAGATGAAACGCCAAATAGCAAAAGCCGGAGTGAAGAATATCCGGGTACATGACCTTAGACATTCTCATGTGGCGTATTTAATCAATAAGGGTATAGAACCGCTGTTGATAAAAGAGAGGGTAGGACACAAGGATATTCGCATTACATTGAATACCTACGGACATTTATATCCTAATCAGCAACGGAGAGTGGCAGACTTACTTGACAACGAAAAAGGAAATAGCCCCGACAGCGGCAACTGTTAGGGCTGTGATAACTGGAAAACCTCTGTTATCAATAATCACAATATCAGTATAGCAGAGGTTTCTTCCAGTGACAACGATTTTTCAGAAATGGAGGGCTTATGGAAGAAACAAAAACAGAATTACGGTTGATTAAATTGTCGGAGATACAGTCGCAGGAAGTTTCTTGGCTTTGGTTCCCATATATCCCTTATGGCAAGCTGACTATTGTTCAAGGCGATCCGGGCGATGGGAAGACAACATTTGTACTGAACATAGCGGCGAAACTGTCAAAAGGAGAGGGCATAGACAGTGAAATGAAACTGACAGAGCCTTTGAATGTAATCTATCAGAGTGCGGAGGACGGGCTTGCCGATACGGTAAAGCCCCGGTTAGAACAGGCGGGGGCAGACTGTGGGAAAATTTCGGTCATTGATGAAAAGATTAAATCACTTTCCATGATAGATGAACGGTTAGAGCAAGCTATTATCAAAACAGGCGCAAAGCTGTTGATTTTAGACCCGATACAAGCCTATTTGGGCGGCGGTATGGATATGAACCGGGCAAACGAAGCAAGGGATATGACAAAGAAATTAGCGGCACTGGCAGAGAGATACCAGTGTGCGATTGTCCTTGTCGGGCATATGAACAAGGCGGCAGGAAATAAAGCGGCATACCGGGGAATGGGTTCGATTGATTTCTTTGCAGTCGCAAGAAGTGTTTTGTTGGTCGGCAGAGTAGAGGGGGAAGAAAATATAAGGGCTGTGGTGCAGATTAAAAACAACCTTGCGGCGTTCGGACACCCAAAAGCATTTGCATTGTCGGAGGACGGTTTTCAATGGCTCGGAGATTATGAGATTACTGCTGATGAAGTCTTAGGCGGCATTGCTCCCAAAGCAAATAAAATGGAACAAGCGAAACGGTTACTCCGGGAACTGGCAGAAACAAACAATGCCATGCAGAGCAATGAGATTTTCAGTCTTGCGGACGAACAGGGCATATCGAAGCGTACATTGGAAAATGCAAAGAAAGAGTTAGGTGTCCGGGCAAAGCGGATAAACAGTACATGGTATTGGGAACTGGATAAAATCAGACAGTGACGGACAGGCAAGGCAACAGCGCAACAATGCAGGGTATTAGAATTTTGCAGTCTTGGAATTGCGTTCTTGAAGATTGTAAGGTTGCAAAAATTATAGACATTGCAATGTTGCGTTGTTGGGAGAAAGCCGGAAAGCGGCGGTATCAAAGCGGCGAAATGCCGCCCACCGTCCGAAGGGCGGAAAGCCCCCGGCAGGGCGCAAAACCCGCTTGCGGGTTGCATTTTTGTTGGCGTAGCTGACAAAAGTGCTTTTGCGTTACTTTCGGGAAAGTAACAAAGCCTTGCGCCTGTCGGCGCAGTAAAATCAGTATATAGAATGTGGAGGATATGCCTATTGGAAAGAACGATTAGCGGCATGATGGGGAAAGGTTCAGTCAATCACAATACGAGAGCCTTTAGCGCAAAGAATGTAGATAAGGAACGTATCCGGAATAACGTGGAATTTTGCCACTCAAATATAAAAGAGGTCTATCACAATCTATTTGATGAAGCACTGGAACGCTACAACGCAAAACAGAAACGGAGTGACCGAAAGATTGACGATTACTATGAGAAGATACGCCGGGGAAAGCAGGAGAAATTATTTTATGAGGTCATTTTTCAAATCGGCAATAAGGACGATATGAACGTACAGAGCAATGAGGGGCAGTTGGCGAAAGAAATTTTATGTGAGTTTATGGATGAGTTTCAGAAAAGAAATCCGAACCTATATGTATTTTCAAGCCATTTGCATATGGACGAGCAGACACCGCATATTCATATTGATTTTGTTCCGTTTATCTGTAACAGCAAGCGTGGACTTGACACGAGAGTTTCACTTAAAGGCGCACTATCAGAACAGGGATTTAAGGGCGGCACAAGGGGAATGACGGAATGGAATGAATGGATTGAAGCGGAGAAGCAGGAACTGTCAAAAGTCATGGAGCGTTACGGCGTACAGTGGAAACAGTTAGGCACGCATAACAAACATTTATCTGTACTCAATTTTGAGAAGCAGGAACGGCAGAAAGAAGTTGCCGAACTGGAACAGACAATTTCCGGCAGTAAAGAGGAATTATCCGATATTCTTCATCAGCAGATAGCGGCAGGACAGGAAACGGAGCAGATACGGAAAGAGGGCGAAGCAATCCGGCAGGAAGTATCGGAACTTACCGCAACAAATCATCTGCTGAAAGAACAAGCGGAAACGCTGACGGAGGATAAAGAAAAGCTGTTATCAGAAAATGAAAAGTTGGAGAAACAGCAGAAAAAGTTACAGCAGGAAATCAATAAAATGGTGCAGTCAAAAGAGGTTATGGAGCGCAATATTCACGCCTATGATGAAGATGTGAAATGGCAGTTGGCAGAGCCGGGAGCATTGATGAGCGCAAAGGCATACCGGGATAAAAAGGCTTTACCGCTTGTGGAGAAATTGAAAGAAGTGGTAAAAAATCTGACTATCAAATGCGTACAGCTTGCAGAGCAAAGCAGGAAGCTGACCGCCAAAGTGGACGGACAACAGAAACAGATTAGCCGCCTTACAGATAAAGTTATGGAGCAGAGTGACACCATAGAACGATTGCAGGAAAAAGCGACTGATTTAGGACGTTTGAAGCGTCATTTAGGCAGAGAACAGGTGCAGTTGATAGTAGAACAGTCAAAGGCAATAGAACAGGCAGAAAAGGCAAATAAACGCCCGAAACGTGCCTTTGAAATGAGCCGATAGGAAAGGGGATTGACAGGATATGACGGATATGGAGAAGAAAGTTATGATACGGCTGTGTGCTAAAATTGTAGCAGATACAGACCTTTATGAAACGGATAAAGAAGTGCAAAATCTGATAGACTGGGTATGTCTTTCGGAACAGATAAAGGAAAACAATAATACAATCCGCAATCTGACCGGGGAATATAAGAAGATAGAGCCGGATTGCCGAGAGGGAGTGCGAGCGCAGTTGGAGCGCATGAAAGAACTCTGCAAAGAACGCAGTAACCTATATGAAAAACAGAATGATTTGAAAGGGCAGAAACAGAAGATAGAGAGGGCACTGGAACGATAAAAGATTGCCGGAGAATGACAGTAATAAAAGAAGTCATTCCCCGGCGTTTCTCATGTCAAATTTGTAGCCGACACCTAACACGGTTTTTATATAAGTCGGTTTTTTGCTGTCTGGCTCTATCTTTTTCCGCAGATTGCAAATCACGTTGACAACGCTCGAATGGCAGCTATCGCTATCCATGTTCCAAACAGCTTCAAAAATTTGCGTCCTTGTGAGGACAATGCCGGGATTAGAAGCAAGGAGTACAAGCGTGCTGTATTCAAGACGGGTAAGGCTCACGTCCGCCCCGCCTTGAAGTACCCGGCGTTGGTGCTGTCTGATTTCCAGTCCCGGAAATGACAAGACAGAAACAGGAATATTCCGTATATCTTCAAATTGAACAAAATCGGATAATGCGGTGGTAATTTTTTCAATCGCTCTTTCCTCTTGTTCGTTAAGCACTAACATAAGTATTTTCATATAGTGTTCATATTTTGTGTATTTAGGAAAGCCATTTACTGTAATGATTTTCCTAAATCCTCTGCCTGTTTAAGTTGTTCGGGTTTGTTTAATATATCGCCAATGTCCATATTGCCACCTGCATATACAATTCCTAAATTTTTCCACCCTAAATGGGAAATAAGCCCTTCGTAAAAGGATTTAACAGGGGCAAAATTGCTTTCCGAATTTCCCTCTGCCGCCATAAGAAGAATACACTCTTTTTTGGGATTGGCGTAATTAGGGGTCAGTTCTGCGACTGCAAACAGCCTGTCAAAAGCGCATTTTAATTGTCCGCTAATTCCCCAATAATACATTGGAGAAGCAAGGACGATTATATCAGCAGATTGATACACAGGATAAATTTGCTGCATATCATCTTTTTGCACGCAAGGGCTTTCCGGGCTTTTTCCTCCATTGCAACACCCAAGACACCCGTTAATATTCATTTTTTGCAAATCGAAACTGATTACCTCGTTTCCTGCTGTTTCAGCCCCTGCGGTAAAATGTTCTATCAACTTTTTTGTGTTTCCATTTGCCCGTGGGCTTCCGTTGAGAATTATGATTTTTTTATTCATATAGCACACCTCCAAAAATTATGATATAATCATCATAGCAATAAATACAACTAAAATAAAGTACGCACTTTAATGTTAGATACTAACAAAAAGGAGAGTGTAAAATGATTAAAAATTATATAGACGCTTCGAACTTTGAAGATACTGGATTTAGCTATACATTGTCTTTGATTAGCGGCAAATATAAAATGATAATTCTATATTGCTTAATGGAATTTGGGATTGTCCGTTACAATGAATTAAAAAGATATATTAGTACGATTTCTCATAAGACACTTAGCAATGCGCTAAAAGAATTAGAAAAGGATAAACTTATTCTGCGAAATGAATATCCCCAAATACCGCCTAAAGTTGAATATAGTTTGACTGATAAAGGCAGGTCACTTATGCAGATATTAGACCAGTTATGTATTTGGGGCGAACAGAACAAAGAATGAAAACTGTTTGTTTGCTGTGATGCGACGTTAAAGGGTTCAAATGTAAATTGTTCCTTACTGATGGTTTTAGACATGGTGCTAGCACCATGTAATAAGGGTGGATAAGGAGAAAATCATTTTGGTGCCAAAACGGTGCCAAGAAATCAGACAAATAAAAATACGCCACACAAAAACAACGATTTTATGCTGTTTTTCGCAATAAAAAGCATAGAAAATACCACAAAAAACGCTATTCAAATACCGTGAGGGCGGACGTACAGTAGGTTCTGGTCGTGTGGCTACAATCATTGAGTAATCTTGTAATTAGAGCCAAATAGTAAAAATAAGCACCGCAATCCTTTGAGAAATCAAGGGGTTGCGGTTTCTTAATGTCTAAAAATAATAGCGAACAAAAGGAAAAGCCACTTGCCGGAATTTCATTGAACATGGCTTGTGGCTCTAAAAATAGGAAGTCCGCTCGTGACTCCCTTTGTTTGATTACAATAAATCCTTTGGCACACGTCCAAAGAAGAATTGTAATAGTATTTTATGTTGAAGAAGAAAAATTATGTATAGATAAAAATAAAGGGAACTCGCTCGTAGTCCCCTTGTTTGAAATATTATATTAGCGTTCCGCTCGTGAACACTTTTCTTGTACCCGTATACTAGCATGAAAATCCAAATTTGTCTACATTTCTTTTTGAGATTTTTCTAAAAAATCTGCTAAATTTTGAATATCTGAAAAATGGTAGGTATCAAGCAATTCTTGGAATTTATCAAGTTGTTGTTGCTTTGAATCCAAATCGGTTTGTAGTAAGGTGCGATTGTTTTTCAGCTTTTCAATGTATTGTAGTTTATCGTCATACATATTTTGCAATGTCTGATAATGGTGATTTATGCCAAGTGCTAAAGAAATAGCTTTGTCAACAGCTTTCATTTCATCAGCAGAAAGGTCGGTAATATAATCGCTAAGTCTTGCTTTGCTTACGCAGGTAATATTTCCTAGAAGAACCTTTCCATCAAGTATGAGTTTGCCGAAGAAATCTTTTTTCTCCGCAATCGGTACAACAATAGGAAGTGTAGAGGTGGTACGCGATATAGGTGCAACCAGTGTATTGGGTGATGTTCTGTTAGCTGAATTATACTGGAGAACTACACATGGTCGTTCTTTGCATTCTTCGCTACCAATGCCAACGCCTAAGTTGCAACGGTATACTTGTCCTCTATATATAATACGATTTTTAGCAGACGGAGCAATAGCGTTTAGGTATAGTTTGTTTTTGAGCCATTCAAGATACTGTTGGGTTTTCGTAAGGTCAATATTCATGTAAATCTCCTTTGTATTTTTAGCAAAAGAATATTAGATTGAGTGTATATCAATCAGATGTATTCGTCAATTGGCACATTAAATAATTTCAAAGTATCTTCTAGCCACATATCATATTCTTCTTTGTCCATTTTACCGGAAATTAATGCTTGATTTACTTTGTTCCAGTCGGGAATAAAGGTTGCAATCTGTGCATTGGGTATATCTAATGTCAAATGAGCAGTTAGTTGATTATCTTTTTGTGAATAGGTAGTGTTTCCTTTTATTTGCAATCCCCTACGGTCTAAATCTATCAGAATAGAAAAAAAATCAGCAAAAGTATTTACAGTAGCAGATTTGTTTGAAGTAATCTTTATTTCAAGTAAATCATTTAAAGTAATTCCAAGTATATCACAAAATTTTAATATTGTTTCGACTGGCGGTTCGCTATATCCATTTTCATAATTAGAATATGAGGAATTGGTCAAAGAAAGTCTTGAAGACATATCACGTTGGTTAATTCCTGCGTTAGTTCGGGTTTGTTTCATTCGTTTTCCAACCTCAAAATATTCGCCTAATCTCATTTCACAACCTCCTTTTAGAATAATGTAACATATGTAGATACAAAAATCAATGTATATATTACAAGAAATCTAATAACACATACTAACAAACTAGAAATAATGTAATATATTTGAATTACAAGAAAACTTGTAACAATACAAGAAATGAAAGAGAGGGAAATTTATTGAAAGAAAACCACATGATGACAGCGGAAGATGTAGCAAAGAAATTAGGAGTATCTAAAGGTCATGTTTACAAGTTGATAAGAGAACTTAATGGAGAATTGAAAAAGGCTGGTTATCTTGTAATAGCCGGGAAAGTGCCAAAAGCATTTTGGGAAACAAAGTTTTACGGTTACAATCAGCCGAATCAAACCGCATGAAAGGGGGATAAGGAATTTCTGCTTCAAGAGATGAAAAGACCGGAAAATGGACTGCTCAATGCTATTACGAAAATTGGAAAGGGGAAAAGAAGCACAAAAAGAAGCCGTGGTTTTGCCACGAAAAAAGAAGCGTTGGAGTGGGAAAGAGAATTTCTGAAAAGTACATCTGCCAATATGGATATGATGTTAGGCGCATTTGTTGATGTGTATTTCCGGGATAAAGCAGGAGAACTAAAGGAACGCACGATAAAAAATAAGCGTTACATGATAGAAGCCCATGTATTACCGTATTTTGAGAATAAGCAAATGAACGAAATAAGCCCCTCTGATATTATCCAGTGGCAGAACGCTATCAGAGCAAAAGGGTATTCGCAGACTTATTTACGCATGGTGCAAAATCAGATTACCGCATTATTTACTCATGCAAGTAACATTTACAATCTCAATAATAACCCATGTAAAAAGGTTAAGAAAATGGGAAAGTCTGACGCTGACAAGCTGAACTTTTGGACGAAAGACGAATACGATTGTTTCATCAGCGGCATTGACCGGGAAAGCAAGTATTATGTAATATTTGAAATTCTCTTTTGGACGGGTTGCAGAGAGGGGGAAATGTTGGCACTGACAAAGGAAGATGCTGATTTTCAAAACAATCAAATCAGTATCACTAATGCTTATTGCAGAACGGAGCGTAGGGATATTATTACAACGCCGAAAACGGAACAGTCGGTTAGAGTAATTGACATTCCTCAATTTTTAACGAAAGAGATTGAAATGTATGTGAACCGTTGTTATGGTCTGCCGGATAATGAAAGACTGTTCCCGATTGTAGCAGAAGCGGTACAGCACAAGCTGAAACGTGCGTGTGTGAAATCGGGTGTAAAGCAAATTAGGGTACATGATTTACGTCATAGCCATGTAGCATATCTTATCAATCAAGGTGTACAGCCTTTGATTATTAAAGAACGGTTAGGGCATAGGGATATTAAAATCACGCTGAATACTTACGGGTATGTATATCCTAATCAGCAAAAGAAAGTGGCAGATATGTTAAACGCCGCAAGAAATGAAAACGCCCCTGTCGATTGACAAGGACATTTCACTACAAAGGCAGAGCCTGTTGTATTTATATCTCGCAAATATAGTATAACAAAGGCTCTGCTGAAACTCAAGTCAAGCAGACATTCGCAATCCGCTTTGCTACTTGCTCATAACAATATAGCTATAATAACAGCTGTATTGTTAAATTATTTTAGTGGAGGACGCAAATGGAAGAAAAAAGAGAAAAAAATTATCGTTTAATCAACATGGAAGATGTAGAAGCGAGAGAAGTAAACTGGCTGTGGTATCCTTATATTCCTTTTGGAAAGCTGACTATTGTGCAAGGCGATCCGGGAGAGGGAAAGACCACTTTTATTTTGCACCTTGCGGCACTTCTCACAAAAGGCGAAGCACTTCTCTGTGAGGAAACAGCAGAGAGCAGAGAGCCGGTCAATGTAATTTATCAGAACGCAGAGGACAGTTTGGAAGATACCATAAAACCCCGATTGTTAGAAGCAGGAGCAGACTGTAATCGGGTGTTGGTAATTGATGAAAGTATTGACATAGGTCCACTTGACAGCAAAAAGGGATTGGTCTGATTGAGAAGAAAAGGCAGGGTTTGGGAAAGCCGGACATCATCTATGTCAAGAATTTTGTCCTTACAGAGCCACCGACAGGTGAGAAAAACACAGCAGGAGAACCCGCCGACACCAATGTTTCCACAGAAGTTCAAAAACCAGACTTCAGGAAGTATAAAAATCAGGATTCCAGAAGTTCAGAAATTGAACTTCTGGAAATTTAAAAGCCAGACTTCAAGAGTTTCAAAAATCAGACTTCCGGAAGTTCAGAAAACGAACCTCTGGAAGTTCAAAAATCAAACCCTAATTATAACAATACTAATTATACTGATCTGAGTTATACCAATCCTATCAATCAGTGAAGCAGAAAAACAGGAACCGGGCAATTCGGATAATGGTATGATTGATGTGATGGATGAAGCCAGCGCCTACATGGAAATCATTAAGAAAAATATTGAGTATGAGCATCACATGAAATATGGCGATTGGAGTGAAAAAGGTCTGTATGAGGAACTGTATGAAGTGATATGCGAGATTGTATGTGTAAAGCGTAGGACGGTAAAGGTGAATGGGGAGGATTACCCTTATGAGGGAGATATAAGTGATGGATAAATTTATAGTGGAAGAAATCAATTTCATGTGTGTGTTTGAGGGGCAGGTCAGGGCGGTTATGATTGCCGATATAAAGAACATAATTCCCCACATACAGGACAGCGACATGGTGGAACTTGCCGGACAGGTCTTGGGGAAACTGGAAAATATAAGCGATGCGGAATTTGCAGAGGTGGTATTGGAAGCGGCGGAATGATTAACGCAAATCTTTTATAGCATTATTCGACATAACGTGCTATAATTCTTTTAGTCAGATTAGAACGAGTAGGGATAGTCTGCGGTTGTCCTTTCTGGAAACGGAAAGGAGGTCGGTATGAATACGTTAGAAGTGCTTACGTTAGTGCTGGTGATTTTTGCAGCCTTGACATACATAGACAATAAACACAACCGCAAGTAACGGAAAAGGCTATCCTCTACTGCGAATAGAGAATAGCCAGTGATCCGTTTGTTTTTCTAAATTTGATTACTCGTTTCCGATTGAACAATCGTCGGACGTGCTTGAATCCTTCGGCTTCTAAGATGATTATAAATCAACACTGCGAATTTTGCAAGAGGGTTTAGGGAATGGGGGTGCTTCGGCACTCCTATTTTTTTGCAGATTTGTAAATTATCTTACATGAAAACGGTCTTATCTGCAAGAGTTTTTCTGGATTATTATAAGGAAAAAAGGGATAAAACGGTCATGCGGAAACCTAACACACTTGTTGCGGATTTCTTCGATACATGCAAGTATAAGCCGAGGGCGATCAGCACCGAGCAGAGAGTATGGGCAAGGCAGATGATGATTAAACAGAACAATTTAAAATAAATTTGAGTTTTTGCGTTGTGTTTTCACAGATTTTTTATTTACATATTTGTTATATAAATTCAGACAGAATTATGCTATAATCAAGCAAATTCACTCCAAAATCCTAATGCAACGCAAATTTTCGTAACTGCAACGATTAGTTGACACCAATTAAATAGCTGTTGGTAGTATGCAACTCACAAATTATTCTATTATGTCCACAAGGAGGTAATTAACATGGACATAATGGAAAATATAGAAACGGAGGTGATGAACATGAACATATCGGAAAGGCTTCAAGAGCTGCGTAAAAAAGAAGGCTATTCACAGGAGCAAGTTGCCGAGATGTTAGGACTTTCCAGGCAAGCAATTTCCAAATGGGAAAGTGGACAAGGAAAGCCAGAAATTGACAATATCATTAAACTAACAGAAATTTACCATGTAAGTGCAGATTATATTCTGTTAGGTACTGAAAAAATATCTGTTCCAGCGCCAGAAAAGAAGGAATTGAGCCACGAATACAAAAAAGCAATAGGTATAATTGCTATAATAGCGGCAACAGCAATAATTACAGTGCTATTTATTACTGCGTTAGGATTGCTTTCACGATTAGGAATTTAGGAGGAAAAATTATGGAGCGAACGGGAAGGATTTCAAAGTTGTTTTTCATTATTCTTTTGTTTATCATGATTGCTATAACAATGAGTGGTTGTGTTTATGTTAATAACAAGAATTGGGACGACATGACGCCCGAAGAACAAGAAGAAATACGACAAAATTTTGAGGAGGAACGGAAAGAACTGGAAGAAGATTTTCCGAGTGATAGTGTGGAGGGTAAATTTACATCATATATTCTTGATAAGGTTGAAGAAGGTATTGAAGATTAAGTAGTTCCAACGAATCAGAAAAAATTGAATATTGTTTACTATTTGGTAGCGATTATCTTAACAGAAAATCAGCTACCTTTTTTATTTTCAGAAACTGCCAACACAGCACAGAAAGAATGAGGTATCAGAAATGATTGAGAACAAAAACGAAGCAAGCAGAAATTTAGAAAAAGCATTGCAGGTATTGGAACAGGCGAAACAGTGTGTAGCCAATAAATAGAGTTACCACTATCACCAGCAAAGGAATTCAACTTCTAAAAGGACTTGTCAAGTAGAAATATGACAAAAAGTATAAAGATAGCCTTATAAATAAATGTTATGAAAGACAAAATACTTTCTTTTAATAATAATATTTTAACAATAATTTTCCTAATTATGGAAAGAAGGAAAGAGGATTCAGTCGCCTTCGGCATTGTGGGCAGTGTATAACTCCCCGTCTTATGGAGCTGTGGGCAACACTATTTGCAGGATGTGGGAAAGTGGTGTTAGTATATAAATGTGAACAGAAAAAGTTGAACAACCTATACTATCAAATGAAAGAGCAAAGGAGATGAAAG